>NZ_CP084318.1:2490000-2790953 GCF_020310025.1 Leeuwenhoekiella palythoae
TGCGTCTTTGATCTTACCCAAACCGCGCTGCCCTAAAATATCAAACTTACACAGACCTACATCTTCAGCAATATGCATATCAAATTGTACTGTTGGAAAATCTTTAGGCGGTAAATGCGTCGCAGAAAAGTAATGAATAGGTCTATCTGAAATTAAAATTCCGCCGGCATGAATGCTGAGATAATTAGGCTTTTTATGAAAATAAGCCGCATATTTAAGGATGAGCTGCGCGATCGAATCTAAGTCTGAAACATTAAACTGACCGCTACTCAACTTATCTATTTCGGTTTTAGGGAGTCCAAAAACTTTGCCCAGTTCGCGTACGGCTCCGCTATGTTTAAAAGTGACATACGAGCCCAGTAAAGCAACTTGATTGTTTTTTCCGAATTCTTTAAAAATATAAGCCGTTACATCCTCGCGATCCCAAGTAGAAAAGTCGATGTCAAAATCAGGCGGACTACTTCTATATTCATTTAAAAAGCGCTCAAAATATAGATCTAATTCTATAGGGTCCACATCAGTTATGCGTAACAAATAAGCTACAATACTGTTCGCACCGCTACCGCGACCTACATAAAAATAATCTTGACTTCGGGCGTATTCAATGATCTTCCAATTGATCAGGAAAAAAGAAACAAAGTCTTTTTTCTTGATAAGCGTAAGCTCTCGTTCTAGTCGCTCCCTAATTTTAGGTGTGATCTCATCGTAACGCTCTTTTAAACCTTTTTCACAAAGTGCTAAAAGATGTTTGTAGTCTTTTTGTTCGCTGCCAAAAACAGTTTTTAAATTTTGATTTTCACGCTCTTTAGCAAATTTAAAATCGATGCTGCATTGCTTTAATAACGCTTGAGTGTTTAATAGAATCTGCGGAAACTCTTCAAATAGATTTTTTATCTTTTTTGGATCAAACATTAACTCATCAGGTAAGGCCTGTGCTTCTTTTGGGAGTTTACTCAGCAGACAATTCAGATCTATGGCACGCAGTAACCGGTGCGCATTAAAATCTCTTTTAGAATTAAAACTCACCGGAAGCAACAAGACCAATTTGTCGTGATAAGTGCTGTATTGAGAAAAGCGTAGCTTGTTTAAATCGTGAATACCAATACCTATAAACTCATTTTCACTGAAATGGGTTTTGTCTAATTCAAGCGCGCGTTCAAAAGCATAAATGGTGAACGCATTTTTAAAAGCTGGAGCTGTTTCGGGGAAATTAGTTTTGTTATGAAGGTGTTGTGCTAAGAAATTATTGAGTTCAAGATAGCCTTCGTTGTTTTTAGCAAGGCATACATAGCACTGTTCGATTCCGTTTCTAAAATCTACACCTAGCACAGGCTTGACTTTTTTTTCTTTCGCTTTGCGTACAAAATTGAGTCCGGCAGAAGTACTATTAATATCAGTAAGTGCAATAGTGTCCAGCTTATAATCTACCGCAAGATCAAGCAACTGCACCTCAGAAAGAGTGCCGTAACGTAAACTGAAAAAAGAGTGACAATTTAAATACATAAAATACTAAGGTTGCTGTAAATGCTACTGATGTCTGTGTGCTAAAACAATAGGCGGTTGCCCATTAAACGGATTGCCTTGTCCACCAATGGTGCGCGAACCTTCGCCCAGCGTTGCAGCGCGCATAATACTGCGGTCTCCGTAACGCAGGCGTATCGCATCCATCGCTTTATAGAGATTGACGGTGCGGCTAGTGTTTTCAAAAAGATCTATCTGGTAGTGTCCTTCGGTCAAGCCGCTATAGCGCACACCAACTAATCGTATGAGCAGTCTGCGGTTATAAAGTTTTTCAAAAAGCTCTAAGACCTGCGGAATCAAGTTGTGATCTGCGGCGGTATACGGAACCTTAAGTTGTTTTGAATAGGTCTGAAAATCTGAATATCTCACTTTTACCGTAATGCAGGAAGTCAATTTATTGCCTGCACGCAATTGAAAGGCCAGATTTTCGGCCATTGCACGTATGGTTGTTTTGAGTTTTATGAGATCTGTGGTGTCTCTACCATACGTACGCTCACTAGAGATCGATTTGCGCTCGTGGTATTGCACAATAGGTGTGCGGTCAATACCATTTGCACGTTCCCAGATGACTCTTCCGTTTTTGCCAAAAACAGAAACCATCATTTCTACCGGCATTTGCTGTACCAGTCCTACTTTTTTAACGCCCAGATTACAAAACGTTCTAAAAGTTTTTTCGCCCACCATAGGAATTTTTCTGATAGAAAGTGGCTCGAGAAAGATTTTCTCAAAACCAGCATCAACCTTTAGTTGGCTGTCTGGCTTAGCCTCATTTGTAGCGACTTTTGAGACGGTTTTATTCACTGAAAGACCAAAGGAAATAGGCAAGCCTGTTTCTCTAATAATTTTAGTTCTAAGCTCTTTAGCAAATTTATAGCAACCAAAAAACCGATCCATCCCGGTAAGATCTGCGTAAAACTCGTCTACACTTGATTTTTCTAAAACCGGAACTTGTTCCTGTAAAATATCGGTTACCATTTTAGAGAATTTGGTATAAACACTTGCGTTACCGCGTATGTAGGTGGCGTGTGGACAAAGCTGTCGCGCCATGCGCATCGCCATACCAGAGTGTACGCCATAAGCACGACACTCATAGCTGGCAGCGCTCACCACACCACGATCGCCGGTACCACCTACAATCACTGGTTTGCCTATAAGTTTGCTGTTTAATCTTCGTTCGCATGAAACGAAAAAAGTATCAAGGTCGAGATGTAAAATATTTCGATTCATAATTTATTAGGAATAAATACAAAATTATGGAAATATTCCTAATAAGTGAAAATCTCAAATTTTATTTGATGTTAAAACTTATGCGGCCTTGTCTGGTCTAGGATTGTATAGAATTGTCAGAAATATAATTTTGAAAGGCTTCTTTGTAGCCTTCAGAAACAGTTATGCGTTTTCCTGAAATGATAACTTGACTGCGTTCTATTTCATCAATTTTATCTAACGAAATAATAAATGAGCGATGTATGCGCATAAAGTTAGACGGCAACTCTTGTTCTAAAGCTTTTAGACTTTTTAGGGTGAGCACCGGTTTTGACTGACTCGCGAGGTAAATCTTTATGTAGTCTTTTAAACCCTCAAAATAAAGGATGTCGTCGAGTTCTAATTTTACCTGTTTATATTCAGATTTTACAAAAAGGTATTTTTTAGGTGGTGTGGTGGTAGTGTCAGTAGCCGTGCTAACTAACTTAAACCACGATAGCGCTTTGTTTGCCGCTAGTAGGAATTCGGTGTAATTAAAGGGTTTTAAAAGATAGTCTAGCGCATCTACTTTATAGCCTTGCAAGGCATAACTATCAAAAGCTGTTGTAAAAATAACACGCGTGGTTTTGCTAAGCGTTTTAGATAATTCAATGCCCGTTAGATCGGGCATCTGTATGTCTAAAAAAATAAGATCTATTTGTTCTGTATTCAGAATTTTAAGCGCTTGAATGGCGCTACTGCATTTTCCTTTTAGATCAAGAAAGGGTGTTTTTTGAACATAACTTTCTATAAGATTGAGCGCCATAGGCTCATCATCAACAACAATACAGGAAAGTTTAGGTTCTTGAGAAATACTCATCTAACAGGAATGTTGAGCTTAGAGATAAATAAATCATTTTGCACATCTATTTTGAGCTTGTGATCATTACCGTAAATTAATTGTAAACGTTTATCTAAGTTAAGCAATCCTATGCCAGAACCACTCTGATCTGTGGCATCTTTAGGGTAATAATTGTTAACCGAAACAAATTTAATAGTTTCTTCTTCTACACTGATTTTAAAATCAATGCGTGATAATTCAGTTGATGAGATCCCGTGTTTAAATGCGTTCTCGATAAGTGTGATGATTAGCAGTGGCGCTATTCTTACGTCGCCGGAAACTGTAGGAAAACTATAATTAACGATGACATTGCTAGAAAACCGCAGTTTCATCAACTCGATATAGGTTTTTAAAAAATCTATTTCTTTCTGAAGCGGTACATACTCGGTAGCGGTTTCATAAAGCAGGTAACGCATTAATTTACTCAAGCTGTGAATGGTTTCTTTTGCTTGGTCTGGAGCAATATCTACAAGCGAATAAATATTGTTTAACGAATTAAAAAAGAAATGCGGCTGAAGCTGGTAGCGTAAATACTGCAGTTCTGATTCAAGCTTGATCTTTTCAGCTTCTTGCGTGCGGGTCTCGTCTTTTTTCCACTTTTCAATAGTTTTAAATGCTAGTGCAAAAACTAACGGAACCACAAAAGTGATACTGTTTAAATAAATGAATAAACCCTCGTGAGGTGGGCGCTCTATGGTCTTGTTCTTGGCGAGAATATGCTCAAGATACATTTCTTTAAGCTCATAATTTAAAAACGCTAAAAGACCAATGAGAACCAGATTGATGAGGATAAAAACAGTGTTCTTTTTCTTAAACAGAAACGCATTGATCAAGTATAAATAATTCAGATAAAAAATAACTGCATACAAACCTAAAGGCACCCAGGTATTCATAGCTACCGGCGACAATTCTACTTGACCACCCGCTAAAAAATAGGGCGTAAAAAACAGAGCCGCCCACACCATAAGGTGCAGTAAGATTAGAATTCGTTTGTTTCTTGTGAAATGCATACTTGTTTTTTATTGGCTCCGCCAAAGGGTTTAACATTCCGTCCCGATAGCTACCGGGATGTTTTGAAATTAAAAGTTATTCGTAACGTAAGGCCACAATAGGGTCTAGAGCAGCTGCTTTGCGCGCCGGATACCAACCAAAGAATATTCCGGTGATGGCACATACTGCAAAAGAGATGATCACAGAATATAAAGTTACAATAGTAGGCCAGTTAAACACATTCTGAATGATCAAAGTTGCGCTGATGCCTAGAAGCACCCCTAAAATTCCGCCGGTGATGCTTATAAGAATAGCTTCGATCAAAAATTGAATTAAAATATCAGCTCCCTTACCGCCTACCGCCATTCTTAGTCCAATCTCGCGTGTACGCTCTTTAACCGAAACATACATAATATTCATAATCCCGATTCCGCCAATTAATAATGAGATACCGGCGATGGCTACCAAAAGTACGGTGAGAATTTCGCTCGTAGAACTCAGTGCGGTGATTAACTCTTCCATAGAAAAAACATTGAAATCATCTTCTTGCGGATTGGTGATCTGGTGGTTTTCTCTAAGAATAGCCGAAACCTCTTCAACGGCATCTGGCGCCTGCTCTTCATTTACTGCCGAAGCAACAATAGATTGTAAATAATCTATGGCCAAAATACGCTTTTGAACAGCAGTATACGGCGCCAGAATAATATCATCTTGATCTTGCCCAAAGGTATTTTCGCCTTTAGGCTCAAGAACCCCAATGACTTTAAAAGGGATTTTATTAAACCGAATCATTTTACCAATAGGGCTCTCTCCATCAGGAAAAATGTTCTCAACAATGGTCTGGCCTATCACGGCAACTTTAGCGGCAGATTTAACTTCAGCGGAAGTAAACATACTGCCTTCTGCCAGCTCAAGTACGCGAATGTCAAGATACTCCGGAGTCACCCCATAAATAGAAGACGGCCAGTTATTAGCACCGCTAATCACTTGACCACTGCCGGAAACTTGAGGCGAAATCGCGGTGAGCAAAGTCGCTTGATCTCTAAGGCTCTCATAATCTTCGAGCTTAAGACTTTGCATTTCGCCGGGATCAGTACGCACACCGCCCTGCATTCCTGCGCCGGGACGTATCGTGATCATATTAGACCCCATGCTTGATATTTGAGTTTTTATACTTTGTGTAGAACCTTCTCCCACAGCAAGCATCGCAATAACTGAAGCAACACCAATTATAATCCCCAACATCGTCAAAAAAGTGCGCATCTTATTCAGTTTGATAGCGCGCCAGGCGATCTTTAATAAGTTTAAAATTCTCATATCAATTTTCTTTAGGAAGCGCTGCAAGCTCTTGGACTGCGTCTAGAATGTCTTCGTTGATTTTATCTGAAATGATAGTGCCGTCTTTTAAAATGATGGTGCGATTACTGAAGCGTGCGATATCATCTTCATGCGTTACAAACACAATGGTTTTGCCTTTTCGGTTTAAGTCTTGAAAAAGCGCCATGATCTCGTAAGAAGTTCTAGTGTCTAAGTTTCCGGTGGCTTCATCTGCTAGAATCACCACGGGATCATTTACCAGTGATCTGGCAATCGCTACACGCTGTTGTTGCCCTCCAGAAAGTTGTGCTGGGGTATGATCTAGGCGCTCGCCTAATCCCACAAGATTTAAAGCGTCAATTGCGCGTTTTCTGCGTTCTTCAGAAGAAACCTTACTGTTGTATAAAAGCGGAAGCTCTGCATTTTCAATAGCTGAAGTTCTAGGTAATAAATTATACGATTGAAAGATAAAACCTATTTTCTCGTTGCGTATTTGCGCGAGTTCGTTTCGGCTTAATGCATTTACGGCAACTTGATCAATTTTATAACTCCCCGAAGTAGGCTGGTCAAGACAGCCCAGAATATTGAGCATTGTACTTTTGCCGCTACCGCTTGACCCCATTATGGTTACAAACTCACCTTCTTTTATAGCATACGAAATGCCTTTAAGTGCGTGAACGGTTTCGGTACCCATAATAAATTCGCGTTTCAGTGTATCTATGTCTATGATCGTTTTACTCATGATTTTACTTTTTTCCGGGAGGTTTTGGCATAAAAGGGCTACTACTGTCTTCTGCGCCGCTTTCTGAAGCTGTAATTGTTTTTAAATTATACACCAGTTTAGTACCGGCTTGCAAACCAGATTTAACCTCGATATTGATTCCGTCGCTTGCACCTAAAGTAACTTCTACCGGTTTTAGTGAACCATCAGCGGCATATTGCCAAACTCTACTTTTTCCTTCGGAAACTTTAGGGATTTCGGAGATGGTTTTATCTATTCCCTGTTGTTTGTAGTAAGTGTTGATCTCATTTAGAGCTGGATTGAAGTTTACCGCTTTAGCTTCCGTAGTCAATACATCATCAAGTTCTAGCGTGTAGATCGAAACGGTTGCAGTAAGTCCCGGTTTGAGTTTAAGATCCGGGTTGTCTGCTTTTATGACTACTGTGTAGGTAATCACGCTTTCTTCTTCGGTAGGATCTAGGCGCACCTGCGTAACCGTACCCGTAAATGTCTCGCCTTGATAAGCATCTACTGTAAAACTTACGCGCTGTCCTTCGGCAACATTGCCTATATCTGCTTCATCTACATCTGCTTCAACCTGCATTTCTTTAAGGTCTTTTGCGATGGTAAACAAAGTAGGAGTTTCAAAGCTGGCCGCTACCGTTTGCCCTTCGTCAACCTCTTTAGAAAGTACCACGCCGTCAATAGGTGAATAAATATCTGCATAACTCAAGTTGGTTTTTGCTTCCTGCAAATCAGAAAGTGCTTGAGTAACCGAAATTTTGGAGTTGTTGAAATTGTATTCCGCATCATCAAAATCTGCCTGACTGATGACCTCTTCTTTGTAGAGTTTTTTCTGTCTTGAGTAGATTTTATTATAATAATTGCGCTGAGTTACCGCATTAGAATAAGAAGCATTTGCTTGCTGAAGGGCTGCTATTAAATTGGTTTTGTCTAACTCGGCAAGGAGTTGACCTTTAGTGACTGTACTGTTATAATCTACATAGATCTTCTCTACTTCGCCTGATACTTGAGTACCTACTTCAACTTCAGTAAGAGGTTCTATGGTACCGGTTGCGGTAACCATAGTGGTTACTTTTCCTTTGGTTACCGTTGTGGTTTCGGCGGTAATGGTTGTGCCTGAATCTGCTCCGAAGAAGGCATAGCCTACCCCTGCGATAACGCAAACCAGTATAACGGCAAGAATTATTTTTGACTGTGTTGTTTTCATCTAATTAAAGTTTGATTTCGTTTCCTTGATAAAATTGAAGCAGCTGCGCATAAAGGATTCCCAGATACTTGGCTTGAATGTAATTTTGCTCAGCATTGCTGTATGTGTTTTGGGTAAGCACCAAGTCTGTGGTATTGATGGCGCCTACTTCATATTGTTTTTGAGCAAGTTCGTAAGAGTCTTTTGCTGCATTTCGGGCGGCCTCAGCGGCGAGCAACTGTTCTTGAGAAGAGCGGGCATTTCTCCACGCGGTCTCTACTTTATTATAAAGTTCTTTTTCTTGAGTACGCAAGGCGATGTTTGCTTTTTCAATATTGATTTTGGCGTTTTGTACGTTGGCTTTAGTCTGGCCTCTATTGAAAATGGGCACACTTAAAGAAAGTCCCAGACGCTGGTTGAAATTAATATCAAACTGATCTGTAAAACTCATATCCTGTATGCTGGTATATCCGCTACCTAAACTGCCTGTCAAGGATAGTGTTGGGAGATAGGCGCCTTTTGCGATTTCAAGATCTTTTTCTGAAATGTCAATATCTAGTTTGCTAGCGGCAATTTCCGGAAGGGTATTTAAAGCATTGTGATAGACGTCTACCTTGTCTAGTAGGAGTGTACTGCCGTTATAATCAATATCAGGATCAACGATATCAAAGGTGGTCTCAGGCTCAAGTTCTAGCAATTGTCGTAACAGCAGCAATTGAGCCTCATAACTGTTTTGTGCTTGAATCAATTCGTAATTATTAGAAGCTTCCTGAGATAAAGCGTCAGAATAATCTTTTTTAGCGATCGCTCCCGCATCATAACGTGATTTAGCAATTTTTGATTCTTGTTGCGAACCTGCTAATGTATTCTTTGCAACAGCAATTGCTTCTTTATAGTATAAGGCTTGAAGATAGGCTTCGGTAAGACTTAATGTGATATTGTTTTTAGCTTCCTCAATAAAGAGCGCACTTTGATCAAGCAACAGCGCGTTTTGATCAATTTGATTATTCAGTTGTGAACCTTGAAATAATGTGATTGAAGTATTTAAAGAGGTGCTTGTGCTAAAGATATCCTGATTTACATAGTTGCTGGTAATGGGATCAATGCTGTAACCGCGACTGTAAGATTCAGATGCGCTACCGGTAAGATTGGGTAATCGTTGTTGTTTTGATTGCTTGTAGTTTACCGCGGCACTGCTTGCATCTAATTGGGCGTCTAGAACCGTAAGGTTGTTCAGAGCAGCATAATCAATACAATCTTGCAATGACCAGGTAACTTGATCAGGATCTGTTTCTGTAAGTTTCTGCTGAATTGCTTCAAGCTTTTCTTGAGCTTTTGACAGCAGCGGAAACAATACAATTAGTATGATGAGGTATTTTTTCATTTGGCTATTCATTAAAAATGATAGTCCAAAATACCTGAGTTTAAAGCAGTTTTACACTACGTAATAGAAGTTGAGCGCGATTCTCTAGACGAATCCCGTTGTTTTATAGAAGTTATTTTTTAGTTAACTGAAGAATTATGCAAAAACAGAGTATGCCTGAGCTGTAAAATAGGGCTAAGCTATTTGATTTAAATTCAGGTTTTCATAGGTTTCCTGAATGAGGGCTTTAGAGTATTTACGTTCTAAGCGTCTCAACGTAAAATGTGCAGTTGCCATTTTCTGAAAATGCGAGATGAATAAAACATTGATTGAAGCGCCAGCGGCAGCCCCGATAACAGGGATGGCCTGAGCGGCAAATTTTTCACCTACTTGTACACTAAAACGCGCCGCAACCTGATTGATGAGTTTTGCAATAGGAGCTGCTGTTTGAGCAGTGATCGTTTCTATAATCTTTTTAGTGCCGTTTTCGGCAATGTAAGCGCTGGCTTGATTCATCGTGGTGTGTAGTGCGGCTCGCGTCGCATAATAGCTGGTGTCGAGTTCGTCATCGTGTTCAGAAGTTCCGCCTAGCGCGAAGACTTGTAAACAGGCTAGCTGAGTATCGATACTATGAACATCTTCACCTTGACTTCGGG
The DNA here is from genome assembly GCF_020310025.1 of Leeuwenhoekiella palythoae. Lineage (GTDB taxonomy): Bacteria > Bacteroidota > Bacteroidia > Flavobacteriales > Flavobacteriaceae > Leeuwenhoekiella > Leeuwenhoekiella palythoae. The sequence goes on from NZ_CP084318.1 coordinate 2,499,865, forward strand.
CGATATCCATAATGGAGCGCATCATAAACTTAGTAGAGAATAATAAATCTGCTGTAAAACCCGCCACACCAAAAAATCCACCTGTAGCTCCGGAAATTCCGGTGGCGAGTTTGTAGGTTAAATTAGAAGAAGGCAGGCTACGCTTTTCGGGTTTTAGCGTTTTTAAATTGGCTTTTACAGCTAACTGTAATGCTTTTTGAATCGTATCACTAACCTTATTCTGAAGATTTTTTGGTAAAAGTTCTAATCCTGAATCTATAGGCGTGCCAATGGTATTGAGCGCGCGCATCAAAAAGGAAATCTCATCAAGGTCTTTGCGGGATTTTTTGATGAGGGCTAGGTCTTCTAGCGAAATTTTATCTGTTTTAGTGAGTTGCGTCATTGGTGTTATTCAACAGTTATAAGCCTAATATACACTTTACAAATTAAGCGCGAATCAAGATGATAATATGTAGTTAAAACGAAACTTTAGATTTTTTATTGGCACTGCCAGCTTGTAATACCTTAGATGGTTGGCAGGCTTTTGGGAAAATTGAAAAAGAGCGAAAAATTAAATAATCTTTTTACTAAAAATAGCATTCATTCGTCCCCTTATTCGCACCCTGAAAAAGAAAAAGCCCTGTAAAGCTAGTGTTTACAGGGCTTATCTAATCTAAAAGTGGTACCTCCAGGAATCGAACCAGGGACACACGGATTTTCAGTCCGTTGCTCTACCAACTGAGCTAAGGTACCTCGCCAAAGCGGCTGCAAATATAAAATCAATTTTTAGATTGCACAACAGTTAAATGAAAAAATCTGCTAATAATTTTTATTCCTTTTTCTAATTATATGATTGCGAGGTATTAGGTATTTGTATTTTTGCAAAAAAAATTGACATATGATCAATCTTGCTATAGATTTTGGAAATACTCGCGTAAAATATGGCGTATTTCAAAATTCAGAGTTAAAACTAACCTGGGCAGGAAGCGTGTCTGATGCTAAGACAAAGCTGGTTGAATTACAGGAAACCTATGTCATTGATAAAGCAATGCTTTGCGCTACGGGCAATTCAAAAGATTTTGTCACGTTTGTAAAAAAAGCAGGTCTTTCAATTGAGGTTTTGTCGTCACAGACACCGCTGCCGTTTGCAAACGATTATGAGACACCACAAACACTAGGTGTTGATCGTATCGCTCTGGTGGCTGCTGCTCAAAAGTTGTATTCAGGAAACCATGTTTTGGTTATTGATGCCGGTACGTGTGTGACGTATGATTTTAAAGATGCTTATGATGCTTATCAGGGAGGTGCAATCGCTCCGGGATTACACATGCGTTTTAAAGCGATGCACGAGTTTACGGCAGGTTTGCCGCTTGTAACGTATCCTGAGGCTGAGGTTCCGGTGATTGGCAAGAATACAGAAAGTGCCATGCAATCTGGTGTGATTAATGGATTGATTGCCGAAATAGAAGGGGTAATACGTTGGTATCAATCAAATTATGAGCAATTAACGATTATTTTAACAGGAGGGGATGGGCTATTTTTGTCTAGTAGGTTAAAAAATGGCATCTTTGCGCATTCTAATTTTCTCCTGGAAGGACTGAATTATATAATAGAATTTAATAGAGATTAATGATAAAAAGAATATTAGTAGTTGTTTTAATTACCATTACAACTTCTGCATTTGCTCAGGAAGGAAATTCATCACCGTATTCATTTTATGGCTTGGGGCTCTCTAATTTTAAGGGGTCAATAGAAAATCAAGCGATGGGAGGGTTAAGTATACTAGGAGATAGTATACATACTAACTTTAGAAACCCTGCCGGATATGGTGCACTTAAGCTCACAAACTTCACCATTGCCGGAAGTCATCGGGAAGTGAATTTAGAATCTGATAATCAAACAGGTTCTACCACTTCTACTACCATAGACTATTTATCTTTAGCTTTTCCTGTGTCAAAAAGAGTAGGTGTTGGCTTTGGTCTGATCCCAGAAACTTCTGTTGATTATGAGATTTTTGAAGGGGATGATGAAGCGCTCTCGCAATATACCGGGAGAGGCGGAGTCAATCGCGCTTATTTAGCTGCGGGTGTTGAGTTGTTTAAAGGCTTTAGAATTGGTGCAGAAGGAAGCTATAATTTTGGAAGCATTAAAAACGAGAGTATTCAAGCTAACGTTGATCAGCAATATAGCGTGCGCGAAATCAATGAGTCTGATGTAAGCGGGTTTACCTATAACCTAGGCGCTCAGTTTGAAACAACACTGACCAGAGATTATAAAATTTTCACTTCTGCGAGCTTTCAGCCGGAAACCACCCTTACGCTGGAAAATGAGCGAGCTTTAGAATCTGTAATTTATTCGCGCTTAGATAATGCAGTTATAGGCGTGGTGGATTCTCAGGATATCCCGGTAGGAGATACCGAGTTTATTAATCCAAATGCATACTCATTTGGTTTAGGTACAGGTCAAGTAAATAAGTGGTTTGCCGGTGGTCAAATTGAGTTTTCCGAAACGAGTAAAATGACCAATAGAGCATTTAATATTGCAAATGCTTCTTATGACGATTCATTTAAATATCGATTGGGAGGTTATTTAGTTCCTGATTATAATTCACTTACAAGTTATTGGAATAGAGTGACCTATAGAGTGGGTGCGCGCTATGAAGAATCAGGATTATTAATAGAAAATCAGTCTATTGATGAGTTTGGCATATCTTTTGGACTTGGGTTACCGTTAGGAAGAGGATTCAGTAATGCCAACATCACTTTTGAGTATGGGCAACGCGGAACAACAACCGCCGGTCTCGTAAAAGAAGATTTTTTTAAAGTTGGTCTTAGTTTATCGCTTAACCCGCTTAGACCGTGGTTTGTTCCTAACAAATACAACTAAAATTCTTAATATTGCTTTTTTAAACCTTACAATGATGAAAACTAAACTGACATTACTTTTTATAGCCCTTGTGGGAGCTGTAAACTTCGTGAGCGCTCAAGCAACCGAAGAATGCATTACCACAATGTCTATTTTTTCAGAACACGCAAAAGTTAAAAACTATGATGCGGCTTATGAGCCTTTCATGAAATTGCGTAAAGATTGCCCAACCACTTCTTATGCACTTTATCAATATGGAGAGCGTATTCTTCACCATAAAATCGAGAATTCTACCGGTGCAGAGCAGAAAGCATTTCTTGCTGATTTAAAGAAATTATATAAAGAGAAAAAAACACATTTTGCAAGCAAAGCAAAAGAAGGTGATGATATTGCTGATGTTGCACTTGTAATGAATGAGAATAACATTGGTACTGCTGAAGAGCAATATGCAATGTTTAACGAGGCTTGGGAGACTGATAAAGAGACTTTCAACAATGCTAAAGGACTTTATGTGTATTTCAACTTAGCTGTTGAATTACAAGAAGCAGGTAAAATTGAATTACAAGAAGTATTTGATCTTTACGATGCATTACAAACTAAGATCACAGATGTTCAGAATGATTATGCAGAGCGTCTTCAGAAGATTTTAGAGAAAAATGAAGCAGGTACTGCGTTAACTTCACAAGAGAAAAGAGTGGAGCAAATTGCAGAAGTAAACCTTTCAAACTATTCTAAAATTGCTGCTGGTATTAACCAGAAATTAGGAGTGCTTGCAGACTGTGATCGTTTGATTCCTTTTTATGAGGCAGATTATGAAGCTAAGAAAAATGATGTTGCTTGGGTAAGAGGTGCAGCAGGTCGTTTGATCTCAAAAGAATGTACAGATAGTGAATTATTTGTTACTCTTGTTGAGCAGTTAAACACTTTAGAGCCTTCAGCTAAAACTTCATACTACTTAGGTCGTCTTGCTGAGCAACGTGGTGAAGATGCAAAAGCACTTCAATACTACGAGGAGTCTGCAGAGCGTCAAGATGATCCTGCTGAAAAAGCTAAAGTATATTACAGACTTGCAGAAAACTTTAGAGGTAAAGCAAGCTATAGTAGAGCTCGCGGATACTACCAGAAAGCGGTAGCGGCTCAGCCTTCTATGGGTATTGTGTACTTAAGAATTGCAGATATGTACGCTAAAAGTGCTAACAACTGTGGTAACACACGTTTTGAGAAATTAGCGATCTACTGGTTAGCTGCAGATATGGCTGCACGTGCAGGACGTATTGATCCTTCATTAGCAGATACAGCTAATAAAACAGCAGCTGCTTACCGAGGTCTTGCTCCTACAAGAGAGATGATCTTTAGTGAAGGAAATGCAGGACAACGTATTTCTTTCAGCTGTTGGGTAGGCGGTAGTGTAACCGTACCTAGTCTATAAGTGAGTAGAAACTCAAGACATATAATCTTAAACTTAGTCACAGCATTTGCTGTGACTTTGTTTTTTAGCTGCGGAAACAACACTGAAGCGATTCAGAAATTCAATCAGCGCTCAGAAGGGCCTTCAGCAGAAGGTGAGGGAGTGTTGTTAAAATATACAGATTCTGGTAAGGTTGTGGCTACGCTAAAAACTCCGTTGATCATCGAGTATGGTTTGGTCGACTTTCCGTACGAAGAATTCCCAGAAGGGGTTGCGGTGACTTTTATAGATGATAATAAAAAGGAGAACTACATCACTTCAGATTATGCGATTAGATATAAACGTACAAATCTTATAGATCTTAGAAAAAATGTGGTGTTGATTACCAGTGATTCTACCAGACTTGATGCTTCTCAATTGTTTTGGGATCAAAAGAATAAATGGGTGTTTACAGATAAACCTTACACCATTAAATTTCCTGATGATTCTTATAATAACGGGGATCTTTTTGATAGCAGTGAAGACTTTAAAAATTTTATATCTTTAGATAATCAAAGCCGAATGTATGTAAGTGAAACTGCAACAGAGGCACCTAACGACAGCATACAATAATGTCAAAATACTTTAAATACTTCGAATACGCCTACCTGTTCTTTGCTGCGCTCTTTTTATTTGAAGCCGTGAGAATTTGGAGTACAGAGCCTAATAAGGCCTATGTATTCTTGTTTTTTGTGGCAGTAGCCATAGGGATGTATTTCTTCAAGCGTAGGTTTAGAAAGAAGTACGAGCAACGCAATCAGAATTAATCAATGGAGACTGATATTCTCATAATTATTATTTCCTTGATTTTGTCTGCATTCTTTTCCGGGATGGAGATTGCGTATGTTTCTTCAAATAAAATTCATATTGAGATTGAAAAAAAGCAAAACGATCTCATTGCAAAAGTACTTACAAAGCTTACTCAGAAACCGTCAAAGTTTATTGCGACTATGCTGGTGGGTAATAATCTCGCACTAGTAGTGTATGCCTATTATATGGGAGGAATTCTTCAATCCTGGATTGAAGGTGCAAATTTTGGTTACCCGTGGCTAACTGATTTTTTTGTAGAATTCAGTTTGTTGACGCAAACGTTGATTTCAACGCTCTTAGTACTTATTACTGCCGAATTTCTTCCTAAGGTATTCTTTCAGATTTACGCTAATTCGCTTCTGAAAATATTTGCTGTACCTGCGTACCTTTTTTACGTAGCATTCAGTTTTATCTCCTCCTTTATCATTTGGATTTCTGATAAGGTTTTAAAAAAATTCTTTAAAACGGAAGGAGATGAGGTGCAACTCGCGTTTACCAAAGTAGAATTAGGGAATTATATCACCGAGCAAATTGAGTCGGTAGAAACTAATGAAGAACTCGATTCTGAAATTCAGATTTTTCAGAATGCACTAGAGTTTTCCGAAGTAAAATCCCGAGAGGTGATGATTCCACGTACCGAAATCGTAGCGGTCGAAAAAGAAGAATCGCTATCGGAGCTTAATGCGATGTTTACCGAGACCGGACTTTCAAAAATATTGATCTATCAGGAGTCTATCGACGACATAGTAGGGTATGTCCATTCCTTTGAACTGTTTAAAAAACCACAAAGCATAACTGATATTTTGCGTCCGGTGATTTTTGTGCCCGAAACCATGCTGGTTAAAGATGTGCTGAATATTCTTATAAAGAAGCGTAAGAGCATCGCGGTTGTGATTGACGAGTATGGCGGAACAAGCGGGATGATGACGGTTGAGGATATTGTAGAAGAACTTTTTGGAGAGATCGAAGATGAGCACGATAGCGTTGTGCTTATTGAAGAAGAAGTTGCAGAAGGTGTGTATAAATTTTCGGCGCGATTAGAGGTTGATTATATCAATGAGGCTTATAAGTTAGAGCTGCCCGAAGATGAGAATTATGAGACTTTAGGCGGACTCATTGTTAACCATACCGAAGGAATTCCAGAAGAGAATGATGTGGTGGATATAGAAGGCTATCAATTTCATATCATACAAACTTCAAACACTAAGATCGAGCTGGTGCAAGTACGCGTCATAGAAAGCGATTAAGGTCTTCTCAATTCCATTAACAATACTTTTTATTTTGGCGATTTTAGATTTTATTTTTTCATATAAAATGGTATTTTCGCCCACTATTTGACAAACACTTAAGAAATGGCAGTTTTAAACAAAATTAGACAGCGCTCTGTATTTTTAATTGCGATCATCGCCTTAGCATTATTTGCTTTTGTATTGGCAGACGTATTTAAAAACGGTGGTTTTTCTACAGATAAATCGCAGCGAATTTTAGGCTCTGTGAACGGTGAAGATATCGAGCAGCAAGAATTTGCGCAATTAGTAGATAACCAGACCGCGCGTTACGGTAACAACATTACCAATACTCAGGCGGTCAATGCAGCTTGGGAACAAGAAGTGCGTCGTATCATTCTTGATGAGCAATACGAAGAGTTAGGTATAAGCATTGAGCGTGATCGTATAAATGATCTGCTTAAGGAAGCTTTGCAAAGTGATCCTAATTTTCAAAACGAGAATGGTGTTTTTAGTGAGCAGAAACTTAGAGAGTATATAGCTACGTTAAAATCTACTAACCCGCAAATGTATGAGCAGTGGGTGGCTTACGAGCAGCAGCTGGCAAAGAATGAGCAGCAGCAAATTTATTTTGATTTGATCAAAGCTGGTTTGAATACAAGCTTTAAAGAAGGTCAAATGGATTTTGAAATGGAAAACAACCTGCGGGATTTAGAATATGTGCAAGTGCCTTACACTTCAATTCCTGATGAAGAGGTTACTGTTTCTAAAGAAGAAATTACAGCATATATTAAAGAGCACGCTAACGAATTTCAAACCGAAGCTGCGCGTAACATTCGTTATGTGAAGTTTAATGAAGATCCTACTTTAAATGATGAAGAAGCGGTAAAAGCAAATTTATCTGAATTGCTTGAGAACCGAGTAGAGTATACAGCTGCTACTAAAACGAACGATACTGTAGCAGGTTTAGCAAATACTACAAATCCTGAAGATTTTGTAAACGAATATTCAGACGAGCGCTATACTGATCTGTATTTGTTCAAAAATGAATTGCCGGCAGATGCTTCAGACGAACTTTGGGCATTGAGTGAAGGTGATGTATATGGGCCATATAAAGATGGTGCTGCTTTTAAAATTTCAAAAGTGGTTGCAGTGTCTCAGATTCCTGACTCGGTACAATCTTCACATATTTTACTTACCTATCAAGGTTTGGCAAACGCGGGTGCACAAACACGCACTAAAGCCGAAGCTAAAGCGCTTGCAGATAGTCTTGCCGGGGTGATAAAAGGAAATGCTTCAAAGCTTGCAGAATTAGCTCCTGAGTATTCAGCAGACGGAAGCAAAGAAAAAGGCGGAGATCTTGGTTACGCGACTAAAGGTCGTTTTGTACAGCCTTTTAACGATTTTATCTTCGATGGAAAAACCGGAGATGTTGGAGTTGTTGAATCACGTTTTGGGTATCACGTAATTCGTATTACTGATCAAAAAAATGTTCAGCGCGCAATTAAATTGGCGACCGTAACTAAAGCTGTTGAGCCTTCGCAAGAAACCATTAACAATGTGTTTAACGAGACTACTAAATTTCAAATGGCAGTCACAGAAAACAAAAATGGTTTTGAAGATGTGGCAAAAGAAGGAGGTTATAACGTTCGTCCTGTAAACAGTATCAAGGCTCTTGATGAGACGTTACCGGGACAAGGAAGTCAGCGTGAAATCATCAGATGGGCATTTGATGAAGAGCGTAAAACTGGAGATGTTGAGCGTTTTAATGTTGATGGAGGCTATCTTGTGGTACAGCTTACTAAGAAAACAGAAAAAGGTCTTTTACCTGCGGATGAAGCTTCACCACGTGTGACGCCTATCGTGCGCAATCAGAAAAAAGCCGCGCAGATCAAGAAGAATATTTCAGGATCTGATTTAGCAGCTATCGCTAGTGCAAATAACGTGACCGTTCAAACTTCTCCTGGTGTAAACCTTAAGAACCCTACTTTGGCTGGTTCTGGTACAGAACCTAAGGTCGTGGGTAAAGCATTTGGTTTAGAAGAAGGAAATGTTTCTGCTCCTATTGAAGGAAACCGCGGGGTGTATGTGGTTAAAGTGACTAAAATTACTCCGGCGCGTGAACTAGACAATTATGCAAGTTTTGCGGTTCAGAAGCAAAATGCTGACCGTGCTACTGTAAATATGCGCGTAGTACAAGCTTTAAAAGATGCTTCAGAAATTGAAGATAAACGTTCTAACTTTTACTAGTAGAAACGTTATTTAAAATATAAAAGCGCCGCACAATTGTGTGGCGCTTTTTTTATTGGCGCCGCCAAAGGATTAATATTCCGAGGCTTGCCGCGAAATTGAAAATTTGTTTCCAACTAATGCCTTACAGGCTTACTCTGGGATGGTTTACGGGTACTTCTAAAAGGAATAATCGCGCTGCAAAAGTTTGTCTTCAGACTATTAATTAGACTGAATGGACATCCTTAGCTGAATATCATTTCGTCAAAGCTAAGTATGGTTTCATAGCCTTTGGCTCTAAAATAATCCTGCGCTTCAGGACCACCGGTAGCTAAAATAAAATCACCGCCCCAGGCACCGAGACTTTTAATGCTTCCTTTAAAATCAGGAAATAAGTTTTGCTTTACGGTTGGGATATTCAAAACAGAAGCAATGATGCGTTCATGGGCTTCTATAAGCACATTAAAGCTGAAAATACTATCAACGGTCAATAAGGTTTCGGTAATACCGGAAACCTTCTGAATCGCCTCTTTTTTGCGTGCTTCGGGTTGCTTGCGGTAATTGGCGATAGCTTCACGGCTGTTTTGTTTTTTATTGAGATAAACAAAGAAAAGCTGATCGCTAAAGTCAGGATAAAAATTGGTTTGAAAAACCTGCGGAACGCCCTCAGAGCGTTGATACAAAATTGGACTGTCATTTCCTGCGCAAGCAATATCATACCCGCTTCCGCCAAAAGTGAGTTTGAGCAGTTTATAAGCATCAACTTCTGCCCACTGTGCAAGCATATAAATCAAAGTCGACGAACTGCCTAATCCCCATTTTTGATGAAATTCCAATTGCGTAGTCACTTTTAAAGAAGGTTGTTCTTTAAGAAATTCGGGATTCAATTTTTGAGCTACAAGTAGAATTTGCAGTAAACGAATTTCAGGATTTTCAGACGCTGCTGGTTGCGATTGTTTAAATAATGCATAATCTAAATGAAAGGTAAACCAGACCTCGCCAGACTCTTTAAGTCCTTCCCAGGTGATACCGGGTTGTTCAGCTTCGGCTACCGTTAACTTCTGACCTTTTTTAGTAGGAATGGCAAGAGCCAATGCTCCATCAAGTACAAGGTATTCGCCGGTGATCAATAGTTTTCCGTGGCCATAAAAGTGTTGCGCCATATTATTCGGTTACATTTTCGGGATTATCAGAAATCGATTTTTGAAGTGTGTAAATGGCATTTACAGCATCTTTAGTGGCTGTATTGGCCATTATCGCTACGGCAATCTCTTTATGAGGAAATACCACCACGTGGCAGTAATAGGTGCCGGCACTTCCGTCGTGATAACTTATCTGATGGCCGTTTTTAGAAATATTTCCCCAGCCATAAGCATAGTTGTTAAGTCCAAAATGCAACTCTTGGTAAACCTCTGCTTCTAGAAAATTATCCTTTCCTAAAAGTCCTTGAAGATGCAGTTGTAAAAACCGAGCATAATCCTGACTGTTCATAGCAATATCTCCTGCGCTAGACATATACGCCGGTAATTTATATTCGTGATCAGGACCTAATGCCGTCAGCGTGCCTTTTGAGTTAATATGCCCCCATGGATTGGTATCGTTTTCTTTGTTTGGGAAACCTACAAAATAATCTAAGTCCAAAGCGTTCATAGTTTCATCAAGCAAAGTTTTAAACGGCTTTTCAGTGGATTTCTCTAGCATAAGTGCGGCAAGGACATAGCCGGCGTTAGAATAGGTGCCGGGGTCTGAAGGTTTTTCTTTTAGAATTTCTTGTGTAAACGCATAGCGTTTTTCGCTTGTTGAACCTTTCAGAGTATTGAATTTTTCCAGATCTGCACCTTTAGTATAGGCGTTGATCCCTGCATTATGCGACAGCAATTGACCCAGCGTGATATCTAGGTAAGCGGGATTACTGCTGTTTTCTAATTCAGGAAATAACTGAAAAAATCGTGTGTCCCAGTTAATAATTCCTTGTTCACTCAAATGCTTGGCGATAAAAGCGGTGATGGCTTTAGAGTTACTCCCTAAATGAAATTTAGCGTCTTGGGGTATTCGAGCTTTTTTAGCAGTCCTAACTTTGCCGTTTATAAATGAAAATATACTATCTGGAGTGATCAAATTAACAGATATCGCCGGAATCTGATGTGCTTGCTGTGCTTTCTTGACCTGAGACTGAAAAGCTTCAGTGAATTGCTGAGCAAACCCAAAACTGCTGATTAGCATTAAAAGTAAGAGTGCAGACTTTTTCATAAATTTTGGTTTAACTCAAATTCAAATTACTGATTGAAACGCTTTTGCCACCTTTAATTTAAGCGTTTTGTGCTGATTTTCGAAGGTTGGTTATAAGATTCCCTACGGCGCTGTAGGTAACTTTGTTGGTTTTAAAATGTTGAATTGCCAGATTCTTTTCTTCCTCAGATGCTTCAAATTGATTGAGCATATTCATCAGATGCATTTTCATATGCCCTTTTTGGATCCCGGTAGTGGTCAAGGATTTTACAGCGCCAAAGTTCTGCGCAAGACCGGCTACAGCAATGATTTCCATAAGTTGTGGTGCGCTTGGGTTGCCTAGCATTTCTAAATTCAACTTCACTAGAGGATGTAATTTTGTGAGTCCGCCCACAGTACCTAATGCCAATGGGATTTCAATCCAAAATTTAAAAATGCCGTCTTCGATGGTTGCGTGGGTTAAACTGGAGTAGCTTCCGTCTTTGGCAGCGTAAGCGTGAGCAGCAGCCTCAATCGCTCTAAAATCATTGCCGGTGGCGAGCACTACAGCGTCGATGCCGTTCATGATGCCTTTGTTGTGTGTTACCGCGCGATAAGGCTCAACTTCTGCAATGCGCACAGCTTGTACAAATTTGTTTGCAAAAAGCTGTGGATCGATCCCATCTGCTTCTGAAAGTTCAGAGACCGGGCAGCTTACTTCTGCGCGTACAACACACCCGGGAACATAATTGCTCAAAATGCTCATGATGACCACAAGCTCTTGATCAGCAGATTTAAAAGAAGCCTTTTCATTATACAAACGCTGCCAACTTTCAGCGATCTGCTCTAGGCACGTATTGATAAAATTGGCGCCCATCGCATCAAGTGTTTCAAACGTAGCGTGCAGTTGGTAATAATGCTCAAGCGTATTGGTTCTGTTGATAAGTTCAAGGGATTTCAGACCTCCACCGCGACGCTCCATGGATTCCGTATGCGGTTTTAAATCTTCGATGATCTGCGCTTTATGGTCTTCAAAAAAAGCACTGATCTTTTTAGAATCTCCGGAAAAGGTAAAATGAACCTGACCTATTTTTTCGGTACCTAATATTTCAGCTTTAAATCCGCCGCGTGACATCCAGAATTTTGCAGCTTTACTCGCTGCTGCCACCACCGAACTTTCTTCGATCGCCATGGGGATGGCAAAACTCTTATTGTTGATGATAAAGTTAGGAGCAATGCCGAGCGGAAGATAATAGTTAGAAATGGTGTTTTCTATAAACTCATCGTGCAGCTGTTGCAGTTTTTGATCATCATTCCAGTATTGCTTTAAAATTTGAGTAGCATTTGGGTTAGATGACAAGAAGTTTGAAGTTAACCAAGCTATTTTTTCATCTTTGGTCAATCGGGAAAAACCTTGAATGGTGTGTGGCATAGCAAAAATTAGTATTGAAAGTCAGCAAACTTTTGTTTTAGAAAGTGACGCGACAACAGGCAATTTAATAGAAATTCTAAAATTCAGGTTGCCGGGTAAAGATAGTATTTTGAATAGGTTAGTGCTGAAGAAATGCATTTTCAAAATCAAAATAGAATCCAAATTCTTAAGAAAGAGGGTAATTGGTGAAACCCATTTAAAAAACGGCAATTGTCTTCCGTAATAAAAATGATAAAGCAACGCAGTATTTTACGCAAATCACTGCGTATTTAACAACGAAATTGACGGTTCTTTAGTTAATTTTTAGTAAAATTGGCGGTCTATTTTTTACGATATAATAACTATGAATATTAGAAAAACTACCCTTTTGCTATTATTGCTGGTAGCGGGAGTGGTCACTGCACAGCAAAAGAATATCACCCTAGAAGAAATTTACGACGGCACCTTTAGAATGCAATATCTTGACCGACTGCATTCTATGAATAACGGGAAAGAATATGCTGTTCTCAATACCGACCGCAACACAGGAACAAAAACACTAGATGTTTATAGTTATAAAACCGGTGAAAAAGTAAATACCTTGATCAATTCAAGCGAGATCGACGGGCTGGATTATTTCATTGGTTACACGCTGAGTGCAGATGAGAGCAAAGCTTTACTGAGTACAAAATTACGCTCTATCTATCGCCGCTCATCATTAGGCGTTTATTACGTTTATGATCTAGAGACCAAAGAATTGGTTCAGGTTGCTGAAGAAGCTATTCAGGAGCCTACTTTCTCGCCAGATGCTTCAAAAGTAGCTTATGGCCGTGATAACAATATTTATATCAAAGATCTGTCTAGCGGAACGACCACGCAAGTAACTACAGACGGAGCTAAAAATAAAGTAATCAACGGGATCACCGATTGGGTTTATGAAGAAGAATTTGCGTTTGTTAGAGCTTTTGATTGGAATGCAGACGGAGATAAAATCGCATTCATCCGATTTGATGAAAGCGAAGTTCCTGAATTTTCAATGGATGTCTTCGGAAATGAATTATACCCTTCTAAAGATACGTTCAAGTATCCAAAAGCCGGAGAAACCAACGCTACTGTAAGTTTGCATATTTACGATGTAGCTTCAGCCGAAACAAAAGCGGTAGATTTAAGTGGATTCCAAAACTATTATATTCCGCGGTTAGAGTGGACGCCGGAAGCAAACGTACTAGCAGTACAAACTACAAACCGCAAACAAAACGATATCAATCTTCTATTTGTTGACGGGACTTCGGCAGAAGCCAAACTCATCCTTTCAGACAAAGACGATGCTTATGTTGATATAACTGATAATCTTACTTTTTTAGAGGATAATGATTTCATTTGGACCAGCGAAAAAGACGGCTGGAATCATATTTATCTTTATGATAAAAACGGAAAGTTAAAAAACCAAGTGACTCAAGGTCCTTGGGAAGTGACTAGTTACTACGGTTATGACCCTAAAAGTAAACGCGTATTTTATCAGAGTTCAGAAAACGGTTCAATCAATCGCGGCGTGTATTCAATTAAAGTAAACGGAAAAGGAAAAGAAACCCTTGCTGCAGAAGCGGGAACCAACTCGGCTAATTTCAGCACAGATTTCACCTATTTCATCAATAGCTTTTCTGACGCCGAAACGCCATATGTCTTTACGTTAAATGATGCTGAAGATGGAGATGTAGTTCGCAAGATCAAAGACAATCAAGCCTTAAAAGATCAATTTGCTGACTATGTAATTTCAGAAAAAGAATTCTTTACGCTTCCCGTAAATGGAGAAGAGCTTAATGCGTATATGATCAAGCCGAAGGATTTTGATCCTAATAAAAAGTATCCTGTATTTATGACCCAATATTCCGGGCCGGGATCGCAAAGTGTGGCAAACAGCTGGAGCGCCGGAAACGGATATTGGTTTCAAATGCTCGCGCAAGAAGGTTATATCATTGTTTGTGTAGACCCTCGAGGAACCGGATTAAAAGGACGTGACTTTAAGAAAATGACCCAGAAAGAATTGGGTAAATATGAGGTTGAAGATCATATCGCTGCTGCGCAGGCCTTAGGCCAGCGTGATTATGTAGATGCAGATCGCATAGGCATTTGGGGATGGAGCTACGGTGGTTTTATGGCTTCTAACTGTATTTTTCAAGGAGCAGACACCTTTAAAATGGCAATTGCTGTTGCGCCGGTAACCAGCTGGAGATTTTACGATTCGATTTATACAGAGCGTTATATGACGACGCCACAGGAAAATGCTTCGGGCTATGACAATAACTCTCCGCTTTCTCACGTAGATAAGTTAGAAGGTAAGTTTTTATTGGTACACGGTAGTGCAGATGATAACGTACACGTTCAAAACAGTATGCGTTTGATCGAAGCTTTAGTGCAAGCTAATAAGCAGTTTGACTGGGCGATCTATCCTGATAAAAATCACGGGATTTATGGCGGCAACACGCGCCTGCATCTGTATACTAAAATGACAAATTTCATTAAAGAAAATTTATAAGCACTTATGGCACAATCAGCACAACTTCCTAAACAGAAAGAATTGTTTGGGCATCCGGTAGGACTGTATATTTTATTCTTCACAGAAATGTGGGAGCGCTTTTCCTATTATGGAATGCGGGCGATATTAGTATTGTATTTAGTGGCAGAAACAGCATCTGGAAATCCCGGTTTAGGATGGACCAATGCCGAAGCGCTTTCGCTTTATGGTACATACACAATGCTAGTTTATGTTTCTTCCATTCCGGGAGGTTGGATCGCCGATAAATATTTAGGTCAGAAAAAATCTGTGCTTTACGGGGGGATTCTTCTTGTTGCCGGGCACGGTATTCTTGCGGTTGAACAAATGTGGGCGTTTTACACAGGGCTTGGTTTGATTATCGCTGGAGTTGGGATGTTAAAGCCAAATATCTCTACAATGGTTGGTGGTCTTTATAAGCAAGGAGATATTCGTCGGGATAAAGGATTTACTATTTTCTACATCGGAATCAACTTGGGTGCTTTTATCTCAAGTTTGGTAGTTGGTACGGTAGGTGAAGTTTACGGCTGGCATTATGGTTTTGGTCTTGCAGGAATTGGTATGGCTTTAGGGCTCTTGCAATATATGCTAGGTCAGAAATACCTCAAGCGCGTAGGGAACTTTTTAGGTTCATCTACAGATCCTGAAGAGCTTGCAGCGAGTAAGCGCCCGTTAAGTAAAATTGAAAAAGACCGTGTGATCGTTTTATTAGTTTCTTTCTTAATGGTGATCGTTTTTTGGGGTGCTTTTGAGCAAGCCGGTGGTTTGATGAATATTTATGCTTCTGAAAAAACAGATAGAACGCTTTCTTTCGCTTTACCATTTATCGGTAATGAAGTACCTGCATCTTGGTTTCAATCTTTAAATGCGTTATTTATCATTTTGCTAGGAACATCAGTGGCTGGTTTTTGGGCAAAGCGTAAACTCAAAGGAAAAACTGCTACCTCTCTATTTAAAATGACAATGGGACTTATAATTATGGGTTCTGGATTCTTTTTTATGACAGCGGCTTCTGCGCAATTTCAAGCCAACGGAGCGTCTGCAATGTATTGGTTGGTATTGGCTTATTTATTCCATACTGTAGGAGAACTTTGTCTTTCGCCGGTTGCGCTTTCATACATTACTAAACTTGCGCCTTTAAAATATGCGTCTATAATGATGGGCGTTTATTTTGCAATGACAGGTTTTGGTAACAAAGTAGCCGGACTTTTAGGAGAGTCTGCTTCTGAGTTGGGTGAGTATACCATTTTTACCGGAATCGCAGTTTTCTGTATCGCTTTTGCTTTACTGGTTTTAGTTTTTAGAAAGAAATTAGAAAAGCTTACCCACGGTGCTGAAGATAACGAGCGTGAGATGCTGGAGCAAGAGGAGTACGAACTCGCAGATCCTGATATTAACTAATACAGAAACGTTCAAATGGCAACTACGTCTACAGAACAATTTTTCAAAAATCCGGTGTTGGGTCATCCCGCCGGATTATTTGTTTTATTCTTTACTGAAATGTGGGAGCGCTTTTCGTATTACGGGATGCGCGCACTGTTGGTTTTATTTTTAACGGCTTCGCTGTTTGAAGAAGGTTGGGCGTGGCCAAGAGAACACGCCTTGTCGCTCTACGGAACTTACACCTCTATGGTGTATCTAACACCTATTTTGGGCGGTTATATTGCCGACAGAATCATCGGGTATCGGATGGCGGTGGTCGTAGGGGCTTTGTTGATGACCTTAGGTCATGCGTCAATGGCGGTTGACAGCGAGTTTGCGCTATATCTTGGACTCTTCTTCTTATGTGCAGGTAATGGCTTTTTTAAGCCTACAATGACTTCGATCATTTCAGAAATGTATGCCAATCACGAGCATAAAAAAGACGGCGCATACACCATTTATTATATGGGGGTTAATGCCGGCGCTTTTTTAGGAATTTTATTGTGTGGATATCTCGGTGAGCAATGGGGTTGGCATTGGGGCTTCGGTCTGGCCGGAATTTTTATGTTTGCAGGAATGCTTCAGTTTTATTTTGCTCAAGGAATATTTGGCGAAGTAGGGAAGAAGCCGGTTAAAGCAGAAAATAAACAAGTCACCGAAGATCCTTCGGTTAAAAGAAATCCGTTTACGGCGATCGATAAACTATTAATCGCTGTAAGTGCGCTTATCGGGTTGGTGTGGATCATTAATGATCCCATGTCAAAAATAGGCGGCACTGATGTTTTTGCGTTTGAAGTAGGTAGTCTTTCCGGAAGTAACTTTATGATTCTTATAGCCCTTTTAGTATTTCTGGTTTTGGTTGTAGCAAGAATTGTTCGCTATACGACCTTAGTGCGCGACCGAATGATCGCAGTATCTATTTTTGCATTTTTTACCATTTTTTTCTGGGCAGCTTTTGAGCAAGCCGGTGGGTCGATGACCATTTTTGCAAATGATTACACAGACCGCGTTTTAGAAGGAAGCGCCGGGATGATTTTTAGAATCGCAAACACGTTGATCACGATCATTCCGTTAGGGGTGATCACTTGGGTGTTGTATTTGTTGTTTAAGCAAACGTTCAAAAATTATAAGTGGGCAAATATCATTTTAGGAGCAAGCTTTTTAATAATCTGGGGACTAGTATTGACGATGCTTTACGAGCAGTACACTGCAGAATCTCCTGAAGTTCCTGCTTCATGGTTTAGTGTATTAAACTCTTTATTTATCATCATTTTTGCACCACTTTTTTCTAAAGTTTGGGAATCAAAATATAACCCCAGTGTGGCTGTAAAATATGGAATCGGACTCATACTTCTTGGGACTGGTTTTGCAGCTTTGGCATACGGTGCCAGCGATATTCCGCAGGGTGCTCAAACCGCTGCTGTAAGTATAATTTGGTTGATTCTTGCCTATTACTTTCATACGATGGGAGAACTTTGTTTGTCTCCGGTGGGGCTTTCCTACGTAAGTAAATTGGTTCCCGGTAGAATGATCGCAATGATGTACGGAGTTTGGTACCTGGCAATAGCTATCGGAAACAAGTTGGCCGGAAGCACCGGGGGAATGATCGATCAGGTTGCTCAAGAATATAGTTTATCAACCTTCTTTTTATTATTCTTTTTAATTCCGGGAGGAGCAGGAGTTTTAATAATTTTGTTACATCCTTTACTGAAGAAATTAATGCACGGAATTCATTAAAACGGTCTGTTTTTTGAATTACCACCCTAAAAATAATACATGCAACGAGTTATAGTTTTTTTAATGATTGCCATTTGTAGTGCCGGAAGCCTTTCAGCACAAGAAAAAATAAATTGGATGAGTTTTGGAGAGGCACTTAAAGCACAGAAAAAAGAGCCTCGCAAGATCTTTATGGATGTGTATACAGATTGGTGCGGGCCGTGCAAATTACTGGATAAAAACACCTTTCAGAATCCTGATGTCGCAAAGTATGTGAATCAAAATTACTATGCGGTAAAATTCAATGCTGAAGGAACAGAGTCTATAGATTATCAAGATTTTGTGTACACGAATCCTAATTATGATCCTAAACGAAAAGGGCGCAACAGTCAGCATTTATTTGCGCATGCAATGAAAATAAATGCGTACCCCAGCATTGTATTTTTTGATGAAAAAGGCAATTTGATTCAGCCGTTGCCGGGTTATAAAACACCACAGCAGTTAGAACTTTTTCTGAAAATGATCGAGTCTGATGATTACTTAGAAATCACTACCGCCGAAGCTTGGGAGGAATATCAATCTAATTTTGAAAGTACTTTTAAGAGCTAAAAAGTAATTACTCTATTTTATAAAATCCCTTTTCATACGTATTGTGAAAAGGGATTTTCTTTTTTGTGCAAGTAGCTTCCCAGCGCGCTACATAACTTTTGTAGTTGCTTCCGTCAGCAATGTAAACCGCATTAGGGTAACGTTCAGTAACCCGATCGAGATTCACTTTTGGAGATTGTGTTAGAACAATAATGTCGGGTTCAAGCTTTGGAATTTCAAAAACGGCACTACTATCTATTCGAAAAATAGTCTGTTCTTTAATTTGGTAGAAGTGTTTCAGCTCAGCTGTTTGCACTGCAGTAACCTGCTGATGCGTTTTAAACTGGTTTAAAAGTTGTTGAGGTGGTTCGCGATCTGATTCGGTGTAATAAGTGAATTCAAGTTGCTCATTTTGATAAGAAAACAGACTGGTTTGGTATTGATGAAGAATGTAAAACTTAGGTTGCCTTTGGGTGAATTCAGAAAAAAGAAGCGTGATAGGAAAGCTTATAAGTACTAGAAGTAGCAGGCTTATGTTTTTAAAACTAAACCTTCGGCTAAAGTTTTCCGCGGAAAAAATTAAAAGGTACGATAGAATGACGAGCGGTAACGAGAAATAAATGTTTTCGATTAGGAATACATCAAGACTCGCCAATCCTTTTATAAAGGTATTAAGCCAAGTCAGGATCAGATCATAACAATCAACTGCAAATTTAGGAAGCAGGTTGAGCGCTGCTGCGGTCAATAGGATCAAGCCATAAATTAGGACGAAACCCAAAAAGGGCAACACGACACAATTAGCTATAAGAAATACTCCCGGGAATTGGTGAAAATAAAATAGGCTTAGCGGCAGTACGCCTATTTGTGCGGCAAGACTGACCAAAATGATTTTCCAGTAATACTGTAGTAGCTTGTACTTTGGGAGGCCTAATTTTTCAAATTTTGGATAGAGCCACAGGATTGCAAAGACCGCAGCATAACTCAATTGAAAACCTACTTCAAACAGTAATCTTGGTCTGATCGCCAGCAATACAAATGCCGAAGCGATCAGCGCATTGAATCCTGCTTTTCGCTGATTAAAAAAGAATCCAGCTTGAATGAAGGTGAACATTGTTGCGGCTCTTAATACCGAGGGCGAGAAGCCGGTGATTAACGCAAACCCCCAGATCACTAATAAAACGATTAGTGTTTTTAGAATGCGGCTGCGCCGATAGTTGCCTAGTGGTTTAAGCAGAAATTGTACTATAAGCATAAGGATTCCCACGTGAAGGCCAGACACAGCTAGTATGTGAATGACTCCGGCGTTGGCGTAATCATTTTGCAAGTCGGTAGAGAGCTCTTGGCGTTGTCCTAACACAAGTGCGTTCAAAACCGCTCTGTTGTCCGGATGCATTGTAAAACGGTCTAGTTTGGCATTCAGACTTGCGCGTAAATGATCTGCAAAGGATTGTGGCGAATTCCTTTTATTAGGAAGTTGTAGCAACTCTTGCTTAGATACTGTTATTGCAGCAAAAATACCTCGTTGTTCGAGATAGGTCTTGTAATCAAATTGAAACGGATTACGAGGTGGTGCGATCTTTTGTGCTGCTGTTTTTGTTAGGATGTATTGCCCTACTCTGAGATCTGACGCTGGTTTGGCACTGTCTTTTTCAATATTCACAATCAGTTTTCCGGTTGCCGGTGTATTCTGAATTTGAAGTACGCGGGCGACATATTTAGAGTCGTAAAAACCGGGTTTTAGTTTTTCGTCAATTTCAAGCAAGATTATTTGAGGTTGCTCAAAGGCTAAAGTTTTGGTGTAATGCGATTCTTTGAGCAAAGGATCAGAAAGCGTAACTAGTAAAATACCAATAGCAACAAAAAGCAAAAATGCTGTGAAGGTTGTGAAAACACTGTAGATGTGTTTCCGTTTAAAAATAAAATGAAGACTGAGAAAACTGAAAAAGCAACTCAAAAACACAACGAATTCTGTGAGTAAGCTGAAGTTCAAAACCGGGCATAAGAGTATACCTGAGATCAAACCCAGTAGGGCAATGCAAAGTGTTATGTTGATGCCTTTCATAACAAATGGCAACAAGAAGTGGGTTAGTACTTTGCAATACTAATCAAAAAATCAATGAGTTACATAATTCTTCGGGCTTCTTTAAAGGCGTTGTTCCAGTAGCCTTCATTAAGTGAAGACACGATAACGCCTTGAGAGGTAGAAGAGTGAATAAAAAGAATTTGCCCCGGTAAAACATCAACCACAATACCTACGTGATTGATTTGACGGCTGCGTCTGCCGGTAATGAAGAACAATAAATCACCGGGAATAACATCATCGGTTTTAATGCGTTCGCCTTCTTCTGCAATATGTCTGCTCACACGCGGAATGCTTATTCCTTCCTCCAGAAATGCGGTGTATACGAGTCCGCTGCAATCCATTCCTTTAGGAGTTGTGCCTCCGTACTTGTAAGGCGTGCCTTCATACTGGCGGGCATTTTTGATGATATTGAATCGAAGTTGATTTTCTTCATTCGGTTTTATTTCTGATAAATACATCAATTCACGCGTTGAAGGATCAGAGGTGGGGACCGAACTTTTTTCTGGAGCTATATATCTCGTGTTTTCTACTGTGGTTGCAGATTTTACCGCTTTTTTGCTTCCGCCGCAGCTTACTAAAGCAATACTTATAATTATCGAGAGGCTTGTTCTGGTCATATACAATCTAAAGTCAGTTTGACTGAATAGCATTTACAATAAGTTTAGCCGTAGTGGCACTTGCACCTACGCCGCCTAACTTTTTTTCTAATTTATAATATTCTGAAAAAAGTGCTTTTCTTTTTTCTTCTTCTAAAATCTCTGCTAACGCTTTTTTAAGCGTTTTGGTATTGAATTCGGTTTGAATTAATTCTTTTACTACTTCGCGATCCATAATAAGGTTTACTAACGAAATGTAATCGAGATTAATAACGCGTTTTGCGATCTCATAAGAAATTCTTCCACCTTTATAACAAACGACTTCAGGAACTTTAAAGAGTGCGGTTTCAAGAGTCGCTGTGCCAGAAGTTACCAGCGCAGCGTGCGCAACGTCTAGTAAATTGTACGTTTGATTCATGACGATATGAACCCGATTCTTTTTTAAAAATGGTTCGTAAAAGTCCTGGTCTTGACTTGGGGCTCCGGCGATCACAAATTGATAAGCGGGAAAATCAGGAGTAACGCTCAACATAATCTCAAGCATTTTTTGTATTTCCTGCTTACGGCTTCCGGGCAATAGGGCGATAATAGGTCGCTCATCTAATTGGTGTTCCTTTCTGAAATTTTCAGGAATCACCGGTGTACGTGCACTGATCTCATCAATTAAGGGGTGTCCCACAAAGTGCACCGGGAAGTTATGTTTCTCCTCATAAAATTGCTTCTCAAACGGAAGAATTACATACATCGCATCAACATCTTGTTTGATTGCTTTTATGCGGCCTTCCTTCCAAGCCCAGATTTGTGGAGAGATGTAGTAATGGTTTTTATAACCTTCTTGTCGTGCCCATTTTGCAATGCGCATATTAAAACCGGGGTAATCAATATAGATGATCACATCGGGGTTAAACTGGGCGATGTCTTTTTTACAAAATGCTAGATTCTTAGTGATGGTCCGTAGATTCATAAGCACTTCGAGGAAACCCATAAATGCCAGATCACGATAGTGTTTAACGAGCGTACCGCCCACTTTTTGCATCAGATCGCCACCCCAGAACCTAAAATCAGCATGTGGATCTTCGGCTAAAATTGCCTTCATCAAATTAGCTGCGTGTAAATCGCCACTGGCTTCCCCTGCTATGATATAGTATTTCACGACTTGCGTAATTGTTTTCCGTAGAACGAAAAGTTAATCATTAAATTTCCAGTCATTCAGTTTTTCTATAAAATGATGCGCGGTCAGATCAAATTGCACAGGAACCACCGAAACATAACCGTTAGCCAAAGCCCACTCATCTGTATCCTCACCTTGATCTTCGTTTACAAATTCGCCACTCAACCAATAGTAATCTCGCCCCATTGGGTTGGTGCGTTTGTCAAAATCTTCAACCCATTGCGCATTAGCTTGACGCCCCACTTTAATGCCGCTTATTTCGCTGGCTTTTAATTTTGGGATGTTTACGTTAAGCACAACACCTTTTGGCAATCCATTTTGCAATACTTCTTGCGTGATCTTTTTTACGTAAGCCGCGCAATGCGAGAAATCAGCATCTATAGAATAATCGAGTAGCGAAAACCCAATTCCGGGAATTCCTTCTACACCTGCTTCTACAGCTGCGCTCATAGTACCGCTATAAATGACATTTATAGATGAATTAGAGCCGTGATTTATACCACTGACACAGATGTCAGGCTTGCGATGCATAATTTCTTGCACGGCGATCTTAACACAATCAGCCGGTGTGCCGGAGCAACGGTATTCTTTGTGCGTGTCATCCTGAAATTCTTTTACCGGGTCGCAATAAATAGTGTCGTTGACAGTTATAGCATGGCCCATACCGCTTTGCGGGCTGTCAGGAGCTACAACGACCACATCTCCAAGCTCTTGCATGATGCTTATTAATTTGCGTATTCCGGGAGCCGTGATGCCATCGTCGTTAGTGACTAGTATAAGAGGTTTTTGATCGGTCATTTGGTTTTGCTTTCTGACGCTAAAATACTAAATTACCAAGCCATAGCCCGGCTTAACGTTTAACAAATTGTTAGCTGAAAAATTAAGCGCTGGCACGGTTTTTAATGTAGATTGCTAGTAAAAGATGAAAATGCAACGTATTATGATAAAAAATGTGAAGGTGCTCGTTTTGGCCTTACTGTTAGCTGCAGCTTCTTGCAGTTTTACCACAAGTGATGAAGATCCCGGAAAAGATAAAGTACTCGTTAGCTTAATTTCTTATGTGCTCGAAAAAGGGCACTATGATGCCAAAGAATTTAATGATGAATTCTCTGAGGAGGTTTTTGATGATTTTGTAACTGCCTTAGATCCTCTAAAGCGTTATTACCTTAAAAGTGATATCAAAGAATTTGAAGCCTATAAAGATCAGATAGATGATCAAATTAGAAAGGAAGATATTAGCTTTTTTGATTTAGCATACACACGACTTAGAGAACGTATGGAAGAATCAAAGGCGATTTACGATGATATTTTATCTCAGCCATTTGATTACTCTAAAGATGAAACTATTGATACAGAGTATGAGAACTTAGATTATGCTAAAAATCAAAAAGAGCTTAAGGCACGTTGGGAAAATCAACTGAAGTTCAACACCATTGGCACATATTACGATCGTATTGAAGAAGAAGCTAAAAAGGCTAAAGACTCAACAGGATATACACCGTTATCAAATTCAGAAATTGAAAAGGAAACGAGAGAGACTACCAAGCAATCTTTAGTTGAGTATTTTGAGTTTGCAGATGAATTAGATCGAGAAGATTACTTTTCGATTTACATCAACTCTATAGTTGAAGAATTTGACCCGCATACCACGTATTTTGCGCCGGTTGATAAAGATCGTTTTGATATGCAAATGAGTGGTCAGTTTCAAGGAATTGGCGCCCGTCTTCAGAAAAAAAGTAACGAGATTAGTATCACCGAAATTATTTCTGGTGGACCAGCTTGGAGAGGTGAAGAGCTTAAGGAGGGAGACATTATTCTAAAGGTTAAACAGGCAGATGAAGATGTTGCAACTAGCGTTGTTGGTATGCGTTTAGATGATGCGGTAGAGCTGATTAAAGGCCCTAAAGGAACCGTAGTAACTCTTAATGTGAAGAAAAAGGATGGCTCTATCAAGAATATTGCAATCACGCGTGATGTAGTGGAGATTGAAGAAACCTATGCTAAAACCACGACTGTAGATAAAGACGATAGAACGTACGGTGTGATCAATTTACCAAAGTTCTATTTTGATATGCAGAATGCAGAGCAGCGCAATGCTGCAACTGATGTTAAGAAAGAGATTATACGTCTTAAAGAACAGGATGTAGATGGTCTTGTAATTGATTTAAGAAGTAACGGTGGAGGATCACTTTCTACTGTTGTAGATATCGCAGGTTTATTTATTAAAGAAGGACCTATTGTACAGGTAAAATCAAATGGAGCGGATAGTGAAATTTTAAAGGATAAAGATCCTGAGATTTTATGGGACAAGCCTCTTGTGATATTAGTCAATGAAATTTCGGCTTCTGCAAGTGAAATTCTTGCAGCTGCTATGCAAGATTACAAACGAGCTGTGATCATAGGTAGTAAGCAAACCTATGGAAAGGGAACAGTTCAAAATGTATATGACCTAAATCGCTGGTTGCGTCAAAATGATTTAGGCGATATGGGAGCTTTAAAAATCACTACACAGAAGTTCTACCGAATCAATGGTGGTTCGACTCAATTAGAAGGTGTGAAAAGTGATGTAGTGGTTCCAGACCAATTTAGTTACATTGATATTGGTGAAAAAGATCTAGACAACCCGTTACCTTGGGATAAGATCGCTGCAGCAGATTATGAGGTTTGGGATGGTTATATAGATTATGACCAAACCATCAGCAACAGTAACGCACGTATGGCTAAAAATAAGCAGTTGCAACTGATTGAAGAAAATGCAAAATGGATTAAAAGCAAGCAAGATGATTCAGTTTGGCCTTTAAACATTGATGCATATTCTGCCAAGATGGAACAAAACGAAGAGGAAGCTAAACGCTTTGATTCTTTACGTAATTATAAGTCAGGCTTAACGTTTAAATCGCTTCCATACGAAATCCAGAAATTTGAGAGCGACACGGTTTTAAAGCAAAAGCGTGAGCGTTGGCACCAAGATCTTGCTAAAGATGTTTATATGGATGAAGCCATTAACGTGTTAGAAGATCTTAAAGTAAATAATATTAGAAGAGGTAAATTGGCTGACGTTAGGGATTAACCTATGGCAGAACATTCAAGTTCATTAACTCATTTAGCGCTCCAGAAATTCAAAAGAAATTTCTGGGGCGTTTTGAGTTTTATATATATCGTGCTCTGCGGTTTGATCGCCTTATTTGCATATTTGATCGCACCAGACGACTCGAGCAATGCCAATCAAATGCATTTGGCTATCCATTCTAAAAAGCCCAGATTTCGTGTTGAAATGCTGAATGTTCCCGGGCCGGAACATCAAAAGCAAAGTTGGATAGGAGCGCTGTTGAATGGAAAGGTTAATACCGATACAGAAATTCCGATCTCGAGTTGGACCCTGCACGAGGATGAGGTAGAATATAAGCCTTATTCTGAAGATGAAGACCTCGAGTTAACCAAAGCAGTTGCTTTAAAAGATTTTGGAATTACAGAGGTTTCTAAGAAAGACTTCGAGGAACAATTTATATCTGAAAAAGTTTTTCTTCTGGGTACTGATAAATACGGTCGTGATTTGTTGAGTAGAATGCTCATAGGTACACGTATTTCTTTTAGTATTGGTTTTGTTGCCGTTTTGATCTCACTGTTGATTGGTGTGGTTTTAGGAGCTATTGCGGGCTATTACGGTGGTAAAATAGACGCACTCATTATGTGGATCATCAATGTTACTTGGTCTATCCCCACATTATTGCTAGTCATTGCCATTACTTTAGCTTTAGGAAAGGGTTTCTGGCAGGTTTTTATAGCCGTAGGGCTTACGATGTGGGTAGAGGTAGCTCGTGTGGTTAGAGGGCAGGTTCTGAGCGTTAAGGAAGCACAGTATGTCACCGCCGCTCGTGCTCTTGGCTATCGTAATATGCGCATTCTATTTAAACATATTATCCCTAATATTTTGGCACCGGTAATCGTGATCAGTGCCGCAAATTTTGCCAGCGCAATACTTATAGAAAGCGGACTTAGCTTTTTAGGGATTGGTGCGCAACCGCCCATTCCAAGTTGGGGAGCGATGATCAAAGATCACTATTCTTATATTATTTTAGGAAAAGCCTATTTGGCAATTATTCCTGGTTTGGCAATTATGAGTTTAGTGATGGCATTTATGCTTATGGGCAATGCCTTACGCGATGCTTTAGATGTAAAAGGAGTAAAATAATTTATGCGAAGAAAGTACACTTACCCGCTTTTGATGATGGTGGCTATTACGATCATTTATCTTGTAAATCAGCATTTAGATCAAAAGCAAAAAGAGCAACACGTAGCCACAGGTGCGGAAATCAAGTCAACGGCATTAAGCTTTTTATTTCCGGAAGCCGCGCCAGAAACGGTAGTCCATCATCAGTATTACAGCTTGTCATACAATGAAGCTGCAGAGCAAGCCTCTTGGGTGGCTTACACCTTAGAGAAATCCCAACTGCAGAACAGCAAGAGTTTGAGTAGGCCGTATTTTATAGTAGATAATGCTGTGGAAACGGGAGCGGCAGACTGGCGTAATTATAAAAACAGTGGTTATGACCGCGGACATTTATGCCCTGCCGGAGACCGAAGTTTTAGCACGCAGGCGTATAATGAAACTTTTTTAACCAGTAATATTAGTCCGCAACTGAATGCGTTCAACGCGGGAATCTGGAATCGCCTTGAAAATCAAGTTAGAGATTGGGCTTCACGGTACAATAAGA
Source organism: Leeuwenhoekiella palythoae (assembly GCF_020310025.1). GTDB lineage: Bacteria > Bacteroidota > Bacteroidia > Flavobacteriales > Flavobacteriaceae > Leeuwenhoekiella > Leeuwenhoekiella palythoae. The sequence goes on from NZ_CP084318.1 coordinate 2,526,885, forward strand.
TAACGGTAATAACTGGCGGACTAACAACTAACGGTTTGGGTACGATAGGAACCGAGAACGTGGTCGTTCCTAGTGCTTTTTACAAGATGGTCCTTCGGAAAAATGATTCAGGCTACTCTTGTTTGGCTTTCTTAATTCCGCATCGCGAAAGTGACGCAGCGCTTCAGCAGTTTGTGGTCTCTGTAGATGAGGTAGAAAATGCAACCGGTATTGACTTTTTTCCGCAATTGGAAGATTCCATAGAACACAAAATAGAAGCTGAAAAACCCGTGGATCGCTGGGTGTTTTAATTACCATTCATTAACCCGATTGCTGTCGAGTTTGATAAAAATAAACAGCAAGATGGTGAAGCCCCAAAGCCCCGAACCACCATAGCTAAAAAACGGCAGCGGGATACCTACAGTAGGGAAAACGCCGGTAACCATCCCGATGTTCACCAGGAAGTGTATAAACAATATTCCGGCGATGCTGTAACCATAAATGCGACTAAACTGACTCTTTTGCCGTTCTGAAAGAATGATGATACGCAACATTAAGCCCACAAAAAGCAGGATCACCAGTGTGCTTCCTAAAAAACCCCATTCTTCGCCTACGGTACTAAAAATGTAGTCTGTATGCTGCTCCGGTACAAAGTTTCCTTTAGTTTGAGTTCCCTTTAAAAAACCTTTTCCGGTCAGTCCACCGTTGCCGATAGCAATTTCAGATTGATAGGTATTGTAGCCTATACTTTTCATATCTACATCTTTACCTAACACCACATTAAAACGGTCTCTGTGGCGCTGTTCAAAAACGTTCTGAAAAATGTAATTCACCGAAAGTACAAACAGGATAGAAACTATTGGCAATATGTAAAAATACCGTTTACCAAAGCGCTTTTTTCGGTTTTTGATGAGCAGAATAATAGCGATTAACACAATGCCGGCAATGATATACACAGGACCAAAAGCAAGCGTTAAAACAAACAGCGCGATGGTAATAGAGCCGGTAATTAAATAAATTCCAGAAAGTCCTTCGCGATAAAGCGGAAAGAAAAAGGCTGCGTAAACAAGCGCGCTTCCCGGGTCAGGTTGAGGCACAATGCAAAGCGCAGGTAATGCAATGATAATAAAAGCTCTAAACTGGTGGGTGAATGACTTTACATCAGTCTGAATGTCGCTAAGATATTTGGCCAAGGCTAGAGCAGTAGCTGCTTTAGCAAATTCACTAGGTTGTAAGCTAAAGCTTCCAAAGGCATACCAACTGGTTGCACCACTTATGTTTTTTCCGAAGACAAAAAGGCCTAATAAGGAGGCGATCGAAACGACATAGATCACACTGGCAAACCGCTCAAAGAATTTGGCTTCCAGTGAGAGTATAAACACAATCAACAGTAAACTCAAAGCTATAAAAAGCAGCTGTTTTGTATACAGATTGCTGAGGTCAAAAAAGTTTGAAACTCCTGAAGGATCAATAGAAGCAGAGTAGATATTTACCCAGCCAATACCTACCAGCGCTAGATAGATCACTATAAGAAGCCAGTCAAAATTATTGCGTGCGTTGCGTGCTGTACTGCGCATTAACTTTTGAGCTTTTCTTCGATTTTACCACTTATTTTTTTACCATCATTAATTGGGAATGGCTTTCCGCTTAAGGGTTTTGCGTATTCTTCTTCAAGACTGTGGGTTAAGATCCAGTCTTCAAGATCGGTACGGGTAATCTCACCTTTTATATGCTTTTCGATCATTAAACTGGCAATCTTTCCACCGTAGCGACCACCCCAATACCCATTTTCAACAAAAACAGCGATAGCAATTTTAGGATTGTCTTTAGGAGCAAAAGCTACAAAAATCGAATGATCTGTAAGCTGCTGACGTTTACCATCTATTTTGGTATAGTTTTCAGCAGTTCCTGTTTTTCCACAAATCTCAATTCCAGGGATCTGTACGCCTGCCGCTGTACCGTAATTATACGCGCCAGACATTCCTTCAACCACAGGTTCGTAGTTTTTAGCATCGATGGTCGTATAATTCTTAGTGCGGTATTTTTCAGGAATAGCGTCGTGTTCGCCTTCAATATCTTTTACTATATGCGGCGTATAAAACCAACCTCTATTTGCAATGGTGGCGGTCACATTTGCAAGTTGAATAGGCGTGAGACTCACTTCGCCCTGCCCGATAGAATTTGAGATCGTAGCAGTACTAAACCATTTGTATTTAGGATATTCATAGGCTCTGTTGTAGTAATCGCTATCCGGAATATAACCGGGACGGCCCGTAGGTAAATCGGTTCCCATATATTGCCCAAGTCCAAAACTTGCCAGATGATTGTGCCAAACGTCCATACCTTCCTGTGGTGTGTCGTACTTCTCGATCACGCGGCGGTACACATTGGCAAAATAGGCATTGCACGAGTTTGCGATTCCTGGTACCATACTCAACGGACTAGGGTGGCTGTGACATCCTAATTTTCTTCCTCTGGAGCCATAATAATAGCCCATATGGCAGGCAAAACTTTCTTGAGGGTCTACCACATCTTCCTGTAAAGCAATAAGTGCATTTAGGGTTTTAAATGGAGATCCCGGAGGGTATTGTGCTTGTAAACCGCGGTCAAAAAGTGGTTTTGCAATAGAATCGTAATATAAGTTGGTAAAGTTGCGAGAACGCTCTCTACCCACAAGCAGTGCAGGATCAAAATTAGGTGCGCTTACTAAGGCAAGAATTTCACCTGTTGAAGGTTCAATGGCGACAATTCCGCCGCGCTTATTTACCATTAGTTCTTCGCCATACTTTTGCAGCTCAGCATCAATGGTAAGTGTCAGGTCTTTTCCGGGCTTGGGAATGGTATCGAGGCTTCCGTTTTTATAAGCGCCAATATCACGATTAAAACGATCTTTCTGAATGTATTTAACTCCTTTTACTCCGCGTAAAATTTCTTCGTATTGGCGTTCAACTCCTGTACGCCCTTTTAAGTCACCTGATTGATAGTACGGGTTATCTTCAATATCAGCACGGTTTACTTCGGCGATATAGCCTAAAAAATTTGCGCCGTAATCTACCTGATAATCACGCAACGATCGTTTTTGAATATAAAAACCTTCATACTTACGCATTTTTTCCTGTAAATAAGCGTATTCGGATTTTGTAAGCTGCGGAATCACTATAGACGGAAGTCTGGGAGAATACACACGGGCTTTGTCTAATCGCTTGACCAATGCTTCTTTCGTCATTTTTAATAAGCCACAAAACTCGGTAGTGTCAAAGGGTTTTACTTCTCGAGGAATAACCATAACATCATACGAAGGTTGGTTGCTGACTAATAGCGAACCGTTGCGATCATAGATGTGGCCGCGTTGCGGGTAATCATAAATTCGCTTGATCGCATTGTTTACCGATAAACTGGCATAGGAAGTATCTAAAATCTGAAGATAAAAGAGCCTTCCTGTTAGGAGGATTCCGGAAATTAAAACAATAGAAAAAAGCAGAATTTTTCTCATCTACGCTTAACGCTAAAAAGGGTTATTAGAATGATACAAAGAAGCACAGTAAAGGCCCCACTGAACAACGTCTTTTTAAGTATATAGATTATGTCTGAAAAGTTAAAACTTTCGAGGAAAAATAATATCAAATGATGTGAGAATACTAAGATTGTGGTATACAGTAAGCGTTGGCCAAAAGCTGCTTTAACCACTTTGACTGCGTTATATTCATACGCAAGGCCAAAAATTGATTGTAAGATCCAAGGTCTTAAATAGGCTATGGTCACACAACTGGCAGCATGCATTCCGCCGCTGTTGCAAAACATATCAATGCTGATCCCTAATAAAAAGCTCAATGCCAACAACAAGGCTTTGTTATCACCTATGGGAAATAAAATAATAAACAACACGTAGGGATACGGATTGATATACCCTAAAAAATTGATGTTGTTAAATATTGCGATTTGAACCAAAACAAGAAATACAAACCGCAGTATGTTTTGCGTGACACTATTGTTCATCTGCTGTTTGTTGTTCTAGAGTTTGTATTTCGGTTCGGTCAAGATTTTCAATGACATACACATACCCAATGTTTGTCATGTCGTTAAAAAGTTCAACTTTAATACTGTAAAAGTTTTCGCTAGGATCAAGCTCAAAAGACTTGATGGTGCCTATGCCAATACCTTCCGGAAAGATGGTTGACTTTCCGCCGGTAACAATGGTGTCGCCTTTTTGAACAGGAGCCTTAGACTGTACATCTATAAGGTCTACGATATTAGGATCCCCGCCGCGCCATACTAAAATACCAAAGTGATTACTTTTCTTCAGCTTGGCATTGATCTGTGAATTGCTATTAAGGATGCTTATTACAGTAGCATAATTGGCCGAAGCGCGATCTACGATGCCCACAATTCCTTTGCTGGTGATTACGCCTAAATCTTGTTTCAGGCCGTCTTTAGTCCCGGCACGTAGCGTGAGAAAATTGTCCTTAAACGTATAGTTGTTATTAATGGTTTTAGCGGTGGTAAACCGGAAGCGCTTATGAAAAGTAGCCGTATCTATTTTTTGCGAAATGCTGTCTCGCGTGTTGAGCAATCGGGTGCGTAATCTGTTATTTTCTTCAACAAGCTGCGCATTGTGCACTTTTAAATCAAAGTACTCTGTAATGTTATCAAGACTGCTGTAGATTCCACCGCTTAAGAAGTTAGCTGAATTTACAAACTTGCTACGATGATACGAGTGCGACTGAATCGTAAAAACCAGCGAAATAAACAGCAAAAAGGCATAGAGCAGAAAGTTTCTGTACTTTATGAAAAAATTGACGATTTGCTGCATGAATCACGATGCTATTATTTGATGAGTACGCTTTTAAACTTGTTTAGGTTTTTAAGCGTGATCCCGGTACCGCGCACCACAGCGCGCAAAGGATCTTCAGCAATGTACACCGGTAAGTCGGTTTTTTGAGACAAACGCTTATCTAGTCCGCGCAGCATACTACCACCACCGGCAAGGTAAATCCCGGTGTTGTAAATATCTGCAGCAAGTTCCGGAGGCGTTTGAGAAAGCGTTTCCATCACGGCGTCTTCAATACGTAAGATAGATTTATCTAAAGCTTTAGCGATCTCTCTAAATGAGATTTGAACCTGTTTTGGTTTCCCTGTAAGCAAATCACGTCCTTGAACGCTCATATCTTCCGGCGGAACCTCTAAATCTTCGGTTGCTGCTCCTATTTGAATTTTTATTTTTTCCGCACTGCGCTCTCCAACATACAAGTTGTGTTGGGTGCGCATATAATAAATGATGTCATTGGTAAAGACATCACCCGCAATTTTAACCGATTTATCACATACAATTCCACCTAAAGCGATCACCGCGATTTCAGTGGTTCCACCACCTATATCTACAATCATATTTCCTTTAGGCTGCATAATGTCAACGCCAATACCAATAGCCGCAGCCATAGGCTCGTGAATCAGGTAAACCTCTTTACCGTTGACACGCTCAGCACTTTCTTTTACCGCACGCATCTCAACCTCTGTGATTCCTGACGGAATACATACCACCATTCTAAGCGCAGGAGCAAACATACGTTTCTTAAGCGCCGGGATCTCTTTGATGAACATACTCATCATTTGCTCACTGGCATCAAAATCTGCAATTACACCGTCTTTGAGCGGGCGAATGGTTTTGATGTTTTCGTGCGTTTTACCTTGCATCATCGCAGCGTCTTTACCGGCAGCAATGATCTTATTGCTCATGCGGTCTCGGGCTACAATAGACGGACTGTCAACCACAACTTTGTCATTGTGAATAATAAGGGTGTTTGCGGTACCAAGATCTATCGCTATTTCTTCGGTAAGAAAATCAAAAAAGCCCATATGCGCTGTTGGAAATTAGGGTGAGTATGCTAAAGGTTAAATCTTAAATGTAGTTAAAAAATATGATTTTTTAATGTTTAAAATGTCTGGTTCCGGTCATTACCATGGCCAATTCATTTTCGTTGCAATAATCAATGCTTAGCTGATCTTTGATAGAGCCACCCGGTTGAATTACCGCTGTGATTCCGGCTTTGTCAGCGAGTTCAACACAGTCCGGAAACGGGAAAAATGCATCACTGGCCATAACTGCGCCTTTAAGGTCAAAACCAAAAGAAACCGCTTTATCCACAGCTTGACGTAACGCGTCAACACGTGAAGTTTGACCGGTGCCGCTTGCGCAAAGTTGTTTACCTTTTGCAAACACGATCGTATTTGATTTGGTATGCTTACAGATCTTAGAAGCAAAGATTAAATCACTTAACTCTTGTTCTGTAGGTTTATTGTTTGTGACGGTAGAAAGATCTTCAAGACTATCTGTTTTTGCATCTTTATCCTGAACTAAAATGCCGTTTAAACAACTGCGCACTTGATCGTTAGGAAGCGCAATTGGCTTTTGAATTAAAAGCACGCGATTTTTCTTTCCTTTTAAAATTTCAAGTGCTTCTTCAGAATAGCTAGGAGCGATAACTACCTCACAAAATAATTTGTGAATCTCTTCAGCAGTAGCTTTATCAATTTCTTTATTAGCGATCAAAATTCCTCCAAAAGCAGAAACCGGATCTCCGGCTAAAGCATCTACGTAAGCTTGATGTAAGGTGTCGCGCTGGGCAAGGCCACAGGCATTATTGTGCTTTAAGATTGCAAAAGTGGGCGCTTCATTTTGAAATTCTGCCATTAAATTAACCGCAGCATCAACATCAAGCAGGTTATTGTATGATAATTCTTTACCGTGAAGTTGGTCAAACATCGCGTCAAAATCACCAAAGAAGGTTCCCTTTTGATGTGGGTTTTCTCCGTAGCGTAAAGATTTACCTTGCGTGTAGCTCGCTTTGTAAACTACTTCTTCTTCATTAAAGTAATTAAAAATAGCAGTGTCATAATGCGATGAAACATTGAATGCTTTTGCGGCAAAACGCTTACGGTCAGCTAGCGTGGTCGTTCCTTTATTTGCGCTGATAAGCTCTAAAACCTCTTCATAATCATCAACCGAAGAAACACAAAGCGTGTCTTTAAAGTTCTTTGCAGCGGCGCGAATCAATGAAATACCACCGATATCAATTTTTTCAACAATATCTTGTTCTGAAGCTCCTGAGGCAACCGTTTTTTCAAAAGGATACAAGTCAACGATCACAATGTCAAGTTGCGGAATGTCGTATTCTTTCATTTCAGCAACATCGCTCTCATTGTCTTGACGGTTCAAAATTCCACCAAAAACTTTAGGGTGAAGGGTTTTTACTCTTCCACCTAAAATTGAAGGATAAGAAGTCACATCTTCAACAGGTACAACCGGAACGCCAAGATCTTTAATGAATTTCTCTGTACCCCCCGTAGAATAAAGGGTTATACCTAATTCATCAAACTTTTTAATCAACGGCTCAAGGCCTTCTTTACTAAAAACGGAAATCAGCGCGGCTTTTGCCTTTATCGGAGTGCTCATGAAGAAATTTTTAATTTGGGTGCAAAAGTATGAATTTAACTACTAAAATAGCTTGCTAATTTTCGTAATTTCTTAGCTTAAATTTGTAACACACAGCGGGCTTTTGCGTCATACCTGTGTTCAAATTAAAACGCCTTTATGCTCATCTATCTTAGGGTATTAAAAGAAAGTCTTGCTTTTGCTATCAATGCGTTGCGCAATAATAAGTTGCGTACCCTGCTTTCCTTACTGGGGGTGACCATTGGTATTTTTTCAATTATCGGGGTTCTTGCTGCAGTAGACTCGCTCAAACAGGAGATCAAAGGTAGCCTTGCTTCGTTAGATAATAACACGATTATCATCATGCGTTTTTCGTTTGCGCCCACTGATATTCCACAATGGAAACGCGAGCAGTTTCCAGATGTGAGTTATGACGAATACCAGTATATTAAACGAAATGTTCCTGATGTTGAGGCGGCATCTTTCAGCTTAAATGTAGGCGCCGAATCTATAAAGTACGGAGATAAATTAGTGACGGGAGTAAACATTATTCCTGTGACTGACGGGTATTATAATATCGAAGCTTTGCAGCTTACTGACGGAAGATTTTTTAATGAGTCAGAATCCAATAGTGGTTCAAATGTTTTGGTTTTGGGTCAAGAAATCGCCGAAAGTTTATTCGGAAGTTTAGATCCTATTGGTAAACAAGTGCGACTTTATGGACAGCGCTTTTCGGTAATCGGAGTTTTAGAGAAGGAGGGAAGCAGTATGTTTGGTCCGTCTAAAGATGGCATGGTGATCTTGCCTGTAAATGTGGTGCGCCGTATTTATGGAAGCAATAATAAATCAGCTTTTCCTCAAATTGTGGTAAAGCCGGCTGAGGGTGTTGATATCCCTGAATTTAATGCGGTTCTTGAGCAGCGTCTACGCCAACTCAGAGGATTGAAGCCTAATGATGTAAGCAACTTTTTTATCAATCAGCTTTCGGGCTTTACAGACTTGATCGATAATATCACCGGCACCATGTCTACTATTGGTGGTTTTATTGGGTTATTTTCTTTACTCGTAGGAGGCTTCGGTATTGCAAATATTATGTTTGTGAGCGTGAAAGAACGTACCAATTTGATTGGAATTCAAAAAGCACTAGGAGCCAAAAACCGATTTATTTTACTTCAGTTTTTATTTGAATCGGTGATTCTTGCCACAATAGGAGGTTTGATCGGTCTGGGACTCGTTTGGATCATTGCGCAGGTCATGTCGCAATTTACAGGAGACTTTCAGTTTGTGCTTTCGGCAACCAATATATTTTATGGATTGTCAAGTTCTATCGTGATTGGGCTTTTCGCAGGAATTGTGCCTGCATTTATGGCTTCGCGACTTGATCCTGTAGAAGCCATCAGAACCGGAATGTAATCCTTTAATCCTAAAAAAGGCAGCGCTGTTTCCAGGTACTGCCTAATGAATATTTTCTTAGAGGTAGTTGCTATGCCAAGATCGAAGAAACCTGCTCATTAACCCATTCTAAAAAGCGCTCGTCAGCTTCAGTAAAGGGATCTGGAGTGTTTGAATCAATATCGATTTGCCCAATGTTTTCACCATTAACAAAAAGCGGGACAACAATTTCAGCCTTTACAGTGATGCTGCACGCAATGTAATTGTCCTGCGCGGCAACGTCAGGAACAACAAAGTTTTGATTAGAGACAGCGACTTGGCCGCAAATTCCTTTCCCAAAAGGGATAATGGTGTGGTCTGTAGGAGCCCCAGCATACGAACTCAATTTCAGTTCGTTTTTATCCCCATTTTTAAAGTAAAAGCCAACCCAGTCATAATACGTCACATTATCTTTAAGTAACGTGCATATTTCTTCTAAGCGATGCTCAACAGATAGGTTGCTGCTGTCTAAAATTTTTGATACTTCAGGTTTTAGGGCTTCAAACGTCATTTTTCTTGTAATTTAGGGCGGTCTAAACCGTGTTGAAATTGTTTAAAATAGTTGGCAAATATAAGTCGGTAATCTTATTTATCCTTACATTTTTAGGAGTGTATGTGGTGCTGAGTTTACTTTATGGATTTTATCTGAGTAGATCAGAGTCAAGCAGCTATTATCCTGATTACATCACGCATCAAGTTGCCGTGCAAAGTGCGTGGCTTGTTGATTTATTTGGGTATGCAACGCAGTTGGCGCCGCATCCTGAAGAAGCTTCCATGGTGCTCGGCGTTGAGAATGTTTATGTTGCTCGAGTGGTAGAGGGATGTAATGCAATGAGTGTCATTATTTTGTTTGTCGCTTTTGTGATGGCTTTTTTTCAAGGTTGGCAACGTACCATTCTTTTTACTTTAGGCGGTGTAATATTGATTTATGTCGTGAATATTTTGCGAATTGCTTTGCTGAGCATCGGTTTGTATCGCTTTCCTGAAGCTCAAAATCTATTGCATGATATTGTGTTTCCGGCCATTATTTACGGTCTGGTTGTTCTACTGTGGCTGCTTTGGGTACGCAATTTTAAAAAGCAGGCAGGTTGAAATTACTTTTCAAAATAAGCATTGTTAGTGCTGCAATTTTTTGTTTAATTGCTATTAGATATTGGCAAGAACAACTTTTTTACGACCCGTTTCTGCGTTTTTTTGAAGGAGAATATCTGCAAGCGATAAGCCTTCCTGAGTTAGACGCTCTCAAACTTTATCTTCACGTAATACTTCGGTTTTGGTTAAACTCCGCGTTATCAATATTGATATTAGTAGTGCTTTTTCCGAAGAAAGAAATTTTTAGAATCGCACTTTTGTTGTACGGTTGTTTGTTTTTATTGTTGATAATAGCTTTTGTGACGATCATTGGTATTTATGACGCGCAGTGGAGTATGTTTTTATTTTATGTGCGACGTTTTTTAATACAACCCATCTTACTGTTGGTTTTAGTGCCTGCTTTCTATTATCAAAAACTACTTAGCAAAACCTAGTTTGTATATTTGCTGAATTATTTTTTAAAGAATTTATAGAATGAAAAGAATATATATAAGTGTTGTTTTACTCGTGCTAGTGGCTTGTGGAGATTCAAGATCGAAGCGGCAAACAGTCGAAGTTTCTCAAGAAGAAACCGCTCATAAATCCGAAGCGTATTCCTCAGAAGAGCGCAACGCAGCATTTAAAAATCCCGAAGTTGCTCAGGTGTATGATGATTATAACCTTTTAAAAACGGCCTTGGTAAATACAGATGCTGAAGCAGCAAAAAATGCAGCACAAGTAATGCTTAAAAACAGTGAAGCTAGTACTCTGGAGTTGGGTTTTGTAAAGGCGATTCAGGCAATTGCTGATGAAGATGATGTGAATATTCAGCGGGAACATTTTGAAGCAGTAACCGTTGGGGTTAAAGACCTGGTGGAAGAAAATATAGTTTCAGGAACCTTATATTATCAATACTGCCCGATGGCTTTTGATGGAAAAGGTGCGTATTGGATCTCAAATGAGGAGAAAATTTACAATCCGTATTTTGGAGATGTTATGCTTAATTGCGGTACTGTTGATGCTGAGATAAACTAAGCGAAAAGAGTAGAGGCTTAAAAAAGAAAATCCCTTCAGAATATTCTGAAGGGATTTTTATTTTAAAAGGTTTGACTGTGCGGATCGCGCTTACATCATGCCTGGCATTCCGCCACCCATTCCGCCTGGCATTCCACCGCCACCCGCAGGAGCTTCCTCAGGGATGTCAGTCAATGCACATTCGGTAGTTAAGATCATTCCAGAAACTGATGCTGCATTTTCTAATGCCACACGCGTTACTTTCTTAGGATCAATAATACCTTCTGCTAGCATATTCACGTAGCGATCAGTCTTAGCGTCATAACCGTAGTCTTCATCACCTTCAATTACTTTAGCGATAACTACAGAGCCTTCGCCGCCGGCGTTAGCTACAATAGTACGTAAAGGAGATTCAATCGCACGGTTTACAATTTTGATACCTGTAGCTTCATCTGCGTTAGCAGCTTCAAGTGATTCAAGTACACGTTTTGCGCGTACTAAAGCTACACCACCACCGGCTACGATACCTTCTTCAACAGCTGCACGTGTTGCGTGAAGTGCGTCATCTACACGGTCTTTTTTCTCTTTCATTTCAACTTCAGAGGCAGCACCTACATAAAGTACAGCTACACCACCTGCTAGTTTAGCAAGACGCTCTTGAAGTTTTTCTTTATCATAATCGCTGGTTGTAGTTTCGATTTGCGCTTTGATTTGATTCACGCGTGCTTTGATATCGTCACTGTTACCAGAACCGTTTACAATAGTAGTGTTGTCTTTATCGATAGTTACATTTTCAGCAGTACCTAACATATCGATAGTTGCGTTATCTAGAGAGAAACCGCGCTCTTCGCTGATTACAGTACCACCAGTTAAAATTGCAATATCTTCTAACATTGCTTTACGGCGATCACCAAAACCAGGAGCTTTAACTGCTGCGATCTTAAGTGCACCTCTCAATTTGTTAACTACTAAAGTAGCTAATGCCTCACCATCTACATCCTCAGCGATGATTAATAAAGGCTTACCTGATTGAGCAACTGGCTCAAGAACCGGTAATAAATCTTTCATTGAAGAAATTTTCTTGTCAAATAACAAGATGTAAGGGTTCTCCAATTCAGTTTGCATTTTTTCGCTGTCAGTAACGAAATACGGAGATAAATATCCACGGTCAAACTGCATACCTTCAACTACATCAACGTAAGTTTCGGTACCTTTTGCTTCTTCAACAGTGATCACACCTTCTTTACCAACTTTACCAAATGCTTCAGCGATAAGCTCACCAATTACATCGTCGTTGTTAGCAGAGATCGCTGCAACTTGCTTAATTTTTTCTGAAGAGCTTCCTACTTCTTTAGTCTGCTTTTCAAGATCTTTAGTGATCGCTTCTACTGCTTTGTCAATCCCGCGTTTTAAGTCCATTGGGTTTGCGCCAGCAGCTACGTTTTTAAGACCTTCTTGTACAATTGCCTGAGCAAGTACGGTTGCGGTAGTAGTACCGTCACCGGCAAGATCATTAGTTTTAGAAGCAACTTCTTTTACCATTTGCGCTCCCATATTTTCAAGAGCATCTTGTAATTCGATCTCTTTTGCTACAGAAACACCATCTTTGGTTACTTGTGGTCCACCAAAAGACTTGCTGATAATTACGTTACGACCTTTAGGTCCTAAAGTTACTTTTACTGCGTTTGCGAGTGCGTCTACACCGCGCTTAATGCCATCTCTTGCTGAGATGTCAAAGGTTATATCTTTTGCCATTTTTAATGTTATTTAAATTTTTCGCGGCTGCGAAAAATAGCGTGTTGTTATTAAAGTTAAATAGAAGAATTAAGGCTTAGATTATCGCAAGAATATCATCCTCACGCATGATAAGATAATCAGTGCCTTCTAGTTTTAATTCGGTCCCGGCATATTTACCATAAAGAACAGTGTCTCCTACCTTTACGGTCATGTCGTGGTCTTTTTTACCGCTTCCTACAGCTACAACTTTACCTTGCTGAGGTTTTTCTTTTGCTGTGTCAGGAATATAGAGTCCTGAAGCTGTTTTGGTCTCGGCAGCCATTGGCTCTACCAAAACGCGATCTGAAAGAGGTTTAATGTTTACTCCCATTTTTAATATAAATTTTTAGTTAACAATTTTCTTAGTTGTGCTGCTGTATAGTCAGAAATTATGCCATCAAAATTTCACTGACAAAACGGCAAAAAAAAGACCGCAATATTGCGGTCTTTCTAAATTGGATATGTCTAAACTGTCATTTAGTTTGATGTGCTGTCTGAAGCAGGTGCTGCATTTGTAGGAGCCTGAACGTCTTGAACCGGCATAATGTTTTCTACATCTTCACCTTCAATAACCTTAGATTCGTTAGCTGAACGACCACCAAAAATGGTTACGTTAGAAATAAGAATTAGAATCAATAACGCAGTCGCAAGTCCCCAGGTACTTTTGTCAAGAAAATCGCCGGTCTTTTTTACACCGCCTATTTGCTGAGAACCACCGCCTCCAAAAGAAGAAGATAAACCACCACCTTTAGGGTTTTGTACCATAATTACAACGATAAGTAAAAAGGCTACAATTACGATTAAAACTAAAAATATAAAAAACATAGTTTTGACTTTATAAAATGCGGTTTAATTTCTGGCTTGTTCCGCTAAGTTGTTTATTTATTTTCTTGCAATTTTTCTATTGCCCGAATTTGGTCTGCAAAGAAACCACTTTTTTCCGGATATTTCAAACTTAAAATTCTATAAGCTTGTTTGGCTTTTGAAAAGTTTTTTTGCTCAACATATACGCGAGCTAAAGTCTCGGTCATCAAGCTGTCATTAGGCTGAAAACGGTCTTCTAGATTGGGCTTTTTAAATGAGCTGTCAGGAGCGCTTACCTTGATCTTAGGGTTGCTCTCAATAAATTTGTCAATCAATTCTAATCTGCGGGCGCGCTCAGCGTCTGGTTCCGGCTCTGTAGATGATTCTTCTGAGGTTGGTTCTGCAACTTCTTTTGATATGACTGAAGGTGTTACTGACTCAACATGGGTTGCGGTTTTTTCTCCGGCGTCTAGATCAGTTGTTTTTTGCTGTGGTTCTTCTTCAGGACGGTTGATTTTATTGAAGGATGTGAGCTTTAGCCACTCGCTAAAGGAATGCGTTTCGGCTTTATTAAAATCAAGAGGTTTACCTAATTGAAGCTGTTCTTCCGGTTGGGCTACTTCTGGTTCTTCCTTCGGAATAAAAAATTCAGGATCTAAAACTTTGTTGGCTTTCTCTAATTCTTCGGCTTCCATTTCAGCAGAAACATCAACGGCATCCGTGACGGTCATATTTAAAAGCTGAGCTTCCTGAGCTTTTATTTGCGCGCTAATATCTTGCTGATTAAAAATATCTGAAGTGATAAAATCAAAAAGCACCGCACGATCCTGGGTATGTGCGGCAGTCTTTTTTAATTGCGTGTTGTATAAGAAACTGTCTTCATTTTTTAAACCTTTTAGATGCAAGGCACGCGCAGCCTGAAAAAACGGGAATTCGTTAAGCACCGTTTTCAGCTGCGAAGTTTGCTCTGAATTGATCGTGTCAGGGTGTTCTAAAAGATATGTAAACGTTTCTGTATTCATATACGCAATAGGCGAGATGTTTGACAGGTTACTTAATGGATTACCAATTGGCAAGCGATTCTTGAAAAATATCTTGCGTGATACGTTCGTAAATTTCTTCGATAGCGCCATCTAAAACTGCACCTACCGGCTGTGCCGTACCTGCCAGATCGACGAAAAAGGAAAAGCGTTTTTCAAAATCCTGGCTTCCGTCTGCGATAGATTTATTGGTGAATCTACAAAGAATCACGATCGTCAGTCGGGTTTGTGCGGCGACGTTGTCTGAGGTCGCCGTTTGCGGAGCAAAATAGTAATCTACAATTTCACCTTCATAGATCAAGTCGGCACTTTCTGCATTCGCCGAAAGATTCAAGCTGGTCTGATTTTGGATAAGATCTGAAAGCGCAAACGTAAAATCTCTATCAATTCCCGGTTCTACAATGGGCGCATTGTTTTGAAAATAACGCACATAAAACGATTCGGCAGAGCCGATATCTACTCCGGTGAACGAATAGAATCCGCAGCTGTTATAGCAAAGCAGGCTTAAAAATAAAAAGGCAATTTGTAGTTTTTTCATAAACGAGAAGCTTCTGTTGTTATGCTATAACGTGCGCTAGGCTTAATGGATTTTATAGATCGTATTGTTTTATTTTTCGGTACAGTGTGCGCTCGCTGATGCCTAATTCTTTGGCGGCAGCTTTGCGTTTTCCGTTATGGCGTTCCAAAGATTTTTCAATCAGTTCGAGTTCTTTTTCTTGAAGCGAAAGGGTTTCTTCTTCCTCTACATCTTCAGCAAAATGATACTTATCTTTCATTGGCGAACTCACCACTGATTCTTCAGGAAGCTGAAGCACTTCGGTAATATCTTCGGCGCTTTCGTAAGCGTCGCTGTCATCTTCGCTATAGATTTTTTTGATCAGTGATTTATTCTCTTCTTGAACCGTGGCGTTGTTACCGTTTTCCATCAATTCAAGCGTGAGTTTTTTAAGATCGTTTAAATCGCTTTTCATGTCAAAAAGCACTTTGTACAGAATCTCGCGCTCACTGCTAAAATCGCTTTCACTCTTTTTATTCTGGCCAATAACTGCGGGCAAGTTGGAACCGGTATCAGGTAAATACGCTCTCAATTTTTCTGCGGAAATACTTCTGTTTTGCTCTAAAACCGAAATTTGCTCTGCCACATTACGCAACTGCCTGATGTTTCCTGACCAGCGATATTTTAAAAGATTTTGCACAGCATCGTCTTCTAATCTAATGGTAGGCATCTTATATTTTGTGGCAAAGTCTGAAGCAAACTTTCTAAACAAAAGATGAATATCATTTTTGCGATCGCGCAACGGCGGAAGGTTAATTTCTACCGTGCTCAAGCGATAATAAAGATCTTCTCTAAAACGCTCATTTTTTATAGCGTCAAACATTTTGACGTTTGTAGCTGCTACAATGCGTACATCGGTCTTTTGGGTTTTAGACGAACCTACTTTTAAAAACTCGCCGTTTTCTAAAACCCGCAGTAGGCGTACTTGCGTAGGTAAAGGCAATTCGCCTACCTCGTCTAAAAAGATGGTTCCACCGTCTGCTTCTTCAAAATAACCGCTTCGGGTTGAAGTTGCGCCGGTAAAAGCACCTTTCTCGTGACCAAAAAGTTCACTGTCTATGGTTCCTTCAGGAATCGCACCGCAGTTTACGGCGATATACTTGTTGTGTTTGCGGTGTGAAAGGGAGTGAATGATACGCGGAATGCTCTCTTTTCCCACACCACTTTCACCGGTCACTAAAACCGAAATATCAGTAGGAGCAACTTGAATTGCTTTTTCAATCGACCTGTTGAGCTTAGGGTCATCACCAATGATCCCAAAACGCTGTTTTATTGCGTGAACTGATTCCATCTATAATCGATTAATTATTATCTGAATATCCAACGGCTTTTCCTAAGAGCGTAGTGCTGGTACAATCTAGTATTTCAACATTTACAAAATCGCCTACGTTATAGTGCTCTTTAGGGAATACAACTACGGTATTTTGTGAATTGCGACCTGCCCATTCTGCATCGCTCTTTTTTGAGGCCTTCTCAATAAGAACTTCAACCGTTTTGCCTACTTGCTTTTGTGTATTATATAAAGAGTGCTCTTGTTGAAGCGCGATCACTTCGGCTAAGCGACGTTTTTTTACATCTAATGGTATGTCGTCTTCCAGTTTACGTGCAGCTAAAGTTCCCGGGCGTTCGCTATAGGCAAACATAAACCCGAAATCATATTTTACATATTCCATCAAACTCAAGGTGTTTTGATGGTCTTCTTCGGTCTCGGTAGGGAAACCGGTGATCATATCTTGAGAAATCGCACAATCTGGCATAATTTCTCTGATATTGTCTATAAGCTCAAAATATTCCTGACGGGTATGCAGGCGATTCATTTCTTTTAAAATACGATCACTACCACTCTGTACAGGTAAGTGGATGTATTTACATATATTAGGATATTTTGCCATCGTTCTTATCACATCAAGCGTCATATCCTGTGGGTTAGAAGTGGAAAAGCGAATGCGCATTTTAGGTTGTGCTTCGGCAACTAGGCTGAGTAGGCCTGCAAAATTTACAGCTGTAGCTTTTGCCATATCGCTGGCTTTTTCAAAATCTTTTTTAAGACCGCCACCGTACCATAAATAACTATCTACGTTTTGCCCAAGAAGTGTTACTTCTTTGAAGCCTCTTGCCGCAAGATCATTTACTTCTTCAACAATACTTTGAGGGTCTCTACTGCGCTCGCGACCACGGGTAAACGGCACCACGCAAAAGGTACACATATTATCGCAACCTCGGGTGATGCTCACAAAAGCGGTAACGCCATTGCTTTGCAAACGCACCGGTGCGATGTCGCCATAGGTTTCTTCTTTAGAGAGGATAACATTGATGGCGTCTCTACCTTCTTCAACTTCGCCTAAAAGATTAGGCAAATCTTTATATGCATCAGGGCCTACAACAAGATCAACGATCTTCTCTTCCTCAAGAAATTTACTTTTTAAGCGCTCTGCCATACAGCCTAGAACACCAACTTTCATTGTTGGATTTCCTTTTTTAACGGCGTTGTATTTCTCAAGACGCTTACGTACCGTTTGTTCAGCCTTGTCTCTAATAGAGCAGGTATTTACTAAAACCAGATCGGCGTCTTCTAAATGCTGGGTGGTATTGTAGCCTTCTTTGGCTAATATAGAAGCCACGATCTCGCTGTCGCTAAAGTTCATCTGGCAACCATAACTTTCTATAAAAAGCTTTTTACCATTGGTGGTTTGCGGCTCGAGAACCAGTGCTTCACCTTGTTTGCTTTCGTCAATAATCTTCTCCATAATACGTACTGCTAACTAAAAATAGTGGGCAAAGATACGATTAACAAAAGTTGTGACAAAGTGTCATTAAGCCGAAAATGGAAAAGAAATTTTAAAGGGGTGCAATGGATTTTTGGGACGCCTTCAGGTAGGTTTTATTTGTTGCTATAAACAGGGGCAGGATACCGAATAATAAATTTTCTACTACTTTTGCCAATCTAAAGTCAGAAAAAATGTAGACTTGTGCAGTCTTTAGGATTTTAAATGACAAATTTTTGAAAAGAGCATTATGGCAAAAAATCTGGTAATTGTTGAGTCACCTGCAAAGGCAAAAACTATTGAGAAATTTTTAGGTAAGGATTTTAAGGTAGAGAGTAGTTTTGGGCATATTGCAGACTTGCCAACAAAAGAACTTGGGGTAGATGTAGATGGTGATTTTTCGCCAAAATATACGGTCAATAAAGACAAAAAAGCGGTTGTTAAAAAGCTGAAGGATCTAGCGAAAAAGGCAGAGACGGTTTGGCTAGCGAGTGATGAGGACCGGGAGGGAGAAGCAATCGCGTGGCATCTTGCCGAAGAACTAAAACTTGATAAAGATAAAACCAAACGTATTGTCTTTTCTGAAATTACCAAGAAGGCTATTTTACGAGCAATTGAGAATCCGAGGGATATAGATTACAATCTGGTTAATGCACAACAAGCGAGACGTGTTTTAGATCGTTTTGTGGGGTATGAGATTTCTCCGGTTTTGTGGAGGAAAGTAAAGGGCGGACTCAGCGCCGGAAGGGTGCAATCTGTTTCTGTGCGTCTTATTGTAGAGCGAGAGCGCGAAATTCAGGCTTTTAATACCGAAGACTATTTTAGGGTTGACGCAGAATTTGCCAATGCAGATGGAAAAACCTTAAAAGCAAAACTTCCGAAGAATTTAGATACTAAAAAGGAAGCTGAAGAATTCTTAAAAGCGAATGCTGACGCTACATTTACGGTTGAAGCATTAACCACAAAGCCTGCTAAAAAGAATCCGGCGCCACCATTTACGACGTCAACACTTCAGCAGGAAGCATCAAGAAAGCTTTACTTCTCGGTGAGTAAAACAATGAATATGGCTCAGCGTCTTTATGAGGCTGGTCTTATTACATATATGAGAACTGATAGTGTGAATCTTTCTCAAGATGCAAAACAAGGAGCAGCAAATGAGATCGTTTCTGCTTACGGCGAGAAGTATCATAAAGAACGTAATTATAAAGGAAAGAGTAAAGGAGCTCAAGAAGCACACGAAGCGATACGACCTACAGATTTTAGCAGACATACTGTAAATCTGGAGCGCGATCAGGCACGTTTATATGAGTTGATCTGGAAGCGTGCAATCGCTTCGCAAATGAGTGAGGCTAAACTGGAGCGCACTAATGTTCAGATCGCATCGTCTAATCACGCTTCTAATTTTACTGCAAATGGTGAGGTGATCAAATTTGACGGATTCTTAAAAGTGTACCTTGAAGGAACCGACGATGAAGATCAAGAAGAAAGCGGAATCCTGCCTCCGTTGACAGAAGGCGAAGCGCTAAACAATCTTTGGATTACGGCAACAGAGCGTTTTACCCGAGCGCCTTACCGTTATACAGAAGCATCTTTGGTTAAAAAATTAGAAGAATTAGGTATCGGGCGACCTTCAACTTATGCGCCTACCATTACTACGATTCAGAACAGAAAATATATCGAGAAAGGTAATGTAGATGGTACCGAAAGAGAATACGACCTACTTACGCTTAAGAAAGGAAAAGTGAGCGCTAAGAAGCTTACGGAAAAGGTAGGTTCAGATAAAGGAAAACTCGTGCCAACAGATGTTGGGATGGTGGTGAATGACTTTTTGGTAAATCACTTTGAGAATATTTTAGACTACAATTTCACGGCAAAAGTTGAAGAAAACTTTGATGAGATTGCAGAAGGAAACGAGGAGTGGACTAAAATGATGAAAGACTTTTACAAAGATTTTCATCCTCAAGTAATGAATGTTGCCGAAAATGCAGAGCGTGAAGTTGGTGAGCGTGTTTTAGGAGAAGATCCTAAAACCGGAAAGCCGGTAAGCGTGCGTTTAGGGAAGTACGGTGCAATGGTACAAATAGGTTCGGTGGAAGATGAAGAGAAACCAAGGTTTGCAGGTCTCCTTCCTGATCAGCAGTTAGAAAGCATCACATTTGAAGAAGCTATGGATCTGTTTAAGCTTCCGCGTGAATTGGGTGAGTTTGAAGGAGAGACGGTTGAGGTAAATAACGGGCGTTTTGGTCCTTATGTGAAATTTGGTAAAACCTATGTGTCGCTTCCAAAAGGAAAAGATCCTTTAGAGGTTGAGTACGATGAGGCGGTTGTTTATATTAAGGAGAAACAAAAAGCTGATGCGCCTATTTATCATTATGAAGATAAGCCGGTGCAAAAAGGTGTTGGACGCTTTGGTCCGTATATCAAATGGGATGGAATGTTTATCAATGTGAATAAGAAGTATGACTTTGATAATCTTTCTGATGAAGATATCGTTCAGCTAATTGAAGATAAAAAGCAAAAGGAAAAAGATAAGATCATTCACGACTTCAAAGATGAAGGCATCCGCGTTGAAAAAGCCAGATGGGGACGATCGAATATCATTAAAGGTAAGGTGAAGATCGAGCTTCCAAAAACGGTAGATGCTCAAAAGCTGACGCTTGAAGAGGTGAAAGATATTCTAGAAAAGCAAGGTCCTAAGCCAAAGAAAAAAGCGACTAAGAAAAAAACTACCCGAAAGAAATCAACTGCAAAAAAGAAGTAGTCCATGGCTTTTGAGAACCTTCTGCCTATTTCAGATGCTGTAATAGCGCATTCCGCATTATTACATGAGCAAAGTTTATTTAATCAGATTCGCTTGCATACACGCCAAGATGGGTTGCCCAATCTTAGCGAACTTCAGATCGCCATAATAGGTGTTCGTGAAAATCGGGGCGCAGCAGACACTCAGGAAACCTTGATTGATTTTGCGCCTATACGCAAAGCGTTGTATCGATTGTTTCCGGGAAATTGGCATACGGTAATTGGAGATCTGGGAGATTTAGAAGCTGGCGATCAAACTTCAGATACATTTTATGCGCTTCAGGATATGGTTGCGCAGCTGGTAAAAAATAACGTGATTCCAGTCGTTATAGGAGGAAGTCAGGATTTGACGTATGCGCTGTATCGCGCTTTTGATAATCTGGATCAAATGGTTAACCTGGTGAATGTTGATGGTTGTTTTGATCTGGGCGACAGCAGTCTGCCTATGACGCACAAATCTTTTGTGGGTAAAATAATCGTAGATCAGCCTTACAATTTGTTTAATTATTCCAACTTGGGGTATCAAACCTACTATAATAGTCAGGAGGAAATTGACTTGATGGAAAAACTGTATTTTGACTCGTTTAGGCTGGGGAATACGGTATCTAATTTAAGTAGTGTTGAGCCTGTGATGCGAGACGCTGATGTGGTGAGCTTTGATCTTTCTTCGGTTCAAGCTGAAGTTTTAGGAGGAATGTACCCTGAAAAGGTAAATGGTTTCAACGGAAGAGAAGCCTGTGCCATTACCAGATATGCGGGACTTAGCGATCGTGTAAGTGTTTTTGGGATTTTTGAATATCTGTTAGAAGGGAACACAGAGACCGCTTCGGCATTGGTTGCACAATTAGTTTGGTATTTTATAGAAGGTGTAAATTACAGAATGACTGAATCGCTAACTGATCGGGATACAGATTTTCTGCATTACAATGTTCCGGTAGATGATGAGCTGTTGAGCTTTTATAAAAGTACCAAGTCAGAACGATGGTGGATAGAAATACCTTTCTTAGAAGGTGTTAATAATAAATTAAAGCGACATACGTTATTACCTTGCACGCAAGAAGATTATGAGAACGCCTGTAATCAGGAGATTCCCGAGCGATGGTATAAGGCAAAACGCAAGAACGAAATTTAATTAACAAAAATTTCTGGGTTTGAATGTTATTTTTATCAAAAAATTGCTTTTTAGCATTTTTATAGATAGGTTTACTGTCTCAAATCTAGATTTAACCTAATTTACTTATGAAGAAGTTTATTGCATTTATTGCGATGGTAAGCTTATTAGTGAGTTGTGGTCGCAATGACCGTGGCGAACTTGTGGGAGTAAAAGGCAAAAAATGGAATCCTGAAAAACCCTACGGAATGACGTTAGTCTCTGGTGGGGCTTTTATCATGGGTAAAAGTGATGATGATATCGCAGCCATCAAGAATGCCCCAACTAAAACTGTTACTGTTCGTTCATTCTATATGGACGAAACCGAAATCACCAATTCAGAATACCGTCAATTTGTAAGCTGGGTGCGAGACTCTGTTATTCGTGCACGTTTAGCGATCGAAGCTGATCTTATGGGGGAAACCCCGGGGACCGGTGGGATAGGTGAATATGCGTTTCAGGATTATGATCCTGATAATATGACGCCTTACGAGCAATATATGTATGATAACTACTATAGCTTAAGTGATGACTATAGTGACCGTAAATTAAACTGGAACGTTGATCTCATCGAAGATCCTATGGATTACCCTGATGAGTATTACGTTTCTGTGATGGATACGATGTATATTCCATTAGAAGAGGCATATAACGGGCAGCGTACGGTAGACGTAGAAAAGCTTGTTTTTAAATACAAGTATCTAGATATGGAGGCTGCGGCCCGCCAAAAGAAAGGTTCTCGAAAAGATTTTATCATTACTGAAGAAACCAAAATTTATCCTGATACTACAGTTTGGATCAAGGATTTTGCTTACTCTTATAATGAGCCTATGCATAACGATTACTTCTGGCATAGTGCTTATGATGATTATCCTGTAGTTGGAGTTAGCTGGCAGCAAGCAAAAGCATTCTGCCAATGGCGTACTGATAATAAGAATTCGTATAAGAAACAACGTGGTCAAGAACTTGTAAACCGTTTTAGACTTCCTAGTGAAGCAGAATGGGAATATGCTGCGCGTGGTGGTCTTGAAGGAGCGACTTACCCTTGGGGTGGTCCTTACACTAAGAACGATCGTGGCTGTTTTATGGCAAACTTTAAGCCCTTGCGTGGTGATTATGCAGCTGACCAGGCATTGTACACGGTAGAGGCAGATTCTTATGAGCCTAATGATTACGATTTGTATAATATGGCAGGAAATGTTTCGGAGTGGGTAGGATCATCATACGATCCTAATGCATACGAGTACATTTCTACAATGAACCCTAATGTAAACGATACTAAAAATGAGCGCAAAGTGGTGCGCGGCGGCTCTTGGAAAGATGTTGCTTACTTAATTCAAGTGAGCACACGTGACTATGAATATGCAGATTCTGCACGTAGTTACATCGGGTTTAGAACCGTTCAAGACTATCTTGGAGTAGATCAAGAAGTCAATATGAGAAAAGGCCCGTCTCGACGCTAACCTCTAATATATTTCCCCAAAATATATCTTAACCTAATTTCACAAAAACAAAAAATCTATTAAAATGGCAAAAAAAGGAAAACTTTCAGTGACTAATATGATTTACGGTCTTGGAGCGGCAGTAGTAATTGTAGGAGCACTTTTTAAAATTCAGCACTGGCCCGGAGGATCTGAGATCTTAACACTAGGGATGGTTGTTGAAGCTTTGGTATTTGGTTATTCAGCTTTTGAAAGACCAACCCAAGAATTAGACTGGTCGTTAGTTTACCCTGAACTTGCCGGAGACGCTCCAGCGGTTAAAAAAGCTAAACTT
The DNA here is from genome assembly GCF_020310025.1 of Leeuwenhoekiella palythoae. Lineage (GTDB taxonomy): Bacteria > Bacteroidota > Bacteroidia > Flavobacteriales > Flavobacteriaceae > Leeuwenhoekiella > Leeuwenhoekiella palythoae. The sequence continues at coordinate 2,550,475 of NZ_CP084318.1, forward strand.
GTTGAAGAGCCAACAGAAGCTAAAGGTTTACTTTCAGAAAAACTAGATGCGATGCTTAAAGATGCACGCATTGATTCTGAATTGATGACCAGCTTAAGCACAAGTATTAGAAGCTTTGAAGGAGCAGCCAAAGGAATGGCTCCTACTGCTGAAGCTATGAACTCTACAAAAAAATACAGCCAAGAAATGTCACTTGCTGCTGCACAATTAGAATCTTTAAACAGCTTGTATAAAGTACAGGTTGAAGCTGCAGGTCGTCAGGCTGAAATTAATAATGAGGTTGCTAATAACGCCGGAAGACTTAAAGAACAAATGGAAAGTCTAGCGACTAACCTTTCTTCTCTTAATGGCGTTTATGGTGGAATGCTTTCTGCAATGAATAAGCGCTAAGCTGAATTCTTGAAACTAATTTAATAATTCAGTAGAAAAACCACACTATGGCAGGAGGAGGACAGTCGCCAAGACAGAAAATGATCAATCTTATGTATCTCGTTTTTATTGCGATGATCGCGATGAACGTAGATAAAGAGATCTTAAATGCGTTTAAAATATTTGACGTCAAATTCACTAGTTCAAATGCGCGTTTAGAACAAGACAATCAGCTGGCAATGGCTGGTTTAGAAGAAAAAGCTACCGAGCAACCGGCTAAGTATCAACCGTTGCTAGGAAAAGCGAAAGAGGTTAAAGAAATATCAGATGAATTCTTTAACTACTTAGGAAGCATAAAAGACACACTTACAGACGGTATCGATACCAGTAGTTATGCGAACTTAGATAAAACCGCTGTTCTTGATGAACTATGGTTTACCGGAGATCGTTATACGAAACAAGGTGATGCGTTCTTAGCCAAAATCGAGAACTATAAGTCAGAAATGAAAACTGCTTTGGGTCCGGAGTTTAGTCAAGTTAATGCAATTATCGAGCGTACATTTGCTGTAGAGCCACAAATTAACAAAGACGGTAAGGAGATTGATTGGTTGCGCTATAACTTTCTGGGATATCCATTAGCGGCATCAATCACACGTTTTACACAAATGCAAAACGATGTGCGTACTGCAGAGTCAGAAGTTTATTCTTCCTTGTTGCAAGGGCAGTTGAGTAAGGATGTGTCTTTTACAAACTATCAAGCTATTGTAGTTCCAGATAAAAGTGCCTTCTTTTCAAGTGAAAATTTCAAAGGGAAAGTTATTCTTGGACGTTATGATAACTCTTTAAATTTTGAGAAGGTTATAGTGAATGGAAAAGAAATTGAGCAAACTTCAGCAGGACAAGTTGTTTTAGATTTTCCAGCAGGATCTGTAGGAGAACGTAAAATTGAAGGTGAGCTTCAGTTTAAAGAAGGTGACTCTATTGTTACGATACCTATCTTAGATTCTTACGCGGTAATAAACAAGCCTAATTCAGCTACGATTTCTGCTGATAAAATGAATGTAGTTTATCGTGGGGTAGCAAACCCAATGACTATTAGTTTTGCAGGTGTTGCCGATAATAATGTTAGCGCTAGTGCTCCCGGACTTTCAAAAGGTTCTGGTAGTAGCTATGTAATGAATCCTGGACAGGGTCGTGAAGTAACCATTAGCGTTTCTGGGACATTGGCTGACGGCACTAAAGTAAGTGACTCCAAACAATTCCGTATTAAAGATATTCCAAGTCCTATAGGTGCCGTGCGCGGGGAAGATGGGATACTAAAGATGCAACGTAATTCGTTAGAGATATCTGAGGTAAGTGCAAAACTACCTGACTTTGATTTTGAATTGAATCTTAGAGTAACCGGTTTCAAGTTTAACGTGCCAGGACAGCCTACCGTGCAAGTGAGCGGTAACAAACTAGATTCGCGCGCAAAAGATGTATTACGTAGAGCGCAACGAGGATCTACCGTTCAGATATTTGATATTGATGCTCAAATTGCAGGAAACAGCAGTTACAGACTTAAGAAAGTTTCACCTGTACTGATTGAGCTTACTAATTAAAAAAGAGATTGTATGAAAAGCCAGATGCAAGCTTTTAGCATATTATGTTTGATGATTTTAGGAGGTGCTGTTTCGGCACAAACTAATATTCTCAATGCTAAAATGCCTGGTGAAATGTTTGAGAAAACAGAAAGCCAGATTCAGCTAGATAATGATAAACCTTTGCCTTATGGCTATGTTGATAGCCGTGATGTTTTATGGGGTAAGAATACTTGGGAAATCGTTGATCTTGATGAGCGTGTAAACTTCCCATTATATTATCCGGTAGATACCAATAATATTGGTTCTGATAGAAGATCATTATATGATGTTCTTGTGAAAAATGTAAAGGAAGGAAAGCTTGACATCTATGCCGATTCATACTTTAATCAAAAAATCGAATTGAATGATATTGCCGCAGCAATGTCTCGTGTAGATACTACAGATCTAGGGATCGAGCAAATCAATGCCGGTTATGAAGTTGATGAGCAATACATTGATCGCAGAGATATTTCAGCAGCTGATATTGAGCAGTACTGGATTCGAGGGTATTGGTATTTTGACAAGCGTCAAGGAGAGTTGAAGTATCGTTTGATTGGGTTAGCTCCTGTGGCTCCTGATGTAAACTTTATTGATGATGAAGATCCTGTAATGGTACCATTATTTTGGGTTTGGTATCCTACTGCTCGTGAAGTTTTACATGAAGCTAAGGTATTCAATCCGCAAAACTCTGCACAGCCTATTTCTTTTGATCACATCTTGAACTCACGACGTTTTAATGGGGTAATCTATCAAGTAGATAATATTCAAGGAGACCGACAGGTTAAAGAGTATATCGCAGATAATGCGATGATGCAATTGTTAGAATCGCAACGTATCAAAGAGCAAATAAGAAACTTTGAAATCGATATGTGGAATTATTAATTGCACATTCGAGATAAAATAAAAACGCCTTTTTTAAGGCGTTTTTTTATACCCTATTTTTACCAGATGAAGCAAGTTGATTACATTATTGTAGGTTTCGGTCTCGCCGGGATGGCTTTCGCAGATCTTTTAGAACGCAAGGGGCACAGTTTTACTATTATAGATAAGCAAACGGATGCCGCAAGTCGGGTTGCTGCGGGTTTGATCAATCCGGTGATTCTAAAGCGCTATACGATGCCGTGGCAGGGCGAAATGCAGTTTGATTTAGCGAATGCCTTCTTTAATGATTTAGCTTCGCGATTACAGGTTGAAGCAGTAAAGCAACTTCAGGTGTATAAATTGTTTTCTTCGGTTGAAGATCAGAACAATTGGTTTGAAGCTTCGGACAAACCTATTTTATCACGATTTCTCCATTCACAATTAAAAAGTGATGTTGCGCCTCAAGTGGAGGCAAAGCTGCACTGTGGTGAAGTACGTGAAACCCTTAAGATTGATATTCCGAAGTTATTAGATGTGTATAAAGCATATTTGGAAACCATAGGAGCCTATGCTCAAGAGGATTTTGAGTATGAAGCATTACAATTGCTAGGGGAGCATCAAGTGCAGTATAAAGAGATTTTGGCTAAGAAAGTCATTTTCGCCGAAGGCTACGGAATTCATAAAAATCCTTTTTTTAACAAGCTTCCGTTAGTGGGGAATAAGGGAGAATATATAGATATTCACGCGCCGGGTTTAAAACTCACTCAAGCTGTGAAAGCTTCATTTTTTTTAATTCCATTAGGCAATGATATCTATAAAGTAGGCGCGACTTTCAATTGGAAGGATAAAGATTCGATACCCACAGAAGAGGCGCGAAAGGAACTTATTGAGAAATTAAATAAGGTGCTCAAATTTGAATTTGAGGTCGTAGCACAACATGCTGCTGTGAGACCAACGACCGGTGATCGCAGGCCGCTTTTGGGCGTTCATCCACAGTATAAACAACTCGTGCTTCTTAATGGTTTAGGAACTCGCGGAACAATGATGGCACCTTACCTTGCGCAGCAACTTTATGCGCATCTTGAATTGGGTGAGGCGCTAGATGAAGAACTATCAATTATGCGTTTTCCGAAGAAGTTCTAGGTGCTTTATTTGTTTTTTCCGGATCGTAATCAAAGAAAAAATTAATCCAGATATTTCGACTTAGACGCATTATAATTGGTGCAAAAATAAATAGCGTGCCTATGATAGCGAAAAAAGCGGTGACTAGGCCTGTACCTATAAAAAAATAAGAAATTACAAATGCGGCCACCGCAAAAGCAATACCCACGGCGTAACTCACATACATAGCGCCGTAAAAAAATGAAGGTTCAATTTTATACTTGGTGTGACAATGCGAGCAGCGCTCGTGCATCTTTAAGGTAGAAGATAACTTATACGGATTGCTTTTTACATACATACTTTCCTGTTGGCAAACCGGGCAGCTGCCTGTAAAAATGCTATAGAGTGGATTTCCTTTGAAGATATTTTTCATACGGTAAAAATACGCACTTTCAAAGATTCTATACGTAACACGAGTTACCAAAACCGATTTTATTTAATGCTTTAAAGTCTCTTATTTAATGATAACTTTGCGCCTTAAAATTATGCAAGATGCTTAACATACATAACCTTTCTGTTTCATTTCAGGGAGAATATTTATTTGAAGAAGTAACCTTTAGATTAGGAGAGGGAGACCGCGTTGGACTCGTGGGTAAAAATGGTGCAGGAAAGTCAACAATGTTACGCATTATTTCTCGAGAACAAGAATATGACACGGGCCAGATCGCTACAGATAAAGATATTCAGATTGGGTTTTTAAAGCAGGATATAGATTTTGTAGAAGGTAGAACGGTGCTTGAAGAATCGTATCAAGCATTTGAGCTGATCAAAACTTTAGAAAAACGACTCGAAGAAATTAACACGCAGCTTGCAGAGCGTACCGATTACGAAAGTGAATTTTATCACGACCTGATGGTTGAGCTTAATGAAGTACAGCAGCAATACGAGATTCACGGCGGTTATAACTATCAGGGGGAGACTGAGCGTATTTTGATGGGGCTTGGTTTTAATCGTGAAGATTTTAATCGAATTACCGATACCTTTTCCGGTGGGTGGCGTATGCGTATTGAACTCGCAAAGTTGCTGCTTCAGAACAATGATGTGTTACTTCTTGATGAGCCTACTAACCACTTAGATATTGAGTCTATAATTTGGCTTGAAGGTTTTTTACGAAACTATGCCGGGGCTGTGGTGATCGTATCGCACGATAGAATGTTCTTAGATAATGTTACTAATCGTACGATAGAAATTTCGCTAGGTAAAATTTACGATTACCCAAAACCGTATTCTGAATATTTGGTCTTGCGTAAAGAGATGCGCGAGCAGCAAATGGCAGCGCAGAAGAATCAGCAAAAAGAAATTGAGCAGACCGAAAAACTCATCGAGAAGTTTAGAGCAAAGGCTTCAAAAGCGACGATGGCACAGTCACTGATCAAAAAGCTCAATCGTATGGATGTAATTGAGGTTGATGAAGATGATAATAGTGTGATGACGCTCAATTTTCCGGTTTCTGTGGTTCCCGGAAAAGTTGTGATCGAAGCAGACGGGGTTAAGAAAAGTTACGGAGAGAAAAAAGTACTTGATGGCATAGATCTTCTTGTAGAGCGTGATAGTAAAACCGCTTTTGTAGGTCAAAATGGTCAAGGAAAATCTACACTCGCTAAAATTATTGTTGACGAAATCACTCACGAAGGGACGCTAAAACTGGGTCATAATGTGCAGATAGGATATTTTGCTCAGAATCAAGCAGACCATCTTGACGGAAGCAAAACCGTGCTCGACACTATGATCGACGCAGCTAATGAGAAAAACCGAAGTAAGGTGCGAGATATTTTAGGTTCGTTTTTATTTAGAGGAGACGAAGTTGAAAAATATGTTCGCGTACTCTCAGGTGGAGAGCGTAACCGTCTGGCGTTAGCAAAATTAATGTTGCAGCCTTTTAACGTGTTGGTAATGGATGAGCCCACCAACCACCTTGACATCAAATCAAAAAATGTCTTGAAGGAGGCTTTAAAACGTTTTGAAGGTACCTTGCTAATTGTTTCGCACGACCGTGATTTTCTTCAAGGTCTAACGAATACAGTATATGAATTTAGAAATCACAAGATCAAAGAATACTTAGGCGATATTGATTATTATCTTGAAAAAAGAGCTGTTGAAAACCTTAGGGATTTAGAGAAGAAAGATCCAAAAGCAAAGGTTAAGGCGGAAACTACCGGTACTAAAGATTCCTATAAAGATCAAAAGAAAATCAAGTCGCTAAGTAATCAATTGAGTAATATAGAATCTGAAGTGAATAAGCTGGAGCGTCAGATGAAAACTATGGATGAAGAGCTTGCTGCAGATTACGAGAAAACGAGTTCAAACCCTGACTTTTTTGATAAATATCAAGCCAAAAAGAAAAAGGTAGAGCAGCTTATGGAAAAGTGGGAAAGCGTATCAATAGAATTGGAATCCTACAGCTAAAATCGCTTTTTATGCTTTTTTTAACTATTCGACTCGATTAGTCGGGTATTTTTGCGAATAGTTAATTTTTTCATAAAAGGATACAAATGCTTCAAGCTGTACGCGCTATCGTTGCTATTCTCATATTGGGCATAGCAGTCACTATAGGTTATTTTATCGCAACGCGCGATAAAGAAATGCCTACCGAAATCGTTAAAGAGGTTAAAACGGTTTTTGTAAAAGAAGTTCAAAACCGCACGGTACCCATTGTCATTCCGGCAAATGGTAATCTCACAGCAAAAAATAGACTTGAGCTTTATGCAGAAGTTCAAGGCGTTTTTAGATCTAGTGCTCACGATTTTAAACCCGGGCAGCAGTATAGCAGAGGGCAAACTTTACTCAACTTAGATGCTTCAGAATATTACGCTTCGGTGCAGGCAGCTAAGAGCGAATTATTCAATTTGATCACTTCCATAATGCCGGATTTACGATTAGATTATCCGGATTATTATGAGAAGTGGCAGCGTTATCTTGATGGTTTTGATATCAACACAAGTACGCCGGAACTTCCGGAGACCGCTTCTGAGAAAGAACGTTATTTCATAACGGGCCGCGGTATCTTTTCTTCATACTATAATGTGAAAAACTTAGAGCAACGCTTGGGTAAATATCGTATCGTAGCACCCTTCTCAGGAATCTTAACGGAAGCCTTGGTCAATAAGGGAACTTTAGTGCGCTCAGGTCAAAAGCTAGGAGAGTTTATAGATACTTCGGTGTATGAACTTGAGGTTGCTGTAAGTAAGCGCTTTAGTGATTTACTCGAAATAGGAGAAGAAGTGCGTCTTTCTGACCGAAATGACATCGAAAATTTTATGGGTAAAGTTGTGCGCATCAATGGTAGGGTAGATCAGGCTACACAAACTATAAGAGTTTTCATCGAAGTCAAAGGTTCAGAAAAGCTTAAAGAAGGTATGTATCTTCAGGCTAATCTTGAAGCAAGAGATGAACCTGATGCGATAAGTATTCCACGTCAATTGCTGGTAGACAACTCGCAGATCTATGTAGTGAAAGATAGTGTGCTGGATCTGGTAGAGATAAATCCGGTGTATTTCTCAGATAAAGAAGCCGTGATTAGTGGTCTTCCTGACGGAACAAAATACCTTTCTAAATCGGTTCCCGGTGCTTATGCAGGAATGCGGGTTAAGATTTTTGAAGATCAAGCAACACCATCAGAGTAGGCTTATGAAAAAAATTATAAGCTATTTTATAAAATACAGTGTTGCCGTAAATGTGGTGATACTCGCATTTGTGATTTTTGGAATCATCGGTATCCTACGTATGCGGTCCTCTTTCTTTCCGCTAATCGATTCACAGATCATTACGATCAGTGTAGCGTATCCGGGAGCAGCGCCTCAGGAAATTGAAGAAGGAGTCATTCTGAAAATCGAAGATAACCTTAAAGGACTTGTAGGAATAGATCGTGTAACCTCTACTTCTCGTGAAAATGGAGGGAGCGTAACAATCGAAATTGAACAGGGCGAGGACATTAATGTTATTCTTGCTGAAGTGAAAAATGCCGTAGATCGTGTTCCTAGTTTCCCAACAGGAATGGAGCCTTTAGTAGTCGCCAAACAAGAAGCGATACGGGAAACCATTAGTTTTGCGGTAAGTGGAGCTACGCTAGATTTAGCTACGCTGAAGCAAATTGCTCGATCTATTGAGTACGATTTACGGGCGATGGATGGAATTTCTCAAATTGAGATCACCGGTTTTCCTGAGGAAGAAATTGAGATCGCCGTTAGAGAGAATGACTTATTAGCTTACGGTCTCACTTTTCAAGAAGTGGCTCAGGCGGTTTCTAGAGCCAACATTCTTACCACAGGAGGAAATATAAAAACCGAAACGGAAGATTACCTTATTCGCGCAAATAACCGCGCGTATTATGGTAAAGAGCTTACCAATCTTATCGTTCGCGCAGATGCTGATGGTTCTCTTGTGCGTCTAAGCGATGTAGCTATTATTAGAGATCGTTTTTCAGAAACACCTAATGCTTCTTATTTCAATGGAAATTTGGCTGTAAACGTTGAGATCAGCAATACGAATAATGAAGATTTACTTCCCACAGCTGCGAAAGTCAAAGAATATATTGAAGATTTTAATGCGCGTTATGAAGCGGTACAGCTTGATATTACCTCAGATTCTTCGGTGCGTTTAGAGCAGCGTACCAAATTATTGGTGGTTAATGGAGCCGAAGGAATTTTGCTGGTACTGCTGTTTTTATCCTTTTTCCTTAATACGCGTCTGGCATTTTGGGTAGCTGCCGGTATTCCGGTAGCGTTTTTAGGAATGTTCATTTTTGCAGGAGGATTCGGAGTTACCATAAATGTGCTTTCCTTGTTTGGGATGATTATCGTGATCGGGATTTTAGTAGATGATGGGATCGTGATTTCCGAGAATATTTACCAGCATTACGAGATGGGTAAAACACCTATTCGTGCTGCGATTGATGGTACTTTAGAAGTGATTCCGCCTATTATCTCAGCGATCATTACTACGGTATTGGCGTTTTCAACTTTTTTATTTTTAGATAGTAGAATAGGTGAATTTTTCGGCGAAGTTTCAACAGTGGTTATTCTTACATTGGTCGTTTCGCTAGTCGAGGCTTTGATCATTTTACCGGCGCATATTGCTCACAGTAAAGCCTTGGTTCACGAGTCTGAAATTGATATTGCATCAAAAAAAGGCATTGACAAGTTTTTGTATAAGCTGCGTTTCTTCAATGAAAAAGGAGATCAGTTTATGAGCTATATGCGTGATAAGCTCTATGCGCCTACACTGACGTATGTGCTAAAAAATCAACTGCTGGCGTTCTGTATTCTTCTAGCAATGCTGGTACTGACCATAAGTTCGATTATGGGTAGTGTGGTAGGAGTGACGTTATTTCCTAGTGTGGCGAGTGACACGGTTAGGATCGAATTACTTATGCCCGAAGGTACTAATCCAGAGCGCACAGACAGTATCATCACGATGGTGGAGGACGCTGCCTGGAGGGTAAACGAAGATTTTACCGCAAGACAAACAGATCAAATGCAAGTGGTAGAAAATATCATAAAGCGCGTAGGTCCCGGAAATAATAAAGCTTCTTTACGTATCAATTTGCTTCCCGGTGAATACAGAGATTTTGCATCACCAGATATTACTAATGCGATTCGGGATGAAGTAGGGCCTGTTTTTGGTGTAGAGCGGCTAACCTTTGGTTCTGGTGGGAATTTTGGAGGTAGTCCTATTTCGGTTTCTTTGTTAGGCAATAATACGGAAGAACTTGAGGCTGCAAAAGAAGAATTGCGAGCGCAGTTAGAGGATAATATTTTACTTAGAGACGTAGTAGATACAGATCCTGAGGGAATTAAAGAAATACAAATTCAACTGAAAGAGACTGCTTATGCACTTGGGCTTAATCTAAACAGTGTGATGGGGCAGGTGCGTAGCGGATTTTTTGGAACGCAAGCACAGCGTTTTCAACGTGGTCAAGATGAGATACGGGTTTGGGTACGTTATGATCGCAGTGATCGTAGCAGCCTAAATGATCTAGATGATATGCGTATTGTGACTCCAACGGGAGATCGCATCCCATTGCGTGAGATCGCGACATACACCATATCAAGAGGCGATGAGTCTATTAGCCATTTAGAAGGACAGCGCGAAATTCAAGTCAATGCAGATATGGCTGATCCTAACGGAAGTGTAACAGATATTATGGCTGATATTCAGCAAAATGTAATGCCTGAGATTCTTTCAAAATACCCTACGATTTCGGTTTCTTATGAAGGTCAAAATCGCGAGGCAGAAAAATTGAGTAATTCGGCGAATAAAGTAGTTTGGGTGATTCTGTTCTTGATTTATGCGACCATTGCGTTTACCTTCCGCAGTTATAGTCAGCCGTTCTTGTTGCTTTTTATGATTCCGTTCAGTATCATAGGAGTTGCTTGGGGGCATTATTTTCACGATTTCCCTATCAATGTGCTTTCAGCATTGGGGATTATCGCTTTGATCGGGATTATGGTTAACGATGGTCTCGTGCTCATAGGTAAATTAAATGGTTCGCTTAAAGCTGGCGTTAAATTTGAAGAAGCCTTGCTAGATGCCGGTAAATCACGTTTTAGAGCAATCTTCTTGACGAGTATTACTACTATTGCAGGTTTGGCACCGCTGCTTTTAGAAAAGAGTAGGCAAGCTCAATTTTTAAAGCCTATGGCGATTTCCATTTCCTACGGAATAGGAGTAGCGACAATTCTAACATTACTTATGCTGCCGTTATTGCTTTCTATCTCAAATACAATCAAAACCAAAGCAGCTTGGGTACGTACCGGAAAAGAACCAAGCAGAGAAGAAGTAGAACGAGCTATAAAAGAATTAAAAGAGCAAGATGAAGCGCACTAGATTACAATTTACATTGCTTTCCTTGTTATTCGTTTTACAAGGAGTTGTTGGAGTAGCTCAAGAGCAAGTATTGTCTAAAGCAGAAGCAATAGCACAGACTTTAGAAAATAACTATAACATTGCGGTTGCCGGTAACTCGGTCTTGATCGCTGAGAATAATGCAGATCTTCTGAATTCAAATTATCTACCTACGGTTTTTGGCCTGGCTGGGACCAATTACAGCGTGCAGGATCAAAGCACAGATCGTGATGATGGTGGTTCTTTTGACCTAAATAATGCAAAGTCAGAAACGTATAATGCTTCGGTGAATTTGGAGTATACCTTGTTTGACGGTTTGGGGCGTTTGTACAATTACAGAAGTTTAAAGGAAACGTATAACCTATCTAAGCTCGAGGCTAGAGAAACCATTGAAAATACGGTGTTGCAGTTATTTTCTGTGTACTATGAAGTAGCCCGATTGACTAAAAATGTTGAGATTTTAGAGCAGACTCTTGAGATCTCTCGTAATCGTGTGAAGCGGGCGGGTTATCAATTTGATTATGGACAGAACACGAAGCTTGAGGTGCTGAATGCTGAGGTAGATGTGACTAATGATAGCATCAATCTAATGAACACACGACAGCTCTTACAAAACACTAAACGAGATCTGAATGTGGTTCTGGCCCGGGATCTTAAGGAAGGTTTTGCGGTAGATACTAATGTGGTATTTATTCCTAAAATTCAGTTAGAATCTTATATTGATATGGCTGAAGAGAACAATGTGCGCATTCTTCAAAGTGAATCTGCAATAACTTTAAGTGAATATGATATCCAATCTTCTAAAGCGCGCTTTTTACCAACGGTAGGGTTGAGCGGTTCATATGGCTGGAATCAATCTATCTCTCCTGCTTCGGCATTTTTTGGAGGAAGTACACGTCAAAATACAGGCTGGCAAGGGGGCTTAAGCTTACGATGGAATCTTTTTGATGGTGGTACAAGTATCACGCAGTTTAAGAATGCTAAAATCGCCAAAAACAATCAGGAATTACTTAAGCAGCAAATCAAACTTGAAGTGGCGCGTGATGTTGCTAATGCATTAGGCAATTACGAAAACCTGGTGGAAGTGTTTGAGATTCAAGAACAGAATGTAATTACCAATAAAAATAATTTTGAGCGGTCTAAAGAGCGTTTCAATCTTGGTCAGATTACTTCGATAGAATTTAGGCAGGCACAGATTAATTTGATCAACGCACAAACCAATAAAAATTTAGCTAAATATGAAGCTAAATTTGCCGAACTTCAGCTACTGCAACAGATTGGGCAATTGCTCAATATTGAATTTTAAAATGGAAGAACATTTTTTTCAGTGTCCGTATTGTTGGGAAGAAATATCGATGTTGTTAGATACTTCGGTACGGCGTCAAGTGTATGTAGAGGATTGTGAAGTGTGTTGTAATCCTATCGAACTTACAGTAGGTTATGAAGATGGCGTCTTAATGACTTTTGAGGCTGCAAGCATTGAACAATAAATTTCTATATTTGTTTAAAACCCCTCTCTGTGTTATTTGATTTCAGTCTTTCTGATAATTCTATTGGTTACATCGTAGAAGGTACGATGGATTATAAGGCCGTTCAAGAACTTAAAGGTGCAATCCTTGATAAATTTAAAAAGCACCACAGCATCAACCTCTATTTAGAAGATAACAATATTGAGCGCTTCAGTCTCGACGCGGTTTTTATTGCAGGAATTTTCCCGATGCAACACAAAAATCAATTGAATAAAGTAGCCATGGTAACCAATCGAAAATGGATTCACGCCATTGCGAATTTCAATAAAGCGGTCATAGGTAAAGACCTGCGCAACTTCACCATCGATCGCCGTATGGAAGCTATGAATTGGATAGCGAGTCAGGATTAGTCTAGCGCGGTAACGGTTTTAAGCATCCCTTCCTTTAAATTGAGCCATAAATAATTGAAGAATGATTTGTTCTGATCTCTATTTACGTCGCCAGAACCTTCTTTAAAGCCTCCTTCTTCATTTTTACTGCTCTTGGCAATAAAGATATTAGCAAGTGTTGAAACCAGCCATTTCTTGCGTTTCTTTTCCTTGTTTAAGATGCTAACTTTAAAATCATCGTAGGTCATTTGCATATCAATATGCGAACTATAATCTGTGCCATAAATCGTAAAATACGTGCGTGCTACATTTCCTGTCATTTCTACGCCTAGATTAGGGCCGGTAAACGCTTCCAATTCGTTTGCCGGTAAATGAGACAAGGTGCCTATCAATTTGAATTTATCTTGAGGATCATTGATGTCAAAATCCCAGTCGATAGTGAGGGGAGCGTGCTGCATAAAGCGCGCATCAATAGCGATAGCGGTCTTTTTTTCGCCCGAATTGTACGTGTTGCCTACATTGGTTAATGTGGCATTAAGTTGATCAAACTGAAGTTGGCCTGCTTCGGCTTCATTATTAACACGCTCAGTATATAAGATCGCGCCGTTTTGAATTTGAATCGTGTCAATCATCAAATCAAATTGCAACTCCCGCAGCATTTTAGAATACAAGGGTTTGGTGGTGTAATCATCAGCCACACGTTTGTCGCGGTAAATATTTAAAGCCGGAGTGTCAAGAGTTAATTTTGTGCTGTTAAAAAAGAATTTACCCTCGTTTTGACCATATTTTAAATCCTTAAAATGAAGCCTTTTTATTTGAAAATTGACGTGATCTCTTTCTTTATCTATGAGCTCGCTCAGCCTACTACGGGAGACCTCTGTGAGTAATTGTGCTTCCAGTAATTCTAAGGCGCTGCCATTCCATTCCAGATGGCCAATCTTTAATGCATCAAAGGAATTCATTTTAAAGTAAAGTGAGTCGGTCTTGATCAAAACATCTTCATATTCAAATGGCCGAAGAATACGCTGAGATTGTGCCGGAGTCACGTTTTTTAAACTGAAATCAAAATGTGCCGTGCGCAAGGCTACTTCGGCAGATTCAGGTTTTAAGATCTGTATATAATCTGCGGTAAGCTGAAAATCTTTGATTTTAAATTTTCGGTCTAATTTTTCAGCAGCAATGGGATTGTTAAGGCTGTCTTTGTCCTTAGATTTCTTTTGTTCCTTCTTTTTGGGTTGTCTGTAGTGTGTAAGAGTGTCGGCGTGAATCTTGACCTCATTAAAGTAAATGTCTTTGCTTTTAAAGTATGTCCAATGATTAAAACCGGTAAGTTTTACGGTTGCATTTTTTACTTCGCTTTTAGGTACAGTATCCGTAATATTTATGCGCACCGTGGCGTTGGTCAAACTGGCATTTCCTTGCCAGCTGTCTATTTCTAAATCTTTATATTCTAAGGAAAGGGATTGCGGTAATTCGTTTTCAATTATTCCTTTTAATTGATTTTCTAGATACGTGTTGAGGTAAATTGCAGCCGCTCCCAGCAATACAATTAAAATTAAAAGGCCAATTAAAAATTTTTTCATCTTGATAAAGATATCTAATAGTCAGCCTACTAAATGTTATTGAAACGATAATATTACAGGAGTGAAAAAAAACTTTTCAAAACCCCTTGTGAGAACAGAAAAAGGGTTGTATATTTGCCGTCCAATATCGCGGGATAGAGCAGTAGGTAGCTCGTCGGGCTCATAACCCGAAGGTCACTGGTTCGAGTCCAGTTCCCGCTACTAGCAAAGACAAGGCTTCACAGAAATGTGAAGCCTTTTTTTATGGACTGGGTACAACATAGGTACAACATTTTGCCGTTTTTGATGGTGATATATATTTTGATATTATTTAGTGTCGTTTAATGTTGATCAATGCTAAAACAAACCGCAAAACTTTTATGGATGCAACATAAAGTTCAAATCTTTTAGCTTTTTGAGTGATGGAGTCAGTTTTTTGGAATGAAAGGTTTTTTCTTTTGGTAATAATAAATAGCTATTGATTAAATTTATATCAAAACAGAAGATTTATGCCAATCGATATAGAACAAAAGTCAAGAGAACTTAAGGAATATGTTAGTGTTTATGACACTAAAACTTTTTTGGGAGATTTAAGTACTTTGTTATTAATGGTGCCTATGCAACATTTACCAGAGAGTATAATTGGTTTGGTAGCTCCTCAACGACAAATTTTCTATTTAGCAGGGTTACATTTAACCTCTGAAAAAAAAGAAAATGCAGGGTTAAAATATCAATATACTCCAGAAGAATGGGAACAAATAAAAGCACTGCTAATAGAAATCGAACAAGGGTATGAAGAGCATTTTTATCCTACATCAGATACAAATATTGATGATTTATGGCTAGAACAACGTAAAGTGGGATTGTTGTACCATTTGAATTATTTTAATCAAGGAGATTTGAATTATGAAGAGCAAATTATAGAAAGAATAAAAGTTTACTTTACTCCGTTTGATAGGGAAATCAGAAATCATTTTGGTTTAAGTGTTGAAGATTTTATTTCGATCTACCTTTTTTTAGACGAAATGTTGCATCAAAAATTAAATACAGTATTTGCTAAGGAAGATGAGCATACTTGGGATGATATATCTATTGAACAATTTGCAGAAGGTATAATGAACCCAATAAAAATGAAAGAATTGGCACCACCATCTTATATTAGAATGTCGGAAAGTGTTATGGATCCTGGTAAAAAATATCGATTTACTATTAAAGAACTGTCGGAACATTTTGATGAAGATATTATAAAAGCATTTGTTAGCATACTTAGTTATAAAAGACAGGTCACAGAATATCTATTTTATACAGAAAGTAATCCATATTTTAGCCACCCTATTTTCGAAAGCGATGATGGTTCATATCAATCTATAGATATAAAACAAATTATTATTGCAATATATAATAGGTTGTTAAACTATATAACTGGTTTGAATATCGTTGATGAAAAATTTTATAAGCATCGAGGAGTTAAATTGGAAAATAAAATTGTAAAGCTTTTCAGGTCTGTATTTGGAAATGATATAAAGGTATATCAAGGCTACTATACCGAGTTAGGGAATGAACAAGATATACTTATATTATATAAAGGAATTGCTTTAATTATTGAGGCTAAAGCTTCAAAACGAAGAGAACCTCGCTCTGATCCAGATAAAGCATATGACCTTATTAAAAAAAATTTTGATAAGGTTATACAGAAGGGATATGATCAAGCATATAGAGTAAAAAAGAGATTTATTAATGGTGATACAATCAAAATATATAGCGATTTAGCTTTAATTGATGAAATTGCTCAAATAAAAACCAAGAATTATCATCACGCCTTTAGTTGTATTGTTACCCTGGAAAGATTTGGTCAAATACAAACTGATTTAAATGATTTATTGGTAATTGAAGATGATGATGAATTTCCATTATCTATTTGTATTGATGACTTAGAGGTGTTTCTTTTAGCCTTTAAAAAACGTGGTTCAAAATTCAGTGAGTTACTAAGATATTTTGATGCAAGAGAATATTTGCACGGAGGTTTGTTATGTAGTGATGAACTGGAAATATGTGGTGCTATTATAACAAAAACTTTAACCGATAAAATTTTAAAATCTGATGAACCAATTAGAACAGATCCTGATCACGCACAACTATTTGATGATTACTACGCAAAAGGACTAGGTTTTGAAAATGAAATCAATCTTGAACGTAAAACTAGTGGTAAATTTTTAAATATGTTTAGGTGATTCTCGTTACTTACCTATTTTCTTCTTTTTTTATTTCTTCTACTATATTCCTTATTTCTTTCAATAATTTCTTTGATATAGTTTTGTATCGGTAATAACATTATATCTTCAGGTAAGGAATTTATATAACCTAAAACTTCTTCCCATCTTTTGGCTCTAATCAAATCAGGGTCTTCATTTCCACTCCAAACTGCTTGTTGGTATATCCACCTTACCTTTTCAAAAACAGCCTTATCTTTATTTTTAATCAGATGAGTTTTTATAAAGCTTTCCTTTTCATTTGCGAATTTTTTATGAACTATGTCCATAACAACCGTCAAGTGTTCAGGGCTGTTAGTATGTTTTATCATATATGTTCTTAAAAAAGAGATGGCTCTTTTACTTTCTTCAGGTTTTAATTGTTCGAAAAGATTTCCTGTAGGATGGTCACTTATTCCGTAGTAATGTTCTTTGTCAATAATATAATCTAAAATAGATTCCATTCTTTCTATTAAATCTTCATTTTTCCATACAAAATTGTATTTATCGCGATGCTCTCTATTAGGTCTTTTAAGTTCCGATATACTATAATAGTATTCAAAGTATTCTAAAAGAAATTCAGGATAGAATATACATAGTTGCTCTAATCCTTCGCTATCATAATCAAAATGAGCTTGTGTGAAATCTTGCAACAAATATGTTTCTTTTAAAATTTTAATATCATCAGTAAATAAATTTACATACTTTTCAAACAGACTACCATAAAAATAGATTCTCAACCCTTCTTTCATCTTTTTGTTCAAAGAAGATAATATCTTATGAAACAACTTCGAGTCTGCTTTTAAATATTTCTCTAAATTTTCAAAAGAAATGCTGAAGTTTTCAGAAGCCGTTTGTGACCACTCAACAATATCTATCGCTGTCTTATGATATAATTTTTTAACTTTAAGTCTTTCAAAATAGCATAATATTATATTGGTTTTTCTATTATAATCTCCTTTACTAATTGCCTCAAAAATTTCAAGAGATTCCTTTTCTTCAATAAGAAAATTTGAAAATGGCCAATACGGTATATAATTCACTTGATTGTTATCTTTAATTATAGTTTTTAATAATTCTAACCCTTTTTTAAAATCAATCCCAAAAATGGAATTAACTGATATGTCAAAACTGTTTCCAGAGATACTCCATTCAGCATTTGTAGCCTCATATAAATATTTGTAATCTTTATAGAGTAATTCAGGTTCTTTAGAATATATAGAAATTGTATAAGCCTTTATTTCATTGTTCTTTTTTTCCTCATATATTTTATGATCTAATTTATCATCTAGTTCATATCTGTGAACCCCATTTAATACCTGTCTGTTTAAAATTTTATAAAATTGATATAACTCACAGTTAAACGATGTTGAAAGTTCTCTAAAGAATTTATGATTAACCTTAGATCTTTTACACCACCATATTTGTTTTTGTACATATCTACAATGTTCAAACATATTTGGATTTAATTTTTCATTAATGATTTTTAATATAAATTCTAAATCATATTTCATTAACTCTTTATTGTTATCTGGATGCATTGAAGCACAAGATTCTAATAATTCTAAAGACTCATTTTCATACGAATCAAAATGTGTAAAAACTCTATTCCATATATCATCTCTTAATTCTTCTATGATTGTTCCTTTTTTGACTTCGTAATTATAAATTGATAAACTGTTACCATATATGGGTTTTACTTGTTGGAATTTATGTTTTAATAGCATTTTCCCTATTACATAAAACAATTCTTTCTCAAGTTGTTTTTCTTCATTTGCCCCTTTTAAAACAATATCTAATAAAGTTCTTTGTTTATAATAGCCATATTGTACATCTTGATAATCAAAACTTAAATATTCTTTTATTGTATAATGAAATTCACTTGCTGTTTCAGGATTACGTCTAATAAATTCTAATGTAGCTAATAAAGCATTCTTTAGGTAGGTAGATGGTCTTCTTGAAAAATGACTTAATAAGCTAAATATGTTTCGCTTTTGTGATGAAAACTCGTTAGTCTCAAAGTTAAATTTGTATTTATCAACTGATTTAGGTTCACCTTGAAGGCCTAACTTAAGCATATATTCAATTGTTTGGTCAGGTATGATAAACCAAAACAATTCATAGAATTCTAATAGATTAATTTTAGAGCTACGCGCAAAATTTAAGAGCACAGATTTAATTGCTTCTACTACGTTTTCGTGATTAAAGCTATTGTTAGCAGATATTACACAATCTTTAAATCGATAATCATATTTTGGAAAATAATTAAATAGTAATATCTCAAAATCTAATGATTTTAATTGAAAAAAAGCTTTGTTAAAAAAATAGATACCTAAGTTTTGCTCTACTATTTTAATTTCTTCTTTATAGATACTTATCAATTCAGACTTTCTTAATAACTCGACATTTGAAACAAAGTCATTTTTATTTAGTTTGAATGTCTTGAGTAAATTATCAAAATCAATAGAATTCATATTTACTGAACTGAAGAAGGTAATCAAAGCCATTGTATTAATAACATTTTCATTTTTTAATTCGCTTGAATCCTTTAAGAAAGTTTTAAAATAAAGGTCAAATGCGTCTTCTGTGTTATTAAGAGCTGACATATCTTGATTAACGCCATCAAGTTTAGCTAGCATAAGAGCAAGTCTAACATTTCCTTTTGCTAAATCTAATATTTTATAAAGTGAATCTTTATTTTTTATACAAAAGGGTTCGGTAGTTAAAATATCTCTTAATTCCTCATCTTTAAGTCTTTTGATACTTATAGTTTCGAAATCAAATTCACTAATGTGTTCAGAAAAATCTGTTGCAGCATAATCTCTAACAGTTACAAGTATTTTTACTTTTTTGTAAGAACTATTTTTTAAAAACTGTAAAATCCGTTCAAAATGAGATATTCTATGTGCATCATCTATAAAAAGAATGGTTTGTGAGCCTACCGATAGCTTTCCTTTTAGATCATCTACAATTGAATCACTGTCAAATGAATTTACCCAAACCATTGTGCTAGGTTGTTCTCTTAGTAGTCTATCTAATACTTCAACACATAATTTAGATTTTCCTGTCCCAGCAGGGCCAGAAATGATTGAAATATGATGCTTATTGATTAATTGAAAAACTTCCTTGATTTCAGTCTCTCTATGTAGAAATGGGTTGTTTAATGGTGTAGCAATTTGTTTGCCAGCACTGTTATAGTTTTTGACAAATGTTTCTAAAGAGACCCACTGGGATTTATCTAAAGGGATGTCTAAATATTTATTACCTATGTCTGTATTTTGTAATAAAATATTTCTCGCAATACGATTGATACCCCAAAAATCCATTAAGATATTTTCTTTTTTGCATAGCTCATTGAGTTGATCACTTTGACCTGGTTTTAACTCAAAACTTGCACAGAATGTGATTGTCTGTATTTTTTCTTTTTTTACTCCAGTCTTTTCTTCATCTATACATTTAGTGAAGTCATTTATAAGCTTATTTAACCCTCCACTTTTATCTTTTGTAATCTCATTAAAAACAAAAAGATCATTATCCAAAAGTATATAAGAGTCTGGTGTCCCTGATTTTGTTTCTTCTTTTCCTAATGCCATACCAGACCGACCAAAATCTTTGTGAGACGGGTAATTACGTAGTATGATTTCATCGCACATTTCCTGAAATAATGTGCTGTTTAATGAAATTATTTTTGAAACTATTTCAGAAAGTTGAGACATATCTATTTATTTTCAATCAAACCTAATTTAAATTCTTCCAAAATTTCAACGGCATATTCTAAATCCCATTCTCTATTTCTTATCCATTGTTTGGCAATTACTGAATCTTTGGCATTTGCAACGTTATCGTTGATGGTTTTTAAAATTCTATCATTGATGGCTTCTGAAATATTTAAAAAGTGGCTTGCTTTTCTCCCTAATACTCTTGCTGCAATTTTGAATTGATCCAAGTCATCTTCCTCCGGAAAAGTGTCATTGTGATGTTCTACTATTTCATCAAAATTTAAATCGAAGTAATGTTCAATGATTCTTAAAATATCATAGAGGTCGTTATCCCTTTCTTCTGGTCTATCGCTCCAGGCTATTAATTTTAAAATTACCATTCCGGGAAGGGATGGGATTTGCAAGGACTTTTCTTCTATTTGTACGGTTTCAGATTCTTGTAGCACTTCGTTATATCCCAGAACGTGTAAATCTGTGTAGCGTTCATTAAATTTTATGGTGAATTTTTCTTCTATCTCTCCAAAGGGTAATAGATCAATAGCAATATTGAATTTGTCATTATAGAGAGTCCACGGAGCTTCTACTTTGTTAAATCCATATTTGAGAAGTGCTTCAACCACGGCTTCAAATTCCTGTATGGAAGCTATCATTATAGCAAAATCAATATCTTTTGTTCCCCTGTTGGGTTTAATACCTCCTTTCAATAGTTCTAAGGCTACCGCACTTGCGCCAATGAGGTAGTATGGTATGTTCAGTTTTACCAATACATCATCGATAATGTCAAAAACTTCTTTAAAATAAGGGATTGCTAATTCCTTATAGGTTTGGTTTGATTTGCTCATTCAAAATTAGATTTGCGGTTTCTTTGCTTCTTTTATCATTCCCGATCATCAATTCTGCATACACTAATGCTGCGGGTGCTGTATTCTCATTAAATTGGGGGTTCCAAAAGAGATCGTATGCCCATACATCTCCTTCATCATCTGGGATTAGTCTATAGTTGAGCATCAGTTCTTTTACGGTCTCTATCGTGTATATTATAAACTTTTCTGGGCGTAAATGATTGGTGAGTATATCCCCTGCAGGTTCACCTCCCCATACGGTTTTCCCTTCGTTGAACTGTATTTCTTTCCAATCTTGATTTTTATTTTGAAATCTAAAACGTTGCTTAAAAATCGTAGGCCGTAAAGTTTGTTCAAATTCTGTAATCCATCTATTGAGAAGTTCTTCATAATGATTGATGATGTATTCATTCTTATTCAATTTTAAAATGAAGTTAGTGTCCAATAACCCATTTATAATTAAAGGAATATTTCCCAAGCCTACATTTGTAAGCTCAGCGATATCTCTCTGAGTGTGATTTAATAACTGGGGATTTAATAAAAAATGAAATACGACCTTAAGTCCAGTTTTTGTAAATGCCCTATTTCCTTTATCCTTTTTAGTTCTAAGTGTTTTATTGGTATCAATATATAGGAATACTTCATTATGGTTTATATAGACATTTCCATTGCCCTCTAAATAATTCACGTTATGCGCTCTTAGTTCTTCCTTTACTTTTGGAAATAACTTTTCGGCAACCAATAGAAAGTTTTGAAATTCACTGTTGTAATGTAGTATATTGAGTATTTGATGATTCTTCACATCCTTTTTAATCTCTACCAGTAATACGACCTTCTTATCATTAAGGGTTAAATTTAATTCCCCATCTATACCAGTGTCTTTATTAGGATCAATAGTTTTCCAGTCCCAAATAATCGGGATATCCTTCTCTAAATTATGAATTGCATTATTGAAAATATCTAATTCAGTCATTACAAAAACATTTTATTGTTCACTATTTTTTATTGTTCATAATTCGTGAACACGTGTTATTTATGAACAAAGATACTTGATTATTATGATTAATATATAAAAATCATTCAGCACATTTCTCTTCATTCCACAAAAAGCTACATTCCGGGCAAAAAGCTTCCCTAAAAAGTCTTGGACACCATCCACAATTTCTCCTTTCCATTCCGTTAACCCTTCCCGATGCTCTGGGAAGGAACACTGCATTCCCAATTCGAAATCGTGAACACAGTCCGCTTTATCGGAATTCCATTTAATCATTTGGTGCCACTTCCTATGTATTGGTACTTCACAAAAGACTTTAGAACTACTCCCGCACCCCTCACTGTCCCTCCCTTTTTTTGACAGCAAAATACCAACATTTGGAAGTTGAACGGACTGCATAAGCCAGTCGTGCCTCCTTTTTATAAGTCCTTATCAATTCCAAATATTGAAACCGTATCAGCAACAAAAAAAGGTAACAGCGAGGGCGCTATGGGAAGTAAATCTAAAATGAATCTTATGAAATCGTACAAAAACATCAAAAAGGAAGCGGCACCAAAAAAAACAAAAAAGGAAAACGCTCTGGATATAATAAGTAAATCATTTCAAAAAAATAGAAACGCAAACTGTCTGAATGGTTCAGATAGCATTATTAATCTTTAAATATTTTATTATGAGTACTTTAAAAAATCACGTACAGTTAATCGGAAACGTTGGACAGGAACCAACCATTACCAACCTTGAAAGCGGAAAAAAAGTAGCCCGTTTTTCAATCGCCACCAACGAACACTACAAAAACAGCAAAGGCGAAAAGGTACAGTCCACCGACTGGCACACGGTTGTAGCTTGGGGCAAGACTGCCGAGATTATCGAAAATTATGTAGGTAAGGGAAAGGAAATAGCCCTAACGGGAAAACTACGAACCCGAAGCTATACCACCGATGACGGAAACCAACGCTATGTAACCGAGGTGGAAGCCAATGAAATCCTATTACTAGGAAGCAAAAATGATAAGTAATCCTAAAAAGCAAAGAGGGCGTTCCCTTGGAAAGTAGCGCCCTCTTTTAATTATTAACCCTTTTAATAAGCTAATAATGAAAAGCAAAGTTAATGAAATAGCTATAAGTTACAGCGGAAGCACCAAAGCAAATTTACTTCCCAAAATCACCTGTTCCCAGAGTGCGGCAGATTTAGCTTACAGCCATTGGAACAAAGAAACAATCGAACTACACGAAACCTTTAAAATACTATTACTCAATAATGCCAATAAAGTGAAAGGGATTTATGAGGTTTCCAACGGAGGAATTACGGGTACTTTAGTAGATGTGCGAATTTTATTTGCTGTCCTCTTAAAGAGCCTCACTACCGCAGTAATTTTATTACATAACCATCCGAGTGGAACTTTAAAACCAAGTGAAGCCGACAAACGCCTAACCCAGAAAATTAAAAAGGCAGGAGAGCTGTTTGATATCAAAGTTTTAGACCATTTGATATTGACCCCTGATGGTGACTATTACAGTTTTGCAGATAACGGAATCCTTTAAACTGAAAGCTATGATTTATCTAAATTTTACCGACTTGAGCGAAAAAACTCAAAACCGACTTTTAGAGGATTCTAAAAAAGATGTAGAACGAAAATTTGGGGATGAAATCCGCAAATACGTCAAGGAAAATTATACAAGTTTTGAAACGATGATTGAAGAAGAAGCTATAAGGAATTTGTATTCCTATACTTTTGTATTCAATATTTAATTTTTAAAAATTTCCCAGGAAAACACCGCTATATTGTAGTGGTGTTTTTTGCTTTATTGAATTTTCAATTCAATAAAAATCATTATCTTTATTTCGCTGAAATTCAGCATTCAATTTTACGTAGGGTTATCCATTTTTTGACTTTCGCCGATAACCGTACCCATCGAAAAATTACATAACAGGAAATTATTTCCCTGAAACTGGCAATTGGCTTTTTAGCCAAATTGTACGGAATTTTGTCCAGCTGGGCGGGACGAAAAGGAGTAGCAAGAGGGTAACACGCGATGCGATGTTAAGCACTCCTACTTCTTGTTAATCACTTGATTTTTAGTTAATTAAAAATCAAGTGATTATTTGGATTTCTACAATTTGCGACAAATGCCCTGTGAGCGCCCATTTTTAGGGAAGGATTTGCGACAAATCGGCGAATTATGGACTCATTTATCGGCATTAGATTCAAAAAGGAAACCGCCAAGCGTTTCCAGCAATTTTCAAGAGCACACTTCAAATCGCATACCGAGGCAATGGCGGTGATGCTCGATTTTTTCTTCTACAATGAAATCTCGCCACGGGAAAAACTGGGCCCGACCGGGAGGACGATAGAGGCCAATTTAAAGAAACGGATCAATGCGGTAATCGCCATAATGCGGAATATGGAAAAGACCCAGACCAAACCCACCGTGGCGATGATCGAATCCCTTTTTCAGACCGAAGAACCCAAAAAGAAACCGCTGATCTTGGAGAAGAAATTTGTGAAAGAAAAGAAGGAAGTGCATTTTCAAGAAAAACGAAATCTAAATAACGAACTCTAAATTTTTGAGCTATGTATATCACGATCACACCTCAAAAATTAGGAGGAAATTATTCACAAAGTTCGGGCGATTTTGTGGGCTATCTGGAAAAGGAAAATCAAAGTTTGGAACAGGAGGAAATGGAATATTTTTTCAACCAATATGACGATGAAATCGGCCGAGGAAGTGGTAAAGGATATTGATGGGAACGGTGCCAAACTGAAAAAGAAAGAGCCAAAATTCTATTCGATTACGGTCAGCCCTTCCAAGTATGAACTGAACAGATTACAGAACAGTAGCGAAGATCTGAAAAAGTACACCCGCGAGCTGATGAAGGATTATGTGGGATCGTTCAACCGGGAAATTAATGGCCGACCGGTAACTATTGACGATATAAAGTATTACGCAAAAATCGAGCACCAACGAACCTTCAAGGGAACAGACAAACAGATCAAAGAAAACCAACCCTTTGCCTCCAAAATATTGCAGCTAAAAAATGAGATCCGAAACATAGAAAACGGCTCGATGGAAGGAAGTGCCAGAAAGCGGGAACGGGAAATTGCTAAATTAGAAAAGCAGGCCCCGCACCAACAGGATGGGAAACGTATTGTCCAGGGAATGCCCAAGGCCGGCAACCAAAGTCATATCCATATTATCGTAAGTCGCAAGGATGCTTCCAATTCGTTCAGCCTTTCGCCGGGGAGTAAATACAAGGCTTCCGATGTCGAGATGAGAGGGAAACAGGTTAAACGGGGTTTTGACCGGGACAAGTTTTTTGAACAAGCAGAAAAAACCTTTGATAAGACTTTTGGCTACCAACGGAACTTTGCCGAAACCTACAAAGCCCGGAAGAATTTCATTAAAAACCCAAAAATCTACTTTGCCTCCCTGATGAAATTGCCGACCAATGAAAAGGCAATCGCTTTTAAACTGATGCGGGAAACGGGCATCCCGATAATGCCAAGTATCCCGACCAACCAGGCGCAGCTTGCCCTAAAGGTTTTCAATAAGCTGCGCAAAGGTTTGGACGTGGCCATCAAATCAAGTTCCATCGGAATCTAAATCTTTGTTATGCAACTGGACAACCTTACAACGACACTCTTAATTATTGGTTTAACAAGTGCGCTATTTTATATGCTGTACAGGTTGACCCGTTATGCCTTTTTTTTAAACGTGGCTTTGCTCGGTGCTTTGGTATTTTACCTATCGAGCAACAATGGACTTATTTTGATTTCATTGATCCTGGTTTGTCCGCTGATGCTGATTAATACAGGACTGTATGTTTTTTTGCACAAAACGGACGAGCCAAAAAATAGAGATAGTAAATATCAGGTTAGTTTTGCAACGAGCAATGGAAACTTTAAACTGGAAAACGTAAAACGTGGGGCATCCATCATCGGATCTGCCGGAAGTGGCAAGACTGAAAGCGTAGTTTATGGTTTCCTAAGGCATTTCCGAAAAGAAGGCTTTTGCGGGATCATCCACGACTATAAGGATTTTGAGTTGACGGAAATGGCGTATCCGCTTTTCAAGGATAGCGATATTCCGTTTAAGGTCATCTCCTTCGATAAGATTATACATAGGGTGAATCCCATCGCTCCACGCTATTTAGAGAACGAGGAAAGCGTAAACGAGGTTTCAAGGGTATTGATCGAGAACCTATTGGAGCAAAGGGAATCCGGCACGAGCGGAACGACCAATTTTTTCAATGATGCTGCGGAAGGATTGATCGGCGGGTTGATCTGGAAATTGAAAAACTCTTACCCCAAATTTTGTACCCTGCCACATTTGATCGCCATTTATCAATATCTGGACACGGACAGCCTTATTCAGTTTTTAGAAACCAATACCACATCAAGGGCAATGGCGGATGCGTTTATTAGCGGAAAAGATTCCGAACGACAAACGGCAGGTGTAAAAAGTACGCTGGCCAATGCGCTCAAACGAATCAGTACCCAGCGTATCTTTATGGCACTTTCCGCAGAGAATTGTGAATGCGAGGTCGGTGACGACCTCCATTTGCACTTTCATTGCAACAACTGTAATGAGACAGTCTGTTTTTGAAGCAGTCCAACTCAGTCGATCGCCGGTGGCCAAGGTGTTTAATTTTCGTGATTTTCCATAAGATAAATTCCTTAAATCGTCCAATTCCTGAATATAGTGGTTGACCAAAAGATCATACGCCATAATTTTGGCAACGGCATTATCGTGACTTGTAGAAAATTCTGCATCGGTATAAAAGTGAGAGGTGTCTGAAACCAAACTGATTTTATCTTTTCCCCGCAAAAAATAAAACTCATCGAGAACGGTAGATCCCTCCCTATAATACTTTATAAAATCCAAATGGCGGCGATTGCTTTCCTGAAGTTTTTTAATCTCATCGTCTATAAACAATTGTTGTGATTTAATCGTTCCGGCCGGCCGATTAATCAGAAAGTTGTAGAGCTTAGCGTAATATTTCAAGCGACTGTAAATATAAGGCTTATGCTTTTTGAAAAATATGATTTCTTCCTCTGGATTTTTGAACTCATTTTCCCTTACGCATACTCGTAATTTCTGTAGATACTGTCTGGAAATCGATATCCCATTTTCAACGATACTGAAATCATTGAGGTTTGATTCTTCTACGGGTTTTATTTCTTTTTTGTAATCGTTTATTATCTTGAGTAATTGTTTTTTCAAATCTGATTTGGGTTTATATGTTAATTAAAATAAAACCCACATTATCAACAACTACAATTTTGGGGTTTAAGAAATTAGGTGGTTTTTTAGTGAGCGAACACATCAAAATTCAATGCTTATGAATGTTCCCTTTTAGCACAAAAAAGTAAAGCGAAAATGAGGCTATGACCAAGAGGACAAGTACGATAATTCCCTTGACCTTATCCTTTTTTGAGATTTGACCTTTCGATGGTTTTTGAGCTTTTTTCTTTCTTCTATTTCTTCTACTTTGGGACATCTTGTTGTACTATTTCCAATCCATTTTCTGTAATTAACTCCAAAAGCACCTAAGATCAGCAGCAACTTAAACACCAACGACAGAGCGATATTGTGCGAAAAGTTTTTTAGCTTTTCTAAAAACATGACCTTTTAGAAATTTAATTTTACAGAAAATAATATTTCGACAGCCTTATAAAATCTATATATTTTATAAAAAAAAGAACTCTGTCATTATTTTAAAATAAGTACAGGTGCTTCTGATTTAAAAATCATTTTTCTTCTCAAACCAAGTTCAGTTAATTTTTCTATAAAATCATGTTCCCTGTATAATAGAGCCAAAACATCGATTATGTTTTCCTTCAGAAAATTGGTTATATTCTCTTCAGTTTTTCCGTCGGAAAAAAGGTGAACAGAAATATTCTCCAGGTTAAAAAACTGCTTATAATAATCTTTAACCTCCTGCTCATTAATATTTTCATCTTTACTTTTAGAAGAATGAAAAATAAAAAGACTGGCATTAAATGCCATTAATAGATTAGCAAGAATACTTAATTCTCTATCAGGCCTGAGATTATCTGAATCCAAAGCGAGACAAATTCTTTTTAAGCCAAAAGTTTCTAAATCTTCAGGTACAACCAGCACGGGGCAGGGCACGTCCATGCTTATTTTTTCACTGGTAGTTCCTGCAAGGTAACCTTCTACCTCACCCGCACCTTCCGTACCCATGATTACTAAATTGACTTTTTCTTCTGTTGCTAATTGAAAAATTATATCCGAAGTTCTTCCAGAGGTTACAATACTCTTATATTTAATTGTGGCCAGACGCGGAAAATTTTCGAGAAATTCCAGCATTTTCTCTTTGTATAAATCCTGGTAAGAACTAAAATTATCGGGGACCGGATAGGCTATAGCTCCATATCCGGCATATTGATAACCTCCAGAGTAGGTATGTACAAAAATGATTTCCGAATTTAAAGATTCGGCCACCTTTGTTGCATACTCTACTCCAATTTTTGAACTTTGACTAAAATCGATCGGAACTAATATTTTCATGATTTTTTAATTTTAATTACACATTCAGTTTTCCATTGTTTAATTTTAAAAAAGTTATTTTTTAATCCATTTTTTTGCAGTTTCTCTATCCTCTAGATCATAATATTTCACTTCTGCATTGGTGAACGGTTTCATAAACTGAGTTATCCAATCCTGCCATTTTTTACCTCCAACCATCACAATTTTTTCATAATCCTGAGCGTGTGTGGTATCTATTTTCAGGTCTTCCCAGAATCCAGGAAGATCCCAGCCCGTAAAGTCTTCCATTTCAAAATACCAGCGTACCTTCATTCCTTTGTCCAGTATAGCGTGGATAAGCGGATGGATTTTTTCCATATCCTCTTTTTTTAATTTACCTGAAGCTTTTGTTGCTATGATATTCCCCCCTGTTAATTCAATTATCTGTAACATACTTTTGTGTTTTAATTATTATCCTCCTAAATCGTAAAACCATTCCTCAGCTTTTACAATAGCCTCAGATATAGCCTTTTTTTCCATGTAATTTTTCTCCTTAACTAATTGCCCGGCAATTTCCAGCGCCTTTTCCCTAACCCTTGGGTCGAGGGAATCAAGATCGGATTTGAAATCTTCGAACATCCAGTCCATCTTGTTATTGAAGTGTTTTTATTATTACGGCTAAATTTTTCTGTTTTCCATCTCTGCTTTTACAATACCACGCTCCAGGGCTTCCTCCTTTGAACATTGGTTTTTTCTATAGTGTTCTTCAGCATATTTTACTGCCAATTCACGGATATTTTCATCCAGAATATTGAACCTTTTTGTGTAATTTTTAAAAAGTCCATCTTTCATCTTCAAAATAGTTTTAGTACGAAAAAAATCATTACCAGCAAATAGACAATGTATGCCGCATCAAACACAAAAATTTGCCAGCGGGAGAAACCGTGCAATTCCTTACTTTGGTGCACAAACAAGATGTATAGTAGTGGCATAAGCCCAACAAAGGCCAGGTTAACCCAAAACAACTGAAAATCTTCGATTGGGGTAGTTACCAGTGCCAATGGAAAAAATGCCACCGTCATCGTGACTGCATTGTCTGCAATAACACTGGTGGTGCCCGCCGTCACCTCTCCTCCTTTTACCACGCTCCAGGTCTTGAAAATTTCCGGTGCCGTGGTCATTATGCCCGTGATGAAAAGACCGCCCACGATTTCCGAAATATTTAAGGCCGCAACAATATTTTCGGTTGCCTTTACAATAAAGAAGGCACCTACGGCTATTGCCAGGGCACCAGCAACGGAAAGGGCTATCTTTTTCTTGTTCCAGGTTACCTTTTCACCCTTTTTTCTTCCTTTTACTATGGCGTGGGTCAAAAACACTCCATATGCCGCCAGCATAATCCACCCGTCTATCGGTTGGAGACCCCGCCAGGCTTTAGGTAAAGTCAAAAGGGCCACAAGGGCGATAATACTTAGATATGGTAGGGAAAGAACGGAAACAGAACGTTTGTTCAATGCCAGAATGTTTTTCTCCAGATGTTTTTGGTGGGTTTTATTTTTTTTGAAGTGTCTCCGGGAAGCGAAATACGCAATGGTTACCATCAGGGGAATTGAAATAATATTGGAACCTAACAAATTTCCAAGCCCAATGTCGGAAACACCCCGTGCAGCACTTGTAATGTTGATGGCTACTTCAGGGCTTGCCGTGACAATGGCAAGGAAAGCAGCACCTGCAGAAGCGGTAAGCCCCCATTGTTTACGGAGCATTTTTAAAGGAGCCAATAACTGATCCGCACCCCAATGGGCCGCCCAGGCGGCAATTCCCAATACTATTATCCAAAGCCAGACATTCATATTTTAAATTTTAATTAATTACTCTCCCATCCATAAATTTTTTGATAAGATCTACTTTGATAATTTTAATATCCTTATGGCGCCCCGCATTACAAACGTGAAAACGATGCCGCCAATTACCAAATCAGGCCATTTGCTATCCAGAAAATAAACCAAAACACCTGCCAGAATCACCCCACCGTTTACAATAATATCATTTGAAGTAAAAATAGCACTGGCCTGCATATGGGCTTCCTTACTTTTGGCCTTATTGATTAACCATAATGAAATTAAGTTTCCGGCAAGTGCCAGAGAGGAAATAATAATCATCCACTGAAATATGGGAGGTTCACTGCTCATAATAAACCTGCGTAAGACCTCTACAAATCCAAGTGTCGCCAGAGCCATTTGAAAGTATCCGCTAAATTTTGCGACCTTCTTTTTTCTTGAAACAGCACCACCTACGGCAAATAGGCTTAGTGCATATACAATGGAATCTGCCAGCATATCTAACGAATCGGCAATAAGGCCCATCGAAGAAGATATCCACCCCGTGGTCATTTCGATAATGAAAAAGCCGAAATTTATCCCGAGGACCCACCAAAGGATTGTTTTCTGTTTGGATTGGTCTTCTATTTCAGGAGGCTCGGCTTCTTCGGTCCCTTGAAAGGAATCCCCAAGGTTTAAACCGGCTATTGATGTTTGTATATCTTCGATTCCATTCACATGATATACTTCCAGTTTCCTGTTGGGAATATCAAAATCCAAGTGTTTCACCTGAGCATAAGACTCCAACTTCATCCGGATCATCTGTTCTTCTGAAGGACAGTCCATTTGACTTACTATAAAAGTACTTTTGTTCATTTCTCCCATATCACTTAACTATATTTTTCTTTCCTTTATTGGAAGTTAATAAGAGAATTACCGCACCGCCAATAGCTGCAAGTAATGAAGCTATCAAAATGCTTATTTTCGAAATTTTAATCAATTCCTGATCATTAAATGCGAGATTGGTAATAAAAAGGGACATGGTAAAGCCAATTCCCGCAATCATACCAATTCCAATTATATGTTTCCAGTTTAGTGTAATATGTAATTCGGAAACTCCAAGTTTTTGCCCAATCAATGTAAAAATACCAATCCCTGTTACTTTACCAATTGCTAATCCCAAAAGGATCCCCAACCCTAAAGAACCGGAAACAACCTCAATTAAATTTACATCGAGCTTTACTCCCGCATTCGCGACTGCAAAAACAGGAATGATAAAGAAAGCATTAAAATCAACAAGGGAATTTTCCAGTTTGAGCAAAGGAGGCCTTGAATTCTCAGTATCTGTTTTAATGGCTTTTAAAATTTTTCGTTGTTTTATATCCTGAAGAGGATTTAATTTTTCTAACTCTGCTTTCTCAAGATCAGTAACGTTTGTGGCAGTCCTTTCTTTGAATTTTTTACTGTCTAATTTGGGCACTATTGGGATGGTAATGGCAAAAAGTACTCCCGCAATTGTTGGATGGATACCTGAATTAAGGAAGCAATACCATAAGATGATACCTATAATAATATACCAAATCAAATTTTTGACCCCAGTCCAATTCATTAATAATAATAACCCAAATGCCCCCATGCCCGATCCAAGGTATATCCAGCTCAACTCGTTGCTATAAAACAATGCTATCACCAATATGGCACCTATATCGTCAGCAATAGCGAGGGCTATTAAAAATGTTTTTAACTGCCTGGGGACATTTTTCCCCAGTAGGCCAATTATCCCTAGTGAATATGCGATATCGGTAGCCATAGGGATGCCCCAACCCTTTATATTTTCAGTGCCTAAATTTAGGCTAATAAAAATGAGGGCCGGAACTGCCATACCACCTAAAGCTGCCAACAAGGGGGCTGAGGCTTTTTTAATTGAAGATAATTCCCCCACCATAACCTCCCTCTTCAATTCAAGGCCGGCAACCAAAAAGAAAATTGCCATTAGGCCATCATTGATCCATTCTTCAATTATTAGCCCAAAACTAAGATGCTCGGAAAATTCAAAAAGCAATTCATCACCAAGAAAATGATGATAGGCACCTGCCCACTGTGAATTAGCTAAAAGAAGGGCAACTATAGTAGCAATTATTAAAAAAATCCCCCCAGCTGTTTCCCTGTCGAGGAACTTTGTTGCCGTTTCCCTGATATACCCAATAGTGGATTGATTTCGAACTGATTGCCCCATTTGATCTTATCTATTTTTTGAGTTTATTACTTAAACCTTAATTTTTCAAAAAGCTCTGTAGCGTCTTAATTTTTAAGAACTTACTGTTAGGTCAACTTTAAATATGCAACGCCCTGTCTTCGGTAGCTGCCAGACAGGCCTCCTTAAAGGTCTCGGAAAATGTGGGGTGCCCGTGTGACATTCTTGCTATGTCTTCGGCAGCTGCCCTAAATTCCATCGCTACCACCGCTTCAGTGTAGCTGTCTGCAATGCGAGGGCCTATCATATGCACGCCCAGTATCTCATCGGTTTCCTTATCTGCGATTACCTTGATAAAACCGTCAGTGTCCATACTTATCTTTGCCCGTGCGTTTGCCTTATAGGGAAAAGAGCCCGTTTTTATACTTCTATTGGTCTTCTTCAGTTCTTCTTCCGTTAAGCCTACACCGGCAACCTCGGGTTGGGTGTACACAATATTTGGGATGAGCGAATAATTGATATGGGGCTTTTGGCCAACAATCCGTTCGGCTACAAAAACGCCTTCTTCGCTGGCTTTATGGGCGAGCATTGCCCCTCGGATTACATCCCCAATGGCATATACATCCTTGACGTTTGTTTCAAGGTTTTTATCTACCGTTACCTGTCCTTTCTCATTGGTTTTTACTCCTATATTTTCAAGGCCTAAACTGGCGATATATGGCTTTCGGCCAATGGCCATAAGACAGTAATCGCCTTCTAAACTCATTTCTTCTTTATCCGAAAGGTTTTCCGCTTTCAATTCTACTTTGCCGTCAGTTGCCGTTGCATTGGTTACCTTATGTTCCAAATAAAAATCAATTCCCTGTTTTCTTAGGGAACGGTGCAATTGATGTCCCAGTGCGCCGTCCATAGTGGCGATTAGGCTATCAAAATATTCTACTATAGAAACCTTTGAACCCAGGCGGGCGAATACGGAACCTATTTCAACACCGATAACGCCA
The DNA here is from genome assembly GCF_020310025.1 of Leeuwenhoekiella palythoae. GTDB lineage: Bacteria > Bacteroidota > Bacteroidia > Flavobacteriales > Flavobacteriaceae > Leeuwenhoekiella > Leeuwenhoekiella palythoae. The sequence goes on from NZ_CP084318.1 coordinate 2,584,061, forward strand.
CCGCCAACGACCATTAAATGCTCGGGAATTTGGCCTAAGGCAAGGGCTTCGGTAGAAGAGATGATCCGCTTTTTATCGATTTCAATATTGGGCAGTGAAGCGGGTTTGGACCCTGTGGCAATGATGATTTTATCGGTTGCTATGGTTTCCGTTTTATCTTCGCCCTTAATCTCAATCGTGTTTTTATCCCTGATGGTACCGTGACCTTCATATACGGAAACCTTGTTCTTTTTCATCAGATAGTCAACGCCATTGATGATTTCCTGTACCACATCCTGAACCCTTTGGTTCATCTTTAGGATATCTACATTGGCCTCTTTAACATCAATTCCAAATTTTTCGAATTGATGTTTGAGTTTGTAATAATGCTCAGAGGCTTCCAACCAGGCTTTTGACGGGATACAGCCCACATTAAGACAGGTACCGCCCAACGTGCTGTACCTTTCAACAATGGCCACTTTCAATCCCAATTGGGCGCAACGGATCGCACTTACATACCCGCCCGGGCCAGATCCTATTATAGTTACATCAAATTTTTCCATATTCATATTTTTTTTAAGTTAGTTACGGTGGAAAAAACCTTAAGCTTGACCATTGGGGGCTGGGATTCAGGCTTAAGGCACTCCCACCTATTATTTTTTACTACAATTTTTACAAATCCCTTTTAAAACCAGGTTCACATCGTTCACCTCATACTGGTCTGGCAAACTCTCTTCCGATATTTTATTTGGTAAACAGATTGTTTTCTTACAATCGGTACAATGAAAGTGCATATGTAAATCTGTACTGTGTTTAAAATTGGTGTTTTCATCAGAAAGCGCATATTTTGCAAAAGCAGTTCCATCGTCAATTTGGTGCACCATGCTTTTTTTCTCAAAGAGCTTTATCGTCCTGTAGAAAGTGGTCTTATTGGCCGTTTTGATATTTTTATTGATAAAGACTTTTTGCATTTCATTTAAACTTACTGCATAAGTTTTCCTTTTGAGGTATTTGTAAATTTTCAACCTCATTTCAGTGGGACGTATCCCTTTTGACGATAATTTTTTTTCCGTTTTTGTCATTTTATATTCTTTCGAAAAACAGTCTAAGTCCGGATCTAATCTTTTTTATAAGCCAAAAGCCTTAACGCATTAAAAACCACCAGAAGCGTCGAACCTTCATGGATTACTACAGCCACTCCAATATTTGCCAAGCCGAATATGGTTGAAGGTATAAGCAGGGCCACAATACCAAGGCTAACCCAAAGGTTTTGCCTGATAATCGCCTTTGCCTTCCTGCTTAAGCCTATGGCAAAGGGCAGGGTTTCCAACTTATCGGCCATTAGCGCAATATCCGCCGTTTCCAAGGCTACATCACTTCCCGCAGCACCCATAGCTATGCCTACAGTGCTGTTTGCCATGGCAGGGGCATCATTAACGCCATCGCCCACCATTGCCACCTTGGATTCCTTTTCTTTTAATTCTTTTATAGCATCCACTTTTTCTTCCGGCAATAGGCTCCCCCAGGCATCGGTCAATCCTATTTCTTCTGCTACAGCGTCTGCTACCTTCTGGTTATCTCCGGTAAGCATGATCATTCGTTTAATGCCGATTTCTTTTAATTTTTTGAGGGTTCCCTTGGCGGCTTCACGAGGGGTATCCATTAATGCAATGATGCCTATATATTCTTCATTTTTTCGTATAAGCATTGTTGTATTTCCACCACCTTCAAGACCACGCACTTTCGTAGCTATTTTTTCGGAAGGTGTACTCTCATCAAGCCCTTCGTACAGGTCGAGGTTACCTATATAGATTTTATCATTGCCAAACGATGCTTTAATCCCTTTACCCAGAACTGCCTCCAAATTAGAGGCATTTGGGATTTCCTCGCCTTCCAGACGCTCTTTTCCATCACGAACTACAGCTTTGGCCAGGGGGTGATCACTCAAACTTTCCACAGCTACTGCTATTTTGAGAAGTTCGTTTTCAGATATATTTCCAAGTGGCACCACTTGGGTAAGTTTTGGCTTTCCTTCCGTTAGAGTTCCGGTTTTATCAAAGGCGAGGGCGGTAATAACCCCCAGGTCCTCCAGAGGGCGCCCTCCTTTAATTAATACCCCGCCACGGGCAGCTCTGGCCACTCCACTCAATACAGCACTTGGGGTCGAGATTGCCAACGCACAGGGACTTGCAGCTACCAGTACCGCCATTGCCCGGTAAAAGCTCGCGCTAAAGGGTTCGTCAATAACTAAAAAAGCGAACAAAAGAATCCCGACCAAAATAAGGACGGACGGCACAAAATATTTTTCAAATTTATCGGTGAGCAACTGGGTAGGTGATTTTTGGGTCTGGGCCTCGTTAACCAGTTTCACCAATCGGGAAAGCGTTGAATCTTTGGCTGCTTTGATCACTTTAATTTCCAAAGTATTGTTCCCATTGATCGTTCCGGCAAAAACGCGGTTTTCATCCTTGATATCATCTTGCGCCGAATAATCCTTGTCAACATCTTCTACGGGAACTTTATCTACCGGTACACTTTCCCCGGTAATCGGAGCTTGGTTGACACTGCTTTTTCCGTTGACCACAACGCCATCGGCAGATATTTTACTGTTCGGCTTGACCACGATAATATCGCCTATACCCAATTTTTCGATACCCACCTCTTCGGTTTTGCCATCTTTTTTGAGCAAAGCTGTTTTTGGTGCGAGATCGGCAAGGGCCGCTATGGACTTTCGGGCCTTGTTCATTGCATAGTGTTCCAGGGCGTGGCCAAGGCTGAACAGGAACAGCAAGAGTGCACCTTCGGCCCATTCTCCCAGAACAGCGGCACCTATGGCGGCCACCAACATTAAAAAATCGATTTCAAAACCACCTTTGGCAACGGTCTGTATGGCCTCTTTTGCCGTAAAGTAACCCCCAAAAAAGTAAGCACCTATGTATAAAGTAAGACTGACCCAATCTGGGATGGATGCAACATAGGAAAGTCCGAAACCTATCCCGAGAAGGGCGCCGCAGATAATAGAAAAAATAAGCTCCGTATTTTTACCGAAAATCCCACCGTGGGCGTGCCCTTCTCCTTCCTCGTGGGTCTCGCCCTCTTTGTGCTCGTGCCCCTCTGTGGAAGTTTGTTCTTTAGTATCTTCCTTCTTTGAACGCTCCTGTTTTTTGGATGCTTTGGTGTAATCATTTTCGTTTGAAGAACTCCGCTGAATCTGAAGGTATTCTTTTTCAATTTGTTTACTTATTTCATCAAAATTCGTTTGCTTTTTATCAAATTCAAGTCGTACCATTCCAGAGCCTGAAACGGAAACTTCCAAAACTCCATTGATTGCCAAAAGGCTTTTCTCGATGGAACGAGCGTGCCTTGTATGTCTAATCCCCTCAACCTCTAAAAGAAGATGACCATATTTTTCTGTAATTTCTGCCCCGGCATTTTCCGCCAAAGATTGAATTCGGTCAATAGAGATAATGTCCGGATCATAATGAAAGCACAGTTGCGGCACCGTATCTTCCTGATCATCTACTATATGTACTTTTTCAAGACCCTCTTTGGCCTCTAATTCAGCAATGAGCCTTTGCACACAAGTGTCTTTTTCATTTGGCACCTGAGGTAGCAATACCGGAATTTTTAGTTGTAATTTTTTCATTTTAGGTGTTGTTTATTTTATGTTTTTTCAAAAAAGGGAAATGATGTGAAACCAATAATAGAATAAGAAAAGCGGATGTAACACTTCCAATGAGGTACATACCAAACCCAATTGATATACCAACCGCGGCAGTGGCCCAAATTGTAGCTGCGGTAGTCAAACCGGAAATTAAATTTTTCGCGCTATCCCTAAAAATAATTCCTGCACCAAGGAACCCAATACCGGAAACAATATTGGCGACAATGCGGGTTTGGTCAGTTACTTCAATATGAGTATTGATTATTGTAATTAATGCGGCCCCAAGGCAAACGGCTGCATACGTTCTAATTCCTGCCGCATTTCCGTCAATTTCCCTATCGAGTCCTATCAGGACACCTAGTAAAAGAGCGACAAATAATCTCGGTATCAGTGTTATTTCAGTTTGAAAATCCATTGTATTCATCTTGTATTATAAAATATAATAATCTGTTGGCTCTTTCTTTACAGGAACATCTGTTTCACCTATCATTTGTTTAATGTTTATTTCTATCGTTTCGGCCAAATCAGTCATGGGTGTATCCAAAGGGTCGTTTTCAAAGGGATCCTGCATGAGTATGGATGTTTTTTCAATGGCAATGAAAATGACTGGTATAATAAATGTTATAGCGATTTCAACTGCTATATTTTTATCGTCCAATCCAAAAGGCAACATTGTAGCAAAAACGTAGATGATCAAATGAATCAATAAGCTGTGTGCTTTGGGGAAGACAGTATTTTTTATACGTTCGCATTTGCCCATTGAATCACATAACCTGGCTATAGTACTGTCTATCTGTACCTGCTGAAAATCATTGACCATACCAATTTCTTTTGCCTTTAACAAAGTTTCAGAGTGTTGTGACAATAAAGCATTAGGAATATTAAATGCTTTAATCCCATAGGATTCTGAGTATACCTTAACCCGAGTGGAAAAGGGTAGTTTCCTCAACGATTCCCCTAGGGCATAGCACCAGATTACCTGACGATCGGTCATCTCTTTCACCATCTTTTGATAGCCTCCTTGATCCCTTGCAAAAAAAGACACACACTGCCTGACCAGTGTTCTGGAATCATTGACAATAGCCCCCCAAATAATACGGGCTTCCCACCACCGTTCATAGGCTTGATTGGTTCGAAAACCCAAAAGTAGAGCCACCGCAGTACCAAAAACGCCGGTTATTGCAATTGGAATAGAGATTTTTGACAAAAAACCATATTGGTCCATATAGCCAACCAGAATTGAATAACTACCGATAAATATCAGGTCAAATTTTATGGTTTTCAAGAAGTCAAAAATTGATATCCGCTTATTTAAGAGCATATTTAAAAATTATTTAAGTCCGTTCAATAAGTTGTTTGCTTATTCTCATAATGTAAACTATACTTCATTGCCACATTTAGAACAAAATTTTGCATCCATAGGTATTGGTTCTTGACAACTTATGCATTTTACTTTACCTAAAGGCTCGCCATAATGTTGACAAAAAGAAGCATTTTCAGGATTGTCTTTGCCGCATTTTGTACATCTCACAACAACCTTGGGTTCATTAAATCTTGGGTCATTATTTTTACGTTGATGCTTGTTGGAATGATGACCATAATTTCCTCTTAATAAATGTTTTAAAAATCCCATATTGTTTAGTTTAAGTATGTTTCCATATATTCCAACGCCTCGGGCATATCCAACTCGCGGGTTCCGTTCCCTGTTCTGATAAAGAAATGCGAACGATCGCCCAAATTCAAATACACAGGTTTTTGTGATTTGTGAACCCTTACATAACAGATATCCTTTTCTTCAAATTGGTGAAAAGACACTTTAACCAAAGTGCAAAAATGGGTACCCAACTTGAGGGACACCAATTGCATTATATATTGCTCAAACCCGTCCTTGCCAGGTTTTTTTAAAGTACCATAATCCTGTTCCAGCCCCAGAATACTACCTTCATCATCAATTCCGATAATTAAATGCCCTCCTTGGGTGTTCATAAACCCGGCAATTGTTTTTGCTATTACGTCTTCCAAAGCCTTATTCGGTTTAAACTGCCTCAAATCCCATCTCAAGGTAGATTTAAATTCTACTTGCTGGTTTTCTCCTGCCGCAATCAGCTCTCTGATCTCCTCCAGCTTATCTTTTCTTCCGGTCAATTGAAATATTCTTTGCCTGACCATAAACATAAGCGACAAGGCAATGCCCAGCAGTCCAAATAGCAATTTGATTATGGCTTGATCCAAATCCCATACTCTAAATTCCTGCTGATATGAAGCAAGCAGAGATTTCCACCATTCGCCATTATCTCCCTGCATGTCATACATGTGGAGTGAAATAGCCAGGGGCTGTATTATAAATAAGCCAAGGGCTAATCCAATGAATATAAAAACAAATACTTTCCGTTTTTTCATTTTTACCTTCTTTTATATACCATAGGTGCCATCGCTTTCGATGCCTGTGCCTTATAACTACTTCTTCTTATCCTGAAGGACTTTCTTCTTTTGTTCAAATTCCTCATCGCTTATCTCGTCCCGGGCGTATCGATCTCTCAGGGCTTCCATAGCCTTATCCTTCCGTCTGTTTTGTCCCGGGGTGGGATAAGGAATTAAGAATATCCAAAAGATAAGGATTATCCAAAGCCCCCACCATATCCAGTGCATTCCCCCAAAATATCAGTCGTCCATCATAATCTTTCTGTTTAAATTTATTTAACTTTTTTAATGATTTCCTTTCTCCATCCATTCCTTGGCCAAATCTTTTTCTTCAGGGCTAAAGAATTTAATATGTGTCCTTGTAAAGGGAATCAAAACTTCCGTAAACTGTTCCTTCCATTTTGTATTTCCCACCAATGCAACCTTTTTAACGCGTTCTTCATTCGGAAGTTTCAGTTCAATGCCCTTCCAATACGCACTTGCGGTCCACCCCTCAAAATTTTCCATTTCAATATACCAGTACACTTTATGGTTTGCCTGTATATGGTTTTTTAATTGAGATATCAAATTGTCATAATCGGTAGCATCCAATCTATTTTGAGCTACCATATATACCTTGCTTTCTTTCTTATAAATTTTCATCATTGTTCCAATTTTTTAAATCAAAAAACTTAATCCAAGTCATTGCTACATTTCTCACATATTCCCTTTACTACCAGATTGATATCCTCTGCCACATAGCCTTCGGGCAGGTTTATCTGAGGGATTTTGTGCTCTGTAAGGCACACGGTTTCCCCGCAACTATTGCAATGAAAATGTAAGTGAAGGTCGTTTCCCACCTCACATTCACAATTGTCTTCGCACAGGGCATATTTAATGATGCCGGTGCCATCCTCAATTTGATGCACGATTCCTTTTTCTTCAAATGTCTTCATAGTACGGAAAAGCGTACTCCTTTCCGAGCTTTCGAAATCCTTTCCAAGGTCGCCTAAGCTAACGGCCACATTCAGTTGTGCCAGCCGTCTATAGGTCATCAAGCGCATTGCCGTAGGGCGGATGCCTTTGCTTTCCAACTTTTTTACTATTTTTTCCATTTGCTATAAAAGTATTTAGGGGTCGTAACGCTTTATGGATTCCCCGGTTTTTATCTGGAAGGCATCTTCAATATCGGAAAGATAAATTATTCCGTCACCGGGTTCAGTTGTTTTTGCATTCTCAAGGATAATATCTATTGCTGATTGTGCTTCTTCGTTTTGACATACCAGTTCTAACTTTACAACCGGACTGTCTGTTACACGGAAATCTAAAGAAGGTGATGCGCCTTTTGCTTTAAAAGCCCCGGTACCTTCCCCCTGGGAAAGCGTCATACTTTTGAATCCACTTTCACTAAGGGATTCTATCACTTTTTGAACTCGTTTCGGTTTTATAAATGCTTTTATTTCTTTCATTGCTGTAATATTAATTTTAGTATTAAGGATGAACCCTCTGGAATTTTAATTAAGACAAACATTTAACAGAGAGTCCATCCATCTAATTTTTTTAATTTAATGACCATGGGAAGTCTGGCTTTTCTGCATTTCAGAAACCAGATAATAGGCATTATTATAGGCAACCAACGTACCTTCAGGCAGAGGCTCCAGCAGTTTAATTTCAACCCAACCATCTTCATTTATTCCCGTTCTAACCTGCACTGGTTTCAATTCCCATTCGGTTTCACCATCTTCCTGGTGTTTTTGGGCCGTAAAGATGTAGGGATTTCCTTCTTCTTCAATTATTGCTTCTTCCGGTAAGGCAGGAACAGCTTCTTCACCGGTCCTGATTTTTCCGTTTATATACATCCCCGGAATTAGAAAATCTTCTTTATTATCGATTTCTGCATGCACATGTACCGCTTTGGGGTTTTGTTCAAATTGTTTCCCCACTGAATAAATTTCCCCGGTTAAATTACTGCCTGGAACCGATTCCAGTGTAAACGCAATCTTTTGGCCTTCTTTCACCTTATAAATATCTTTTTCAAAAACCATTAGATCGGCATGCACATGTTCATTATCAACTACCATAAACATACTGGTCTGAGGGTCTACATATTGTCCTACCTGTACCAGTACTTTTTCAATATAACCTCCAATTGGGCTTACTACCGGAATATATTCATATAATTCACCGTCTCTAACCTGGGAAGCATTTAGGTTTAACTGCCGTAACTGTGATTCATACCCCCGCACTTCACCTTGTACAGACTGGTAATCTGATTGGGTTTGTTGAAAAGATTTTCCAGATCCTACCTCTGCTTCATATAAACGTTTCTGTCTTTCAAATTCCTTTTCCAAAAATTGCATCCTACTATATGCATTAATATAATCAGACTGCATTCTGGTTAAATTTGGGTGAGAAAGATAAGCCAACACCTGACCTTTATTTACCTTATCCCCCTCAATAACCTTTATAGAAGTTATATTACCGCCTAAGACGGCCGTAACTGTAGCTTCGTATTGAGGCGGCACTTCTAACTGGCCATTGGCTTCCACAATACCGGACAAAGCTTTTTTAGGCAAGGTATCTACTTTAATCCCCAGACTATTGAATTTCATTTCTGAAAGATGTACCGAACGCATCCCTCCTTCTTCTTCATCTCCTTCCTCACCGTGATTTTCACCTTCTTCGGTATTAGTAGTTGCAGTTTCACTGGAAGCATCTTCCCCTGCCGCAGGATTTTCTTTACATCCAAAGAATATGCTGAGCGTTAAGGCAAGCATTAGAATATTTATTGATCTTGTATTCATATCGATTTTCTTATTTTAATTTTTAATTTGAATTCTTAAGGTAATATTCCAGTTGGTAACGGCTGTCGAGATAATCGTTAAAAGCACTCCAGGCATTTACCTCGATTCTAATGGCATCTCTTATATTTTGGAGAAATGTCACATAATCGATAGCGCCTTCCTTAAAGGCCAGCACTGATCCATCTTGTTGCTCTTTGGCCAGCGGAAGTGCTTCATCCCTATAATAATTCCATGAGTTTCTCCATTTGATGTAGTCTTCACGCATATTTTTATAGGCGGTTTCCAGTTCGATTTTATCCTGATAAAAGTTTTGCTCTGCAATCTGTCTATTTACTTGTGCTTCCTGTGTACGGCCTAATTCCGGCCCAAAAAACAGCGGAATTTGAATTCCTATTTGATATTGGAAGAAACCCGATTGCCCGGCTATTTCCTGCCTACCGTACTGACCCTGAAATTTGGGCAAAAATTCAGATTTTCGTTCTCTGGTAACCGCTTTGGCAACATCTATCCTTTGTTCCGAAACCTGTAGCAACGGATGATTTTCAAGCGACTCTACCAGAAAGTTTAAAGGTTCGTCTAAAGTTTCAACAGGCAAATCTGGTACATCATAGATTGTGTCACTAACGAACCATAGGTTTAAACGCTGTATTGATTTCAGGTAATCTCGGTACGATTGTTCCAGCTGTATTTTAACCTCATTCCCCTGATTTGAAGTAGCAAGATACTCCAGTTTAGAGGTAGCTTCTGTTTCATACCTGATTCGTGCTGCTCTTTCAATGTCTTCAAAAATTGAATCCATTTTCTTATATACCCGATACCTCTTTTTACTTGTATAAACTGAAGCCCAGGCCCTGCTTACTTCACGTTCCACTTCTAAGGTATTTAGTTCTAAAGCATTTTCAGCAAGGGCCACCCTTTCTTTCTGTAATTTCAAACGGGGAGCTATTCCAAAAACATCTATGCCTTGTTGTTGAACACCAATTTGGGTATAGATCCCATCAGAGCCATTTCCTACCTCTTCTTTTCCTGTAAAGATTTGGGTATTCCCAAAATCATAGGCGGTTTTACGCAATACTTCCTCACTTTCAATTTCAAGTTGGGCAGCTTTTAATTGTGGAAAGTTTTGGATTGCCATTTCTTTAGCCTCTTCCAAACTAATAGTTTGTAAAGAATCCTGTATTGGATTTTCCGATGACATTTCATCAGATTGTGCATTTACGGAAAAGGTTCCGCCTAACATCAAGCCAATTATCAAAATTGTGGCTAAAGATCGTGAATTGGAAGAACCAAGCTTGTTCTGTTCCTTTTTCTCTCGTCTCTTCTCTACAAATGTATAAAGGACAGGAAGAACAACCAGCGTAAGTAAGGTAGCTGTAAGCATGCCACCAATAACAACCGTAGCAAGGGGTCGTTGTACTTCAGCTCCTGCTGACGATGAAAAAGCCATCGGCAGAAATCCAAAAATATCTGTTGTTGCTGTTAACATAATGGGACGTATTCGTTCTTTGGTTCCTGTAAAAATTCTATCTTTTATACTGGTTACCCCTTCTTCTTTTAAGGAATTAAACCTGTTAATAAGCACCAGCCCGTTTAAAACGGCAACCCCAAACAATACAATGAAGCCTACACCAGCTGAAATACTAAACGGCATATCTCTTAACCAAAGAGCAAATATTCCTCCAATAGCCGCCAGTGGAATGGCTATATAGATCATAATTGATTGGGAAAAAGATTGGAGTGCAAAGTACAGAAGCACGAATATCAGAAATAGAGCGATGGGCACTACTATTTGTAAACGCCCTTTTGCTCTTTGAAGGTTTTCAAACTCCCCACCATAAGTAATGTAATATCCTGGAGGTAAATCTAACTCTTCATCCAATTTTTGCTGGATGTCATTTACCACAGATTCCACATCCCTCCCGCGGGCATTAACTCCCACATAGGTTCTTCTAAAGGTGTTATCCCTGGAAATTTGCATAGGACCCGGTACATAACTAATATCAGCTACTTCCTTAATCGGAACCTGGGTTCCATCCGGCAGATCTATATAGAGGGTACGTAAATCATCAATGCTTTGGCGGTGCGCCTCATCAAAACGTATTACCATATCAAACCGCTTTTCCCCTTCAAAGATCACTCCGGCCGTTCCTCCGGCAAAAGCTGCACTTATATAATCGTTAATCTTTTCAATGTCCAATCCATATTGCGCAATTTTTTTACGATTAAACCGCACCGTCATTTGTGGAAGACCAGATGTTCGTTCAGGGTTCACATCTCCTACGCCCGGTATAGTCTGTATTATTTCAGCCATTTTATCAGCTTTTTCAGCAAGAAGGTCTAAATCTTCGCCATATAATTTTACCGCAACATCTTCCCTGACCCCGGTAAGCAGTTCATTAAAACGAAGCTCTACAGGCTGGCTAAAAACCAGGTTGACTCCCGTAAGTTCTTCATTAAGTTTCTCTTTGATCTTTTCTATCAATTCCTCTTTAGAACTTGCCGAAGTCCAATTATCCATATCCTTCTCTAATACAATAAACATATCGGCAATATCCATAGGCATTGGATCAGTAGGGATATCGGCAACCCCAATCCTCGCTACGGCGGTTTCTACTTCCGGGAAATTCTCAAGAAGGATATCTTCTATTTTTGTGGAAACATCGATTGTTTCACTCAACCCACTTCCAGGCCTGATTAACGCCTGCATGGCGATATCCCCTTCATCAAGTTGAGGGACAAATTCCCCTCCCATTCTGGAAAAGATAAAACCGGCTACTATAAGTGAGACAACCGCAGACCCCAATACTATGAACTTCAATCTTAAAGCTCCTTTTAATAAAGGCATGTATCCTTTTTGAATCCCTCCAATAATTTTATCACTAACTTTTTCCAGCCAGCGTTCAAACTTTCCAAACCAGTTCTTTTTATTCTGAATTGGTTTCATAAATAAAGCAGACATCATAGGGACATAGGTAAGGCATAAGAAAATAGCACCTATCATGGCAAAACCAAAAGTAAATGCCATTGGCCGAAACATTTTCCCTTCTACCCCCGTTAGAAAAAGAATGGGCGCAAATACGATAAGAATGATAATTTGTCCAAAAAAGGCGGAACCCATCATCGTACTTCCGGCATCATAGGCTACTTCATCCATTTTAGCCTTATTAAATTTTATTTTGCCGGAACGCATCCGTTTTTGTATTTCATATACCGTACCCTCAATGATGATCACAGCACCGTCTATAATAATTCCAAAGTCAATAGCTCCCAAACTCATTAGATTGGCCCAGACATTAAATTGCTTCATTAATATAAAAGCAAAAAGAAGTGATAAAGGAATGGTAGTCGCTGTTATAAGTCCACCTCTTAAGCTACCTAATAGTATCACCAGGGCAAAAATCACGATTAAAGCACCTTCCAGAAGATTCTGGGTCACGGTACTCGTAGTTCTTTCAATTAAAACACTTCTGTCAAGGAAGGGTTCTATTGATAAACCTTCAGGCAAAGATTGTTCTACCGTCTCCATACGATCCTGAACATTTGCAATTACTTTATTAGGATTTGCACCTTTCAACATGAGCACCATACCGCCAACAGCTTCACGGCCGTCCTGGGTAAAAGCACCATAGCGTACCTGGCTACCAAACTGGACCTCTTCAGCTGCATCTCCAATTGTTACAGGTACTCCATTTTCATTCTTGATAACAATAGATTTTATATCATCTAGTGACCTGATTAAACCCTCACCACGGATAAAATTGGCCATATTATTTTTTTCTATATATGCACCGCCTGTATTAACATTATTTTTTTGCAGGGCATCGAAGACTTGGGAAATAGAAACGTTTAACGCATTCAGTTTTTCGGGATTAATGGCAATTTCATATTGTTTTATAGAGCCCCCAAATGAATTTACCTCTACTACACCTTCGACGAGGGTCATTTGACGCTTTACGATCCAATCCTGGATGGTACGCAATTCCGTAGGGGAATAAACAGTGTCATACTCTTTTTGGGGCTTTATCGTATATTGATAAATCTCACCCAAACCTGTAGTAATGGGCCCCATAGCGGGACTTCCAAATTTTTCAGGTATTTGGTCCCTGACTTCGTTTAGTTTTTCCTGAACCAGTTGACGGGGTTTGTAAATGCCCATGTCGTCTTCAAAAACAATGGTAACTACTGAAAGTCCAAACCGGGAAACAGATCGTATTTCGGTAACCCCGGGTAAATTACCCATAGAAAGTTCTACAGGATATGTTACAAACTGTTCTATATCTTCTGTAGCCAGATTAGGGGATTGGGTAATAACCTGGACTTGATTGTTAGTAATATCTGGTACCGATCCCAGGTTTACGGTAGACATGGACCAGATACCCGTACCTATAAGCGCTAAGGTAAGTAGCCCAATAATAAATTTATTATTAATGGAAAATGAAATGATTTTGTTAATCATAGAAAAAGTATTAATTCAGTTTAAACTGCGCAATGCGAATAGATGCAATGCGTTTATGATGTAATGCTTACTTTAAAAAAGCACCAAGTTAGGACATAGCTATCCTTAAAATAACTGAATTATACTTGAGGGGGTTGGAAAAGCGCTTCCAGATATCTGGAATGGAAGTTGATTTTATAGAAGTTGTTCTGTTTTTCATTTTCAATCTTTAATCGATTGAATAGAGGTATATTGTTGTTAGCTATTAATAATACAGGATGACAACATTGATGATGGGAATGGACTGGCATATTCTCCTTATCCTGATCGTTATGATGCCCTTCATTTTTTGAATCATTATCGATGTAATCTTCAACTACATATTCAAGGAAAGAGTCGCCATAAACTTTATGGTCTTGATAATGGGTAATAACGTTTGAAATTTCTTTAATTGGTCCACAAAAGTCCATATCAATGCTAATTCCCTGAAAAAAGAATAAAATTGACATTGATATGGAAAAAAATATTTTCATAAAGTTTGACAAAGATACAAATTAATCGATGCACAGGTTGTGCAAAAAAAATGCTTGGCGGGTAAAGCTTAAAAGTTGATTACACTATCCAATGCCTTATCCGCATCTTTGTGAATAAAGTTTGCTTGGTAATTTATAGTTGTAGTGATGGATGAATGACGGTAAAGTTTTTGGAGCATTTGAATAGGGATTTTATCGCCTGAGATATTACCAAAACTATGTCTTGCAATGTGCATACTCATCTTTTTGGTTATGCCCAGTTTTGTAGCAACTTTTTTCAAGTGTCTGTTTAGGTTTCGCGTTATGGTCTGTGTTCTTACAGAGACCTTCTGCGAATCGTCTAAATCGATATCTTTAAGGTAATGAAAAATTAAATCGTTATCAAGACTATATTTCTCTCGATATCTATTAAGTATTGCACTCGCCTTGTCGGGTGTTTTAAGCGTAACCAATTTACTGTTTTTGTTCATACGATAAACTAACCTGCCATCATTAAAGTCAGACCATTTTAATTTTAAAACATCGCCAACCCTTATCCCAGCGAAATAAAAACTAATGAGCCATACGTGAACTGCGTTCTGTTGAGCCTCGGTTAAGTCTGTGGCATTTTCTAATTTCTGAATTTCTTTGCGGTTCAGTCCAATCTTTTGTGATTCAGGGATTCTTATCTGCACTTTCCCTTTTCCGAATGGATATCTGCCCCGGTCAACTAAAGATTCAGATATGGCGAGGTTGTAAATAGTTCGTATTAGAATCAGATAGTTCACTACCGTTCTCGGCGAACGTTTTTTATCATGAAGCAAGTAGGTCTCGAATTTTTTGAGAAGTGGGACATTAAGCTCATTAAACGATAACTCATTTTTTCTGAGAAAACTCTTAAACTTTTTAAGACGACCTAGCTCAGTATCGTATTGGTGATGCTTTTCCCTATTCTTTAAGTTTTCAAGATGCATATCTGCCACGGCAAAGAAATTAATTTTTTTGTTTTGCCTAATTTTTTTCTTGATCGCATTGACGGTTTGATAATCTTCGTTATTTTCAGCTTCTAAGACTTTTTTATTTGCCTCAGCAATTTTAGTAATTAAAAAGTTATTGATGATGTTGGCATTGGGGTGGGACTTTCTAATACATCTATTTTTTTCATCCCAATGCTTTTCCTCAATATGTTGCCCGGTTCCCAAATAGGAACTTTTTCTGTCTTTGGTGATCCTGATAGCTATCGGATAACAACCTTCCGGATTTTTTTTCTTGCGGAGTACTGCTTTAACTGTTGCCATAATAATTGCTTTAGATTATAAAGATAATAAAAACAGGTACAACATAGGTACAACATTTTATGCTTTTAATTGATATTATTTGGTTGCATATATTATTAAAAGTAGGTTAAATAATTGGTTATCAGTGTTATTGTATATTGTTGATGTTATGCGGTAAAACACTCATAACCCGAAGGTCACTGGTTCGAGTCCAGTTCCCGCTACTATAAAGCCTTAAATCACTGATGTTCAGTTGTTTAAGGCTTTTTTTGTGATTTTTCTGGGCCATATTTGGGCCAAATTCTCACTTTGTTAGGAATAAATCTTCTATTAAATGCACGTTTTATTCGCTCAAATAAATATTCCTTAACTTCTAAAGAGAATTAATAAAGTCCTCTCCCACTATAGTTCCTGGTAATAAATATGTCAATTATGAAGAATTTTTGTGCGGCAGTTAGGCTGTAATTTGCTTTATAGAGTTCTATAAATTAAGTTGTTGGGATTGTTTTATATTTAGGACTTATAAACCTAATATAATCCAATTGCTTGTGCAATCAAGTATTTTTCTCAAAAAGCCTATAATTAAATGGATGTAATTAATTCGTTCTTCAGCAATGTAAAAGACAAACTAACCAACCCATATTTTGGGACCTTAATAATCGTTTTATTATTACATCATTGGGAGCTGATTTTTGGCATCTTTAATTTTGATGCTGGTAATACATTGACTGACAAAATACAATTTGTAGAAACTTACATAGATGAAAATTTAACTTGGGGTACATTCTTATGGGATGCTTTAAGCGCTTTAGGGTTTATGCTTTTGGGGTATATGATTGTTGTTGGAACTAGAAGTTTGGTTCTATTTATAGAACATTGGGTTATGCCAGCTGTTACTGGTAAGGTGGTTCACAAAAATGTGGTAAGAAGGACTGAATATAATGATGTAGTTAAAGAGCGGGAGGAATATTTTGATCAATATGAAGAGCAAAGAAAGCAAGTGAGGGAATTTTCTAAAGCTATTGATGAGCAAACTTTCCTAATTAAAGAAAAGGATGAAAGTCTAATTAATCAAAGTGCTAGAATAAGCGAAACTACTAATCAAATAGAATCTCTAAACTCTAAATTAGAAAGAGTAAGGGCAGAGCTTAAAAGTATCAAATCCACTAATGAACAATTAGAAAACTCTAATCGCAACCTTAAATTTGAAAAAGAAAGATTCTTGGCAAGATTAGAGGGATTTCAGAAAATATTTTATTCTGAAGAGAATGTGGGTTTTTATCAACAAATAGATAAATTTCCTCCAGAAGTAACGAAGAAAGTATCGGAGCTAATAGATGAGAATAGCTGGGATTTGTTTCTCAAAGTAGCTCGATTTTACCTTTTTGGGGGAACATCTGATGATGACTCAATTAATGAAATGGCTAGGAGAGGACTGGTATTTAAAGATGGTGATATTAATTTTAGGGCTTTGACACCATTGGGAGATTTAATTTACTCATACCGTGATGTTTTAGGTAATCCTGACCTTTATAAAATTTACTAAAGTAAAATTGAATTTATGTAAAGTGCGGTTGCAATATGTATTTATGGTTATTGCGTGCATTTTGAGGTGTCAAGTTTGCAAGAGCGGTCCGGGCCTAATTTGGGCCAAAATTTTCGTTAGGATTATAAATTCCAGAATATTAAATTGCCAAATATCAATCAACTAAAAGTGCAGCAATAGCCAGGGTTTAAAGCTAATGAGTCCAGTTCCCGCTACTAGCAAAGACAAGGCTTCACAGAAATGTGAAGCCTTTTTGTTTTTAGTTGCGCTCTAAACTAATACGACGTTGAGATTTGCTTTGAGAACTTGTTTTTTGAAGTTCTGGCGGAATTAAAATAAAAAAACCTGCTCGCAAAAGCAGGTTTTTTCTTTAAGTGTTGCTTATGATCTATTCGAAACCAAGTTCTCCTAAAGCCTTATGGCTGATTTTGATCGCTTCTAGCGGCTTGTGATTGAAGGTTTGATCTTGTTCTACAAAATAGTATTCCATCCCTGATTTTTCCTTGTTGGCTAAAATTCTAGCTAAGTCTATGCTGCCTTCTCCTACCGGAGCAAAGCGCCCTTGATCATCCATATCCTTAACGTGCCATAGTTTAAAACGACCCGGATACTTCTCGAAATATGCCACAGGATCTGCACCGGCCTTGGTTACCCAATAAAGATCCATCTGAAAATTCACGAGCTCAGGGTCAGTGTTTTCAAGCAAATAATCAATAGGGATAATACCTTCTGCATTTTCTTTATATTCAAAATCGTGATTGTGGTACAGTAGGGTAAGACCTTGTTCTTTGCATTTTTTACCTAAGGTGGTTAAAATATCTGCAAGTTCTTTAGGAGTACCTTCCATTCCTAGAGTTTGAGACTCGGCATCAAAAGTGAACATTCCCATTGGCGGAACCGGTACTACAAAATACTTGAACCCGGCTGCTTTAACATCAGCGATCATTTGATCAGCATTCTCTAAACTAACAGATCCTTGATGGGTGCTCATAGGAGTGATGTTGATGCTATCTAAAAAGCTTTTAAAAGCCTCTGGTGTCATTCCGTAGAACATTCCATCTTCGTATCCTGCAGCTTCCACATAGGCATAGCCATCTTCAGCAACTGTTTGTAAAGTGCCTTTAGGGTCTTGGGCCATCGCATCTCTCAGCGTGTATAAAGCGAGTCCGCCAAAATTAGATGCTTCCTCAGTTTTGGTTGTGGTTTGAGTGGTCTCTGAATCAGATTTTTTCTTTTCACCACAGGAGATGGCAAAGGTGGTCAGTACTAGTAACAGAAAAAATCTGTTGTAAAAAGTTGTTCTCTTAATAAGTGACATAGTGTATGGTTTGTGTGAAGTATTGATTATTGTAATAAAAGCGTTACTTGAAATTATCAAAAAACGAATTTAAGCGTTAAAATATGACAATTTTTTATTTTTATAAGCTTGTCTTATTTTATTTGATATTTGTCAAAACTACATTAGATTTGCGGCTTTTTTTGGGACATTAACTCAGTTGGTTTAGAGTGTCACGTCGACAACGTGGAAGTCATTGGTTCGAATCCAATATGTCCCACTTGAAAGCTTAGGTTTAAAGACTTAAGCTTTTTTTATGCATTGCATTTGCCAAAAATACCCGCTATCGGGTATTTTCAATATAAGATATCACAAGTATATTGCATTTGTAATTACAGGTCATTTTAAATTGATGCTTTTATAATTACAAAAAAATCTTGTTGGATTTAGATTTAAAATGGGCTTATAAAGAATAGGGGACTTTATAGGCTCATTTTTATTGGTGCCAAAGGGTATCTGGTAAAAGTACTATGTCTAAATCAAAGTATTTCCGCGCTAATACTTTATAAACCTCTCTCAGTAATATTCTGCTAATTGAGAAATTGTTCAGTAAATGCTGAATACTTTAAAATTACTAATTGTCGCTTTCTAATAGATCTAATAAACCTTCTAACTTCATTCCGCGGGAACCTTTAATGAGGATTGTAGCTTCTTTTAATTTATTCTGCAAAACCTCTGGAAATCCTGACTTTTGAAGGGCTTCAAGATTTTCGTATTTATATCCCGACGTTTTTACTTTGCCAAAATTCTTTCCTAAAAATACCGTATGATCAATGTTGAGGTTTGCGCAGGTGTCTGCTACGATCTGATGCTCTTCGTGCGCGGTATCTCCCAATTCAAACATATCCCCAAGAAATGCGATTTTATTCGCTCCCTTTAAGGCTGAGAAATTCTGAAGCGCTGCAGCCATACTGGTTGGGTTGGCATTATAGGCATCAAGTATGATGGTTTGCTTGCCTTTATTGATGATCTGCGACCTGTTATTTGTGGGTATATAAGATTCCAGAGCTTCTTTAATAGCTGTTTTATCAATTTTGAAGAACATCCCAATAGTTGCAGCTGCGGCCAAGTTGATGGTGTTGTATTGGCCCATCAGATTGCTTTGCACGTGCAAAGCATCAAATTCAAAATTGGCAAAGGGCTGCGCTTCTTGATAGACGATTTTTGTATCGGCGTCTTCAAATGCGCTGAAGCAAAAACTGTGCGTGCTTTTTACTTTTTTTGCCTGAATAGGATCATCCAAATTTAGAAACAACGTGCCTTTATGAGCTATGAGATATTCATAGAGTTCGCTCTTTCCCTGAATTACACCTTCAACACTACCAAAACCTTCTAAATGCGCCTTTCCAAAATTAGTGATGTACCCAAAATCTGGAGCTGCAATTGCTGCGAGTTCTGCAATTTCGCCAATGTGATTAGCGCCCATTTCTACAATACCTATTTCGGTATTTTTAGTCATAGATAGGAGCGTGAGCGGTACGCCTATATGGTTGTTGAGGTTGCCCTGCGTGGCTGTCGTATTAAATTTTTTAGAAAGGACTTTGTTAATGAGTTCCTTAGTGGTGGTTTTTCCGTTACTTCCGGTAAGTGCCAGAATGGGAATGTCTAAATATTTTCTATGGGTGTAAGCCAGTTCCTGAAGCGTTTTTAAAACATCGGTTACCAGAATAGTTTTATCACCGGTGTCGAATGCTTCCTCATCAACAATTGCATAAGATGCGCCGGAGGCCAGAGCTTGATCAGCAAAAGTGTTTCCATTAAAATTGGCGCCTTTGAGGGCGAAAAAAAGTGTGTTCTTACGAATCGCTCTGGTATCGGTACTTATTCCGTCGCTTTTCAGGAATAAGTGATGAATCTCTTGAATAGTCATATGCAGGAATAAAAAAACGCCCAAAGCTAGTGAACTTAGGGCGTTTAAATAAGATTAGTACTTTATTTAGTTACGCGGACTTTTATTCTTTGTAGATTTTGAGCCTACGCGAGACATCGCGTTTCTAAATCCAATATCGTCTGTAGCCATTGTTTGTGGTAAATATCTACGCTGCGCCGGGTCTAACCAATATTCTCGGTCTCTCCAAGAGCCTCCTTTGTAAACTCGAACTTCATCATCCACAAGGGTAGTACGATCGTTTTGTTTATCATATTCTTTAACCATCCCTTCTTCTCCCGCAGAAATACGGTTTATAGGAGAGTCATACATACGATCATTGTCAGACTCTGTGTCTGAGAAACTCTGGTAATATCTAGATGATTGTTTGTCACCATCTCTAAAGTTTCGGTTGTCGCTTTCAGAAAACTGGGTTCTTAAATACGTTTCTTCATCATCAACAGGAACCTGTAAAATTTCTCCCGGAAGATTACGAGCTACGATCTTTCCATTTTCTAAAGTGTCATAAACGATATCTTCTGTAGTAAGGATCTTTACGGTACCATCTTCGTTGATCGCGTTTTTAGTATACACGTTACCACGATAGTAGTTAAAGTCATTATACTCATCGTCAACAATAGGTCTGTACACATCGGCAACCCATTCTGAAACGTTTCCGGCCATATCATAAAGTCCAAAATCGTTAGGTTCGTATGACTTAATTTCAGCAGTAATATCAGCATTATCGTCAGACCATCCTGCAATCCCGCCGTAGTCACCGTCACCTTGTTTAAAGTTGGCTAATTGATCACCACGTGTTTTGCGGTTTCCAGAGCGTGTGTAAGCACCATCCCAAGGGTATTTTTTTCTACCGCGGTACACATTGTACTCTCTTAAGCCTACAAGGCCTAACGCAGCATATTCCCATTCAGCTTCGGTTGGAAGACGGTATTTTGTAGTTGAAATAATACCATCTTTCATTTGAACGTAAATGTCTTTCGCTTCTGTTCCTGCGCCCGGATTATTCGGGTTAGCACGAGGAGTATTGTTCTTTTCGCGCTGCGCCGAAGCTTTTCCACCTCTGATCACGTCATCTTGACCACCATAAGTTAAGCTAGGTGCCTGTAAGTAGGTGTCTGTGTCAAAAGTAGATTGTGCATCTACATTATATTTTGCTCCTTTTTGCGTAAAACCTTCTTGCTCTAAAACATACTCGTTGTAACGGTTAGTTCTCCAAGTACTGAACTCAACAGCTTGAATCCAACTCACACCTACTACCGGATATCGCGCATAAGCAGGATGTCTTAGGTAGTTCTCGGTCATAGTTTCGTTAAAACCTAATCGGTTACGCCATACTAAAGTATCTGGCAGTGCACCGTAATAGATGTTTCTGTAGTTTGCTTCTTCGGGTGGGAAAACACGTTTTAGATAATCTAGATATTCAAGATACATAAGGTTAGTAACCTCAGTTTCATCCATGTAAAAAGATTGTACGTGCTGTTGTGTAGGGGTGTTGTTCCAGTCGTGCATTACGTCGTCTTGAACACGACCCATGGTAAATGTTCCTCCTTCAATAAAAATAAGACCTGGTGCAGCCTCTTGCTCTTTGTAATCTGTATTGGCCTGAAAGCCTCCATCGCGGTCATTGATACTCCAACCGGTGGCACGGGAACTGTTTTTGTAGTCTTTGCCGTTGCGGCCGCAGCTAACGAAAAGTATCGTCGAAAGGCCAAAAACAAGCGTTCTAAACACAAGATTCCTATTCATATGTGTAAATTCTTAAGAAGATTTGGGACTGCAATATACTATAAAGTGCCCAAATTGCAATAAATAATTCATTTTTGCAAATGCTTAATCTTTATGATTCATTGGGGTTTACAAGGCTATTAACGAAAATCACAAGCGTTTAGTATAGTAGTCTGATTTAAAAGGTTTATGTTAGTTTTAAGAACGCGATTGCATGCAGAATAACTACTTAAAATTTTTCCTGTTTTTTGTCCTTTTAAGTGTGCTGAATACTGAGGTGTTTTTTGGGCAAGAAAAAACTCATGAGATTTCTTGGCAAGATGCAGTGAATGTTTCTTTTAGTGCAAAACCGCATCAAGTACCCGGTTTTGCGCCAGAACATTTTGTGTATGCTGTACGGTCTGGTGTGCGTTATGCAGACAAATGGAAAACCAATGAAACTTTTGATCTAAAATCGGTAAGGTTAGAGCGTGTTGTTTACGAGACACTTAATTCGTCAGCATTAAAGCAGCTGCGTTTAGAGCAAGTTCCGGAATCACACGATTTGCAAGTTCAGTTCTCGGGAGCTCGCGGAATCCGCTATTTTGAGTATAGTTTTGCGCCCATCATTCAACAAAATGGAGTCGTAAAACGGGTGAAGCGGTTCACTATTGCTTATGATCGCAACCGCAGTGCGATTTCAACTCAGCATAAAAATCCGCAACGAAGTAACTCTATTTTACGATCGGGGACTTTTTATAAGTTTTACATAGATACTACCGGGGTTTTTAAGGTGGATTATGATTTTTTGCAGCGTTTGGGATTTAACCCTCGTACGATCAATCCGCAAGCTTTAAAAATTTACGGGGATGGTGGTGCGATGCTTCCGCTGAAAAATGAAGACAATACAGTTTTTGACCCACAAGAACTTGCGATTAAAGTAGTGGGTGGTGAGGATGGAAGCTTTGACCGGGAAGATTATATATTATTTTATGGGGAAGGGACGCGGCAGTTTAATGCAGAAAGTTTAACCCATATTAATGCATACGATGATCGCTCTTATTATTTTATTACTGCCGATGGAGTCTCCGGCTTACGTGTTCAGCCGTTAGTAGAGCCGACAACCGCAGCAACGAGAACCATCACAACTTTTAGGGAGTATCAATTTTACGAGCGCGATGAGTATAATCTTTTAAATCTGGGCAGGCGATGGTTTGCAACGCGGTTTGATGTTGAAAATCTGCAGGATTTCGAATTTAATTTCCCCAATCGGGTGGCCGATGCGCCTGTGGATTTACGGGTGCACACAGCCGCAATTTCAGAATCGTCAACCTCTTTTGCGGTGCGTGTAAACAATCAGCCTGTGGCGAGCTTGAATATTCTGCCAATCAACGAATCTGTTCTAGCTCGGGAGGCTTTTTATGATAGTTATGCCTATCCGGCTGCGAACCCTACGGTTACTACAGCGGGAGATAATATAAGTGTTCAGTTAGAATATAACAATAGCGGAAATCCTTCAAGCGAAGGTTATCTGGATTTTGTTGGGATTGGAGCTACGCGTAATTTATCAGGAACCGGAGGTCAACTAAAATTTAATGGGATTGCATTTGAAGTTTCAAATGAAATAGGGCGATATCAATTGCAAAATGCTTCAGGGTTTACTGAGGTTTGGGAAATTGCTGATCCATCCACAGTGAGCGCGGTGGATAATAGTGAAGCTTCGGCGACTTTGACGTTTCAGACGTATTTGAATGCAGCTAAAAAATATGTAGCGATTCATCCTGATGATTTTTATGAGCCTTTAATAGATGTAGGAGCTGTTCCTGTGGCGAATCAAAATATTAAAGGAACAATTTTTCAATCAGGAGGAAGATTTACAGATGTAGATTATTTAATTGTTACTACTGATTTGTTAAGGTCGCAAGCTGAACGACTCGCGCAGCATAATCAAACCTACAGGGGGTTGAATGTAAAAGTGGTAACGCTTGATGAGATTTATAATGAATTTAGTTCTGGTAAACAGGATATTGGAGCGATACGTAATCTGGTTCGCTATGTATATGAAAATGCCTCTTCTTCAGAAAATAGATTAAAATACCTGTGCTTGTTTGGAGATACTTCTTTCGATTATAAAGACCGAATTTCTAATAACAACAATATCGTCCCTACTTTCAATACCTATTATAGTTTCTCGCAATCGCAATCCTATATGAGCGATGATTATTTTGGAAGTCTAGATCCTGAAGAAGGAGTGATTGAAAATAATAGTCCGGCAGGAAGTGGCGGCTCAGATCGTCTGGATATAGCAGTTGGGCGAATTCTTGCCGATACACCGATGCTCGCTAAGACAGCGGTTGATAAAATTATAAGTTATGACGAAAGGGCTTCTTTTGGTCGCTGGCGAAACAATTTTGTGTTGGTTTCTGATGATGTAGATCAGCCTTGGGAGTTTGAAGAATTAGAATCTACTATTGATGCTTTGGGTGATCAGATTCAACAAGAAAAGCCATTTATTAATGTCAAGAAGATTCACGCAGATAGTTACCAACAGCAATCCTCTGCAGGTGGGGATCGCTATCCTGAAGTTAACGAAGCGATTATTGATGCTTTAGAATCAGGTGCTTTGGTAATGACCTATTTAGGACACGGGGGAGAAAACACACTGGCTTCAGAATTTATATTTACGCGTGAAAATGCGCAAAATCTGGCTAACGGTGAGCGGCTTCCGTTGATTGTGACGGTGACTTGTGAGTTTACACGTTTTGATAATCCTAATCGGGTGGCAGCGGGAGAAGAATTGTTTTGGAATGATCAAGGCGGGGCGGTCGGTCTGGTGGCGACCACGCGAGAAATTTCGGTGCGCTTGGGAGTTTTGTTTAATGAAGCACTAGCGTCTAATCTTTTTTCCTTCGGAACCAATACCATAAAAAGTGTTGCTGAAAATCTTCGGGAAACTAAAAATCAAATCAATGATGACAACCGCCGGGTTATTTTCTTTATTGGTGATCCCGCGATGAAATTGGCGTTTGCTAAACCGGATATCCGCTTGACGGCGATCAATGACACGCCCATTACGCAGCAAGTAGATACGCTCAAGGCGTTAAGCCGAATGAAAATGAGTGGAGAGGTCGTTGACGAAAATGGGCAATTACTCACTGATTATAACGGGAAACTTTCGGCAACCGTTTATGATAAATACATCAATCAGCAGACGTTGGGTAATGATGGTGTCACAGATGCTAATGGTAACTTGTTGATTCTTGATTTTAAAACTTTGGGTGCTATTTTATACCGCGGTCAGGCGAGTGTTAATGATGGTTTGTTTGATTTTGAATTTGTGGTTCCTAGAGATGCAGCGATTCCTTTAGGTAATGGGCGCGTGAATTTTTACAGTGTAAGAGACGGAATTTTAGAAGATCAAGCGGGAGCTAATGAGCAGATTTTAGTGGGTGGTTTAAACGAGAATGCCACAGAGGATAACGAAGGGCCAATCATTAATCTTTATATGAATGATGAGAATTTTGTGAGCGGAGGAATAACAAATACTTCGCCTACATTGCTGGTGAAACTAGAGGATCTAAGCGGAATCAATACCGCTGGCGGAATTGGTCACGATCTGATCGCCATTCTTGACGGTGATGAAGAGAACCCTATAATTCTCAATGATTTTTATGAGAGCGATGTAGATAATTTTAATATCGGGCAAGCCTTACGTACGCTGCGCGATCTTGAGCCGGGATTACATACAGTTACGGTCATTGCTTGGGATACGTATAATAATTCATCTACGGCTGATCTGCAATTTGTGGTCGCCGGAGACGAAGAGCTTAAGCTGGAGCGTGTGCTTAATTATCCTAATCCGTTTGTAAATTATACTGAATTTTGGTTTAACCATAACAGGCCTTACGAGCCGCTAGAAGTGCAGGTGCAGATCTTTACAATTTCTGGAAAAGTGGTTAAAACGATCAATCAGGTGGTGACCACAACAGGCTTTTTATCAAGAGAGATCGCTTGGGACGGACTGGATGATTTTGGTCAAAAAATAGGAAAAGGCGTTTACGTATATAAGATTACGGTGAAATCTACGTTAACGAACAAGAAGGTTGAAAAGTTTGAGAAATTAGTCATCCTCTAAGGTTTATCTATATATTTGTCAAAAGACCCTTTTTTTAATGAATAGATCATTACTTGTTTTAGGCTTTTGTTTTACCGTTCTTCAAAATTTAAATGCACAAGAGGTTGAAGGGCGCCCCATCACTACCGGAGTTCCTTTTCTAGCGATAGCCGCAGACGCGCGCGCCGCAGGAATGGGAGATCAAGGGGTGGCAACACGCCCTGATGCGTATGCCCAACAATGGAATCCTGCCAAGTATGCTTTTATTGAAAAACAGCAAGGCGTTGGGTTTAATTACACGCCTTATTTGAGTCAGATCGTTGATGATATCTTTCTGGGGCAGATCACTTATTTTAATCGGATTAACGATCGAAGCGCTTTTGCAGGTAGCTTGCGCTATTTTAGCCTCGGGGATATTGAGTCTATTCAAAGCAGTAATCCTTCTCAAGCCGAATTAGAAAATCCGCTTATTCTTAGTCCGAACGAATTTACGCTTGATGTGTCTTATGCATTGCGTTTGGGAGATCGTTTTTCAATGGCAGTTGCGGGGCGTTATTTGCGCAGTAATTTAAAACTACAGATCAACGATGAAGATGCCAGTGCGGCGAGTTCTATTGGTGTTGACATTGCGGGATTTTATCAATCTGAAGAAATAAGTTACGACGACTTTAACGGGCGCTGGCGTGCGGGATTCAATATTTCAAATATTGGACCTAAGATCAAGTATGACGAAGCGGGTCAAGAAAACTTTATTCCCACAAATATGAGGTTGGGCGGAGGTTTTGACTTTATTCTTGATGCATACAATGTAATTGGCGTCGGGCTTGAATTTAATAAGCTACTGGTGCCTTCTCCGCAGGATTTTAATGGGGATGGCGTAATTGATGGTTCTGACACCGAAGAATATCAAGCTATAGGCTTTTTTGAAGGAATGTTTCAGTCTTTTGGCGATGCACCTAATGGAATAAGTGAAGAAATAAAAGAGGTTACCTGGTCTTTGGGTGCAGAATATAAATACGATAATGCGTTCGCTTTGCGTGCAGGTTATTTTAATGAAAGCGATTTAAAAGGAGCGCGGAAGTTCGCCACGCTTGGACTTGGCTTTAGATATTCGGCGATAGACATCGATGTTTCTTATTTATTCTCTACCACTCAAGTGCGCAATCCTTTAGAAAACACACTGCGTTTTGGCATTACCTTTAATTTTGGTAATGAATACATAGAATACTAAATTTCAGTATGAAAAAAATAAAAATCGAATCTGAACTCGAGGTTTTTGAAGATTTTTCAGAATTGCCTCAGGAGATTCAGCGATTGATGGAAGCTGCTTTTGAAGCACGTGATTCGGCCTACGCACCGTATTCAGAATTTCACGTAGGAGCAGCCTTATTGCTCTCAAACGGAAAAGTGATCAAGGGGAGTAATCAAGAAAATGCAGCTTATCCTTCAGGTCTTTGTGCAGAGCGAACAGCGATCTATTATGCAGGAGCTAACTTCCCTGATGAAACGCTAGAGGTAATGGCAATCTCAGCTACCGCAAAGCACAGGCCTACAACTACGCCCATACCACCTTGCGGTGCGTGCCGTCAGGCTATTGCAGAATACGAAGTCAAGCAGAAGCAACCCGTGGTGATCTATTTTATGGGAGCTAGCGGTAAAATTTTTAAAAGTGATTCTTTGAGCAATTTATTACCCTTTCTTTTTACACAAGAATACCTGTAAGTTCTGGCTTTGATAGTTGCACAAAACCTACGTGTAATCGATTCAATTTTTTCTTCAAAGATTTTCACGCTTCGTCCCGAATATACTATTTTTGTTCTCCGTCTTTTTGTGCGGTAAAATTATGCCGGTAAAAATCTCGGTATGTTTAATAAAATAGCGATTTGAACAAAGCTTTCAATTCGTTTTAAAACTCACACTGTGAGTAAAGTGTATAGATAAATCTATAATTTAATGAAAGAAATCACAAAAGAGGTATACCTGAATTGGTATGAAGAGATGTCCTTTTGGCGCAAGTTTGAAGATAAACTGGCTCAAGTTTATATTCAGCAAAAGGTTAGAGGATTTTTGCATTTGTATAATGGTCAAGAGGCTATTCTTGCAGGAGCCCTTCACGCAATGGATCTTACAAAAGATAAGATGATTACGGCTTACCGTAACCACGTGCAGCCAATAGGTATGGGAGAAGATCCTAAACGGGTTATGGCTGAACTCTACGGAAAGAAGACAGGTACTTCTATGGGATTAGG
The DNA here is from genome assembly GCF_020310025.1 of Leeuwenhoekiella palythoae. Classification (GTDB taxonomy): domain Bacteria; phylum Bacteroidota; class Bacteroidia; order Flavobacteriales; family Flavobacteriaceae; genus Leeuwenhoekiella; species Leeuwenhoekiella palythoae. Next base: position 2,611,969 of record NZ_CP084318.1, read on the forward strand.
TGGTTCTATGCACATCTTTTCTAAAGAGCATCGTTTTTACGGAGGTCACGGTATTGTAGGGGGACAGATTCCTCTAGGAGCCGGTCTTGCCTTTGGTGATAAATATTTTAAGCGTGATGCAGTAACCTTAACCTTTTTTGGAGATGGTGCTGCACGTCAAGGTTCGTTACACGAAACGTTTAACATGGCGATGAACTGGAAACTTCCGGTGGTATTTTGTGTTGAGAACAACGGGTATGCGATGGGAACTTCAGTGAAGCGTACGGCAAACCACGAGGATATCTGGAAACTTGGTCTTGGGTATGAAATGCCTTGCGGACCGGTAGACGCTATGAATCCGGTGGCTGTGGCAGAAGCTTTTGATGAAGCAATTGCTAGAGCACGTCGTGGAGACGGGCCTACGTTCTTAGAATTAAAAACCTATCGTTATAGAGGACACTCAATGAGTGATGCTCAAAAGTATAGAACAAAAGATGAGGTAGCAGAATATCAGAAGATCGATCCGATTACTCAGGTTAAAGATATCTTATTGGAGAAAGAATTCGCTACAGAAGAAGAATTAAAGGCAATTGACAAGCGCGTTAAAAAGCGTGTTGCCGAGTGTGAGAAATTTGCTGAAGAAAGTGACTTCCCTGAAAAAGAAGTTATGTACGATGTCGTTTACGAGCAGGAAGATTATCCATTTTTAGCACATAAACCAGAATAATATTATGGCAGAAGTAATTAAGATGCCCCGCCTTAGTGATACAATGGAAGAAGGAACCGTTGCATCTTGGCTAAAGAAAAGAGGTGATAAAGTAGAAGAAGGTGATATCCTTGCTGAGATCGAAACAGATAAAGCAACGATGGAGTTCGAGTCATTTTATGAAGGAACACTGTTGCATATTGGTATCGAAGAAGGCGAGACTGCAAATGTTGATGCGCTGCTTGCTATAATCGGTGAAGAAGGAGAAGATATTTCTGGTTTGATCGACGGAAGCGCTGATGCAGATTCAGGATCTGAAGATGAAAAGGAAACTTCAGAAGATGATAGTGCAGAAGATGCTGAAGCTTCAAGTGAAGAAAAGAGCGATGATACATCAGAAGAAGAAGCTTCTGATGACGCCGGTTCAGAAATTCCTGAAGGTGTTGAGGTGGTAACGATGCCACGTCTTAGCGATACAATGGAAGAAGGTACTGTTGCTTCTTGGTTGAAAAAAGAAGGAGACAGCGTTGATGAAGGTGATATTCTCGCAGAAATAGAAACAGATAAAGCGACTATGGAATTTGAGTCGTTTTATAAAGGAACTTTACTTCATATCGGGATTCAAGAAGGCGAAACTGCAAAAGTTGACGCACTTCTCGCGATCATTGGTGAAGAAGGAACTGATGTTTCTGGAGTGATCAGCAAATCTGGAGGTGCTAAAAAAGAAGCGCCTAAGAAAGAAGAAAAGCCTAAAAAGGAGGCTCCGAAGAAAGATGAAGCTAAGAAAGAAGCTCCTAAAAAGGAGGCTCCTAAAAAAGAAGAATCAAAACCTGCAAAAAATACTTCATCTAGCGATGGCCGTATTTTTGCTTCACCATTAGCTAAGAAACTAGCTGAAGAAAAAGGTATTGATCTTGCTAAAGTTCCGGGAAGTGGAGAGAATGGTCGTGTAGTGCGCAAAGATATTGAGAACTATACTCCGGCAGCTTCAGGAGCAGGTGTGCAGCAATTTGTTGCTACAGGTGAAGAAAGCTATGAGGATGTAAATAATTCTCAAATGCGTAAAGCGATCGCCAAGTCTCTTGGTAAATCTAAATTCACAGCACCGCATTACTACTTGAACGTAGAGTTTGATATGGAAAACATGATTGCTTTCCGCAGTCAGTTTAACCAGCTTCCGGATACAAAAGTGTCGTATAATGATATGATTATTAAAGCGGTTTCTATCGCTTTAAAACAACATCCTCAAGTGAACTCTCAATGGTTTGACGATAAGATGCGTTTAAACAAACACGTGCACATTGGTGTTGCAGTTGCGGTACCAGACGGACTTGTAGTTCCTGTTGTTGAATTTGCAAATGAGAAGTCTTTACAGCAAATCAATGCAGAGGTTAAAGAGCTTGCAGGTAAAGCACGTAACAAAAAACTGAAGCCAGAAGAAATGCAAGGAAGTACCTTTACCATTTCTAACCTGGGAATGTTTGGTATCACAAACTTTACTTCGATTATTAATCAGCCTAACTCAGCGATCTTATCAGTAGGGTCCATCATTGAGAAGCCGGTTGTGAAAGATGGTAAAATTGTAGTAGGTAACACGATGACTTTATCAATGGCTTGTGATCACCGTACTATTGATGGTGCTACAGGTGCTCAGTTTTTACAAACATTGAAAACCTATATCGAGAATCCGGTATTGATGTTGGCTTAATTAAGCAAGCATTTTAAAAATAGATAACTTTAAAACCCATCAGTATTTGATGGGTTTTTTTATATTGAACGTATGAATAAGATTATTTTAGGTCTAATTAGTTTAACCATTTTAAGTTGCGGAAGCACTCCCGAAGTGCGTCAGGTAGATGCAGCGGCAGCAGCAAATGCTTCAAAAGGATATGTCGTTTCAAATGAGCCTGCAGAAAGCATAACAACATCGGCGGCGCCCAATCCTAATGCTGTTACTTTTAAAAAGAACGTTAGCGCTTCAGCTATTAAAAAACACATTGAATTTTTAGCTTCAGATGCCCTTGCCGGAAGAAAAACAGGAGCAGAAGGAATCGATGAGGCAGCTAATTATATCATTAAAGAATTTCAACAAGCAGGAGTAAAACCGTATTTCACTTCGTATCGGGATAAGTTTGATGCTAAAGGTTTAGATGGATATAATGTAGTCGGTATGCTTGAAGGAACCGATGCTGAACTGAAAAACGAATTCATTGTTATCGGAGCGCATTACGATCATATTGGCACTGCTGATGCTGTTGGAGCTGATACCATTGCAAATGGTGCTAACGATAATGCATCAGGAACTTCTGCAGTTATTGAGTTGGCTAAGTATTTTGCAAAATCAAAGACCAATAAGCGCAGTATTATTTTCGCGCTCTTTTCTGCTGAAGAAATGGGCTTGCTGGGATCAGCGCATCTGGCGGAGCGCCTAAAAACAACGAATATCAATCCGTATGTGATGTTCAATATAGAGATGATTGGTGTGCCAATGACTGACAAAGATTATTCGCTTTACCTCACCGGTTATGAGCAGAGTAATATGGCGCAAAAATTCAATGCGTATGCAGGAGCTAAAGTAATGGGTTTTTTACCACAGGCAAAGCAGTACAATTTGTTTAAGCGCAGTGATAATTATGCGTTTTATGAGCAGTTTAAAATTCCGGCGCAGACGGTTTCAACCTTTGATTTTACCAACTTTGATCATTATCATAAAGTTGGAGATGAGGCAGCTGCTATGAATTTTGAACACGTAGCGAATATTGTGAATCAGTTGATTCCGGGAGTTGAAGGTATGGCAAATAGCGCGTCTCAAGAAATTATTTGGTATGAGTAAGAAGATAATAATTACCGGAACGAGCCGTGGAATTGGTTTTGAGATGGCTAAACTGTTTGCTTCGGAAGGGCATCACGTATTGGCCTTGTCCCGAAACGAGAAACCTTTAAAAGAACAAGCATTAGAGCGCATTGAGGCTCTTCCCTTTGATATATCTAAGACTGAAGATTTACATAAAGTAGCGTCTTTTGTAAAGACTGAATGGGGAGGTAGTGCTGATGTTTTGATTCATAATGCCGGAGCATTGATCAATAAACCCTTTGAAAGTCTTACACAATCAGACTTTCAGAAAGTTTATGAGGTTAATGTTTTTGGAGTTGCAACTTTGACGCAGGCCGTATTACCTTTTATGAAGTCAGGAAGTCACGTGGTAACAGTGAGCAGTATGGGTGGCATACAAGGCAGTATGAAATTTGCCGGTCTTGCGGCTTACAGTTCGAGTAAAGGTGCGGTGATCACTTTAAGTGAGTTGCTTGCCGAAGAATATAAAGAACAAGGAATAGCGTTTAATGTATTGGCTTTAGGTGCAGTGCAAACCGAAATGCTAGAAGAAGCCTTTCCGTGGTATCAAGCGCCACTTTCTGCTCAAGAGATGGCAGCGTATATTAAAAACTTTGCGCTTACCGGAAACGCATTTTACAACGGGAAAGTTTTGCAGGTTTCGGCTTCTACGCCATAGACTATGAAGCAGATTTTAGGGAAATACATACCAGAACAAGCGGTGGATCCGGTTTTTGAGTTGATCAAGAACTTTGGTGTTCACCTTAAGATTGTTGATGAGCGTGTTACCCGTCACGGAGATTATAGACGTTTGCCTAACGGCGGACATCAAATTACCGTGAATACCAATTTAAATTCGTATCGTTTTTTGATAACCTTAATTCATGAGATCGCCCACTTAGTGGCTTTTGTGAAATTTGGTAACCGAATTAAGCCTCACGGGAAAGAGTGGAAGTACACGTTTCAGAATTTAATGCTGCCGTTTATACGACCTGAGATCTTTCCGAAGCAACTTTTACCGGTTATCGCCAATCACTTTAAAAATCCCAAAGCGAGTAGCGATACAGATGCTAAATTATCTTTGGCGCTCAAGCAATTTGATCCACCCAACGATAAAAACTATATATTTGAAATTCCGAGAGGTAGTCTCTTTAAACTCTACAACGGCAAAGTTTTTCAAAAAGGAGAACGTCGCGTAAAACGGTATGAATGTGTAGAGACCGCTACAGGAAAAGTATACTTGTTTCAACCTAACGCCGAGGTTGAACTTTTAACTTAATAACACCAGATGACAAACCACAACTACTATGCAATTATAATGGCCGGGGGCGTAGGTTCCCGTTTTTGGCCACTGAGCAAAGCAAGTTATCCTAAGCAATTTCATGATATTTTAGGTGCCGGAGAAACCTTGATCCAGCGCACTTTTGGACGCTTGTCTCAAACCGTACCTTCAGAAAACGTGTTGGTTTTAACTAACGAAAAGTACAAGGACTTGGTAAACGAGCAACTTCCAGAAGTTAGAGATGAGAATATCGTTCTAGAACCTGCGATGCGCAATACTGCACCTTGTATTTTGCTGGCTGCGCTAAAGATCTATAAAGCCAACCCTGACGGTGTAATGATCGTAGCACCTAGCGATCACTGGATTGAAAATGAGAAAGCTTTTTTAACCGACCTAAATACGGCTTTTGAAGCGTGTGCCGAAGATGCTTCGGAAGAAAAATTGCTGGTTACCTTAGGCATCGAACCTACATTTCCGCATACCGGCTACGGGTACATTCAGTATAACGCGTCATCAGCCGCTGTAAAAGGGGTAAAGGCTTTTAAAGAAAAACCGGATTATGCTACGGCTAAACAGTTTTTAGCAGAAGGTAATTATTCTTGGAATGCCGGAATCTTTATCTGGAGCGCCAGAGCCATTATAGAAGCTTTTGAAAAATACCTTCCGGAAATGTATGCGTTGTTTAACTCAGGTTTTGAGGCTTTAAATACCGAAGCAGAGCAGCAATTTATTTTGGATAACTATGCCAAAGCAGAGAACATCAGTATCGATTACGGGATTCTTGAAAAAAGTGGTCACGTTGGAGTAATCCCGGCAACCTTTGATTGGAGTGATTTAGGAGCATGGGGCGCACTTTACGACAACTTAGAAAAGGATCAGGATGAAAATGTCATTGTAAATGCTAAAACGGTGTTGCGTGAAGCACAAGGCAATCTTATTCGTTCTGAAAAAGGGAAAGTTGTGGTCGTAGAAGGACTCAACGATTATATCGTTGTAGATAGCGATGACGTTTTGGTGATTATGCCCAAAGCCAAAGAGCAAGACGTAAAAATTATACGTGCTGAAGTTGAAAAACAATTTGGGTCAGACTTGGTTTAATATTCCATGGAAGAACAAAAGAAAGTTGAGGATAATGTTTCTAATGAGGCGGTAAAGCGTGATGCCAAGAGCCTATGGCGCAGCGTACGCGTATTTTTATCAGAATTATTAGACATTCGGAGCGATACCGATCGGGATTCTACCATTGAAGCGGTAAAAAAGGATATATCGTTCAAAGGACACAACGCTTGGATTTTGATCTTTTCCATTTTTGTTGCTTCCATTGGTTTAAATGTGAGCAGTACCGCGGTGGTAATAGGAGCGATGCTTATCTCTCCACTTATGGGACCTATTGTAGGTATCGGACTTTCTCTTGCTATTAACGATATAGAAACGCTAAAGCGATCACTCATCAACCTTGCGGTGATGATCATTCTAAGTGTGCTTACCGCTACGCTTTACTTTGCAGTTTCTCCTATCTCTGAGCTCACTCCTGAACTTGAAGCGCGAACCTACCCAACTATTTTAGATGTATTGGTTGCTATCTTTGGTGGACTTGCCCTAATCGTTGCTAAAACTAAAAAAGGGACTATCGCCAGTGTGATTTTTGGTGTAGCGATCGCGACGGCTTTAATGCCACCGCTTTGTACAGTGGGTTATGGTCTTGCTATGGGAGAATGGCATTATTATGCGGGAGCGTTTTACCTTTTCTCGATCAATGCTGTTTTTATAGCGCTTTCTACGTTTTTGGTAGCTAAATTTTTACGCTTCCCGATGGTGAAGTATGCCAATTCTAAACGCAGACGCTTTGTGACTCAAATGGCATCCTTAATCGCTTTGGTGGTGATGATCCCAAGTTTATATCTGTTTTATATTCTATATAAAGAGCAGGTGTTTACGTCAGCAACTAAAGATTATGTCACCCGCGTAATACGTTATGAAGGTGCTGAGGTGGTTAAGTTTTCGCAGGATTATAAATCAAAACGAATAGATGTATACTTGATTGGTGCTTTGGTTCCGAAAGCGAAGATCGAAGAATGGTACACGCAATTGACTGAAGATGCTTCTCTTGCTGATGTAAGTTTGAAAATTCATCAAGGATCAGATCAATCGTCGCAAATGGCAGAGCAGCTTTCTAGTGCCGTAAAATCTGGTATTCTTGAAGATTTATATGTAAACAACCAGCAGGCATTGGCAGATAAGAATTCGCAAATACAGTTGCTAGAAGATGAGATCAATCGGCTTAAAGCTTCGGCTTTGCCTTTTCAGAGCTTGAGTGAAGAGGTGCATATAAATTATGAGAATATCGCACGCTTTGGTTTTTCAAATACGATCAATACCAATTTTGAAAAAGCAGATACGATACCAACATTTTTGATCGAATGGAAGCCTTCACTTTCTGAGCGAACAAAACGTAATGAGGAGGCGAAATTGAAAGCTTGGTTAAAAGTGAAATATAATCTTGATACCCTTTCGGTTGCGCGTTATTGATTCTCTTTAAGAACCGCTTCGCGCACTTTTTTAAACAGATCTGAAGAATATACAAAATTGGTCACGTCATCATTGTCGGCTTTAAAGATGGTTTCTTTAGAGCCTTCCCAAGCGAGATGACCTTTTTGAAGGAACACGATCTTTTCACCAATTTCCATAACAGAGTTCATATCGTGTGTATTGATGATCGTTGTGATCTCATACTCGTGTGTGATCTCTTGAATAAGGTTATCAATAAGCGTCGCTGTACGCGGATCTAAACCAGAATTGGGTTCATCACAAAACAAATACTTTGGATTGTTTACAATGGCTCGCGCAATCGCAACACGCTTTTGCATTCCTCCTGAAATTTCTGACGGAAGTTTGTTATTTGCATTGATCAGGTTTACGCGTTCAATTACTTCATTGGCACGTTCCCGGCGTTCTGCTTTGCGTTGTTTGGTAAACATTTTCAGCGGAAACATTATGTTTTCTTCAACCGTCATGGAGTCAAACAAAGCACTTCCTTGAAAAACCATTCCCATTTGCTCACGCAGGGTGCGTTGTTTTTCTGACGAAAGTTCAGAATAAGCTTCGCCGTCATAAAGAATTTTACCTTCCGTAGGTCTAAAAAGTCCTAGAAGGCATTTTAAAAATACCGTTTTACCCGAACCACTCTGACCAATAATTAAATTGGTTTTTCCTTTGTCAAATGTTGTAGAGATTCCTTTTAGAACCAATTCATCTCCGCCAAATCCTTTCTTTAAATTTTGTACTTCGATCATTAGCTTAAAAGTAATTGAGTGATGATATAATTGGTTAAAATGATAAAAACACTAGTCCATACAAAAGATGTGGTACTTGCTTTACCTACTTCAAGCGCGCCACCTTTCATATAATATCCAAAATAGGATGGGATGGTCGCCAGCAAAAGCGCGAAAACAAAGGTTTTTATAAACGCATAAATCAGTTGAAACGGAACGAATTCTTCCTGAAGCCCTTGTATGAACTGATCTCCGGTTGCAAAGCCACCGAAAACCGCAGCGGCATATCCACCTAAAATTCCTAAAAACATAGCGATTGCAATCACAAATGGGTAGAACAACATCGCGATTATTTTAGGGAACACTAGATAATTTAAAGAGTTGATTCCCATTACTTCTAAAGCATCAATTTGCTCAGTAACGCGCATCGTACCAATACTCGAAGTGATGAAAGAGCCTACTTTACCAGCCATGATAATAGAGATAAATGTAGGAGCGAATTCTAAGATTATTGACTGTCGCGAAGCAAAACCAATGAGCGACTTGGGAAGAATAGGGTTGTCCATATTCAATGCGGTTTGAATAGCAACCACACCGCCTACAAAGAAGGAGATGAAACAGACAATACCTAAAGAGCCAATGATAAGGTCATCAATTTCTTTAAGAACTAAATTGCGTAGTACTGATGTTTTAGTGGGTTTGATAAAAACACCCTTAAGCATCATAAAATAAAGACCTATCTCTTTAAGGTATCCCATAGTTATTTTTTCAGGTCTAAAAATAGCAAAAATAGGCGGGATGCATATTTAAGATTAACTTAAACTTACATCTTGCCTCTTATGCTTTAGCTTTGTGTGTCTAAAAAAAATATAGAATGAATTTATCACCCTTAAAGTCACTGGCGCTTGGTTTAATAGCCTTGACTGGTACGGTATCCTTTGGTCAGAAAACTTCACAAAAACCTAAACTTGTTGTAGGTATTGTGGTTGACCAAATGCGCTACGACTATCTTACACGATTTGAAAATCAATATGGAGAAGACGGTTTTAAACGCCTCCAGAATGAAGGCTTTGATTGCCGAAACAACCACTATAATTATATGCCCACCAAAACGGCACCCGGGCATACTTCGATTTACACAGGAACAACTCCGCAAAATCACGGGATAATTTCTAACGATTGGTATAATAAATTTGAGAAAAAACATGTGTACTGCGCCGAAGATACTACAGTGGCTTCTGTAGGCACAGATGCTGTAGGGCCGGGTCAAATGTCTCCACGACGTATGCGTACTTCAACCATCACAGATCAGAACAGATTGCACACTCAAATGCGCGGAAAAACCATAGGGATCTCAATTAAAGATCGTGGTGCGATCCTTCCGGCAGGGCATACCGCAAATGGCGCCTATTGGTTTCAGGGTGGTGACGAAGGCGTGTTTATCACCAGCACTTACTATATGGATGAATTGCCAAAATGGGTGAAAGACTTTAATAAGAAAAAGCCGGCTAAAGCCTATATGAAGGATTGGGATACCTATAAACCAATTAAAACCTACGTAGAAAGTGGTGAAGATCTTAATGCTTATGAAGGCGGTTTTAGAGGAAAGGAAACAGCGACTTTTCCATACGATTTGAAGAAATTAGGAAAAGAGAATGGAGGTTATAGTATTTTGAAAACAACCCCTTACGGAAACTCGATCACCACTGATTTTGCACTTGCTGCTTTAGAGGGCGAAGATCTTGGTCAGGATGCAGATACCGATTTTCTTGCGGTAAGCTATAGCTGTACTGATTATGTAGGGCACAATTTTGGAGTAAATTCAAAAGAGGTTGAAGATACTTATGTACGTCTGGATCTTGAGATCGCAAAACTTCTTAGCGAACTAGATAAAAAAGTAGGTAAAGGAAACTACTCCGTGTTTTTAACTGCTGATCACGCGGCGGTTCACGTTCCTTCTTTTTTAAGTGATAAAAAAATTCCTTCAGGCTATTTTGATATACGCAGTTTTAGAAATGAGCTAGAGACGTTCATTCAACAGAAATATGGGAGAGATGATTTAATCGAAGATATTTCTAACGATCAGGTGTTTTTTAGATATACCGTGCTAGCTGATGAAAGCATCGACGCAGAAGCTTTGCAAAAAGATATAAAGCATTTTGCGCTTCAGCATAAAAACATCAGCAAGGTGTATACGCGCGCTCAGATGGAGCAAGGTTCTTACGATAGCGGCGTGGCTGCGTTGGTTCAAAAAGGTTTTGATCAAGAGCGTAGTGGCGATGTGTTTTTTATTCTAGATCCGGGCTATTTAACCGGCGGTCCTACAGGTTCTTCTCACGGAACACCGTACAGTTATGACACCCACGTGCCTCTGTTATTCTACGGAAACGGAATTAAAAACGGTCATACATTTGAGCAAACGGTAATTACCGACATCGCTCCTACGGTTGCTGCACTTTTAGGAATTCAAGATCCTAATGGCACCACCGGAACGGTGATCAGTGAGGTTTTAGAATAATTTCTGCTTGATTTTACTCCAGCGGAGTTTTCGTATAAAAGCACCTTCTTCTTGGGTAACCAAAAACGGAAGGTGTTTTTTTTGTGCCTTAAAATAGCCGTTGAGGTAGTCTCTAAAGAGCTTGAAGCTTTTCTTTCTAAACGCCAATTTACCTGAAGCGATTGCAGTTAGCGCAAGCCCGTAGCGCATCCCGTAGAAGGCCTCGCCTTGCTTATATTTTGCTTTTGCTGAATACGTGTGTCCGGTAGGTTTTAGGTGTTTTACGTGCAGCGCTTCATTGGTGTCAACTGCCCAGCCGTGATATTGCGCCAGTAATTCGTCTAAAGTATCCCAGCCCATCGCTGTTTTGAGTCCGCCAATGGCTTCAAAACACGCTTTTCTGTAACTTTTAAGCGCGCCGCGTATGTGATCTTTATTGGTGAGGTTTTCGAGTTCCCAAGAGCCGTTGCGTTCTACATAGCAAAAACCACCGTACATCCCCAAATTTTGATTTTGTTGAAAAGACTTAACGACGGTTTCTAAATAGTTTTCAGGAAAAATCAAATCTGCATCGAATTTGCACAAAATGTCATAATCAGCATCTAAACGCTCCAAACCGTAATTAAATGCCTGCACGACTTTGCTTCCGGGCAAATGTGCAGCTTCAGAAGATTTCTGTATCAGTTGAATGGAAGGATTCTTTTCGGCATACTTCATAACGACGTTGGGAGTTTCATCGGTGCTTCCATCATCAACAATAACTATTTTTTCTGCCGAAAAACGTTGCGCCAGAAGCGAGTCTAAGGTTTTGCCGATTAGTGCAGCCTCGTTATACGCCGGTATGATGATTACTAGTTTCATTTTCGCTCTGCGTAAATAAGGTAATAGCGCGGGGTAAAAAGTCGAAGTAAAGGTCTAAAACCTATTTTCTTTACCGGATGCGTGAATTTTTCCCGCTTTTTGATTTCCCAACCTGATTTCTCTAAAAGCCAGTCAAACTGCCAATCTTCAAACTCATGATAATGACGATCCCAAGCGTCAGTTTTACTTTGGTAAGCAGGTGAAAACCACAATTTAAGCGGAATACTCGCCACAAGCTTATCGGCTTCAATGTCCTTTAAAACGTTAAAAGGCGCTAGCAGGTGTTCAAAGATTTCAAAGGCTGTGACCGCATCTACAGTGGTGTTTTTTACAGCTGTGGTGTCAAGATCCAGATCTTCTCCAGAGGTGTTTTGAACCGAATATCCTTCAGTCTTCATAATTTCAGAAAAAGGATTTTCAACTCCCAAATCTAGAATTTTTGCTTCTTTGGGCAGCACTTCATTTAAGAAGCGCGCGGTAATTGCGTAGCGTTTATTGGGAAAAGTTTTTTCGTACACCGGTTTTTAGTTTACTTGATAAAGCAGCAAATGTAACAGATTAGGTTGATTTATTGGCGCCGCCAAAGGGTGTAATACTCTGAGGCTTGCCCTGAGGTAGTTTTCTTAGATGGATATAAGGCTTTCTTATGTTACTATTGACGAAAATAATTTTACTTTTAGCCTACTGTTGAGAATTACGTAAATTTGCGGCTTGTTCTATAACTGACTTACCAATTATGGCAGACCACCAACTCGATCCCCAAAAATGGGTGGATAAATATTCTGATTACCTCTACAATTACACGATTGTAAAGGTGAACGATAAGGAGGTGGCCGAAGATATAATTTCTGAAACCTTTTTGGCGGGATTGAAGTCAATGAAAAATTTTAAAGGAGAAGCCAGCGAGCGTACGTGGCTGATTTCTATTTTAAAACGAAAAATAATTGACTATTATCGCAAGATAAATTCAAAAAAAGGAAAAGCCGAAGTGCGTATGAATTACGCCGATGATGAGGAAGGTGGTGACTGGCTTGAAGAGCGCGTTGCTGACCCTTTTGATCGTACTGCTGAAGATGAACTAGAAAATACTGAGCTGGGCGTGGCGATCTATGCCTGCTTAGGGAAGTTGCCTGAGAAACAGGCGGCTATTTTTAGAAAAAAAACCATCGAAGGGCAGGATACTGAAACTATTTGTAAAGAATTTGATATTACGCCGTCTAACTTGTGGGTGATCATTCACAGAGCCCGTACAGCACTGGCGAGTTGCTTAGAAGAAAACTGGTTATAAAGCATGAAACTATTTATTAATTGTAAGGAGGCTAGACAAATTTGTGATAGAGGTCAATATGAAGAGATCTCTTTTGTGGAGAAGCTAAGCGTAAAATTGCACCGATCTATATGTTCAAAATGCGTTAAGTATTCTGAGCGTAACGCCAAGCTTACCCATCTGCTAAAAGACTCTAAGTGCAAGCATATGACTCCTGAGTGTAAGAAGCGCATTCGTGAAGAACTAGAGCGTGAACTAGCTAAAACGCCAGAATAAAAATTCCCCAAAGAATAGGGATTCCTTCCACTGCAAAAGATGCATAATAATGAGGCTGCTTACTGCTGGATCTAATGATCGCTAAAGCTGTAAGAAATAGAATAGCATAAGTGCTTAATGCATTGGCTTTAAATACTTCAAGAAATATACATCCCAAAACCATTGATAAACCAATTAGCTTGGTTTTTTTTATGCCTAATACTTGCGGAAGCGTTCCCAACGCGTTAGAGTCGTAGGTTAGATCGCGTATTTCAAATGGAATAATTAAAGCGAGTACCAGCATAAAACGTTGGGCGATTTCGAGATAAAATTCGGTAGAAAAATTAGTAACATTATAAGCGACCGGTAAATATACCGTTACCCCGGCCCAGACTGCGGCGATGATAAATATTTTAATCGAGGGCACTTTTCTTAAGTTGGTTTTATGCGGTAAAAAAGGAATTGCATAAAGAACAGTGAGCAAAGCCAAAGGAATACAGGAAATCCAAAAGCTAACCGTAAATTGATAAGCCACATACACTAAGCCGATAAAGCATATAAATGAAAACGTCTGTATCATTTTAAGCCTATCGGTGAGGTTTCTGTGATGCAGACCGGCGAGAGCAGCGTATTTCACAAAATTATAGCCGGTAATGGTTCCTAAAAAAATAAAGAGATTGAAGTAGAGATCTAGTTCAAGATCCAGTTGTTTTTCGGTAATCAATGCAAGCGCTAGCACAGCAAAGGCCACGTGTATACTGCTGTTGATATAAAAATCAAAAAGGCCTTTGAGAGATTTCATCAGGTAAAGATACAGCAACTGTTAATAAGTGCTTTAAGTGGTTAAAAAAGTAGGAGGTATATCGATGAAAATATATATCTGAAATTGTACTTTTGCGCCATTCTAAACACACATAAATTGCATATGAGAACAGATGTTTTTTCACTAAGACACATTGGTCCAAGACCTGAGGAGAAAGAGGAGATGTTAAAAGCGATCGGGGCAGAAACTATAGATCAATTGATCTATGAGACCTTACCTGATGGAATTAAATTGAAAAAAGCCCTTGATCTGGAGCCGGCGCTTAGTGAGTATGAGTATGCCACGCACATCAATGCTTTGGCAAATAAAAACAAACTGTTTAAAACCTACATTGGTTTAGGATACCACGAGTCTAAAATCCCTGCGGTTATTCAGCGTAATATTTTAGAGAATCCGGGTTGGTACACAGCTTATACGCCGTATCAAGCGGAGATCGCTCAAGGTCGTCTTGAAGCTTTATTGAACTTCCAGACGATGATTAGCGATCTAACCGGGATGGAACTTGCTAATGCCTCATTACTTGATGAGTCTACCGCAGCGGCAGAGGCGATGACGCTTCTCGCAGCAGTTCGCAGCCGAGCTCAAAAGAAAAACGATGTGGTTAAATTCTTTGTTGATAAAGAAGTATTGCCACAAACCTTATCTGTATTAGAAACACGAGCGCTTCCGGTAGGTGTAGAGTTGGTTATAGGAAATCCGCAAGAATTTGACTTTAGTTCAGATTTCTTTGGAGCTTTATTGCAATACCCTTCAGCATCAGGGGAAGTTCACGACTATGCCGGATTTATTGCTAAAGCGAAAGAAGCAGACATTAAAGTTGCTGTTGCAGCAGATATAATGAGTTTGGTGCTTTTAGAATCACCAGGGCATTTAGGAGCAGATGTTGTAGTGGGTACTACCCAGCGCTTTGGAATTCCGTTAGGATATGGTGGGCCACACGCTGCTTATTTCGCGACACGTGAAGAATTTAAAAGAAATATTCCGGGGCGTATCATTGGGGTGACCAAAGATCGCAATGGAGACCGTGCGTTACGTATGGCGCTTCAAACCCGTGAGCAACATATCAAGCGCGATAAAGCGACTTCAAACATTTGTACAGCTCAAGTGCTTCTTGCGGTAATGGCGGGAATGTATGGCGTGTATCACGGACCAAAAGGTCTTGAATACATCGCGACCAAAATTCAGCGTACTGCAGCGACACTTGCCGATGCGTTAGAAAGTTTAGGGTTGTATCAATTGAATACTGCTTATTTTGACACCATTCGTGTAAAAACAGATGCGGCTACAGTGCGCAAGTATGCAGAAGCAAACGAGATCAACTTTTACTATCCGGATGCTGAAACTGTTTCAATCGCGGTAAACGAAGCGACAAGCCTTTCTGATCTTAATAAAGTTATTTCCGTTTTTGCTGAAGCTTTAGGTAAAGAATTTACGCATTTAGAAGCTTTGGTTGACGAGATCACGATCCCGGAAGCTTTAGGTCGTAAAACAGAATTTATGACCAACGAGGTGTTTAACAGCTATCATTCTGAAACGGAGTTGATGCGTTACATCAAGCGTTTAGAGCGTAAAGATCTTTCGTTAAATCACAGTATGATCTCGTTAGGATCGTGTACGATGAAGCTGAATGCTGCCGCCGAAATGCTTCCGCTAAGTGATGCACGCTGGGGCGGAATTCACCCGTTTGTACCCGTAGAACAAGCCGAAGGATATCAAACGGTTCTTAAAAAATTAGAAGATCAATTAACCGAAATTACCGGTTTTGCGGGAACAAGTCTTCAGCCTAATTCCGGAGCGCAAGGAGAATATGCCGGATTGATGGTGATTAAAGCCTACCACGAAAGTAGAAATGATCATCATAGAAATATTTGCTTAATTCCATCTTCTGCTCACGGGACAAACCCTGCAAGTGCCGTAATGGCCGGGATGCAGGTAGTAGTTACTAAAGCTACAGAAGCAGGAAACATCGACGTTGAGGATCTTCGTGATAAAGCTGAGAAATATAAAGATAACCTTGCTGCCTTGATGGTGACCTATCCATCAACGCACGGAGTTTATGAGAGCGCGATTCAAGAAATTACTTCGGTCATTCACGAGAACGGTGGTCAGGTGTATATGGATGGTGCCAATATGAATGCGCAGGTTGGTTTGACCAATCCAGGTAAAATTGGTGCCGATGTTTGTCACCTTAACTTGCATAAAACCTTTGCAATTCCTCACGGTGGTGGAGGACCAGGCGTAGGACCTATTTGTGTGGCAGAGCAGCTGGTTCCGTTTTTACCAACGAACCCGGTGATCAAGACTGGAGGCGAACAGGCAATTTCTGCTATTTCCGCAGCACCTTGGGGATCTTCTTTAGTATGTTTGATCAGTTATGCCTACATCAAAATGCTAGGCGCAGATGGGCTGAAACAATCTACGGAAGCTGCCATTCTAAATGCCAACTATATCAAAGAGCGTTTAAAAGGTGCTTTTGAAGTATTGTATTCTGGTGAAAAAGGACGTGCGGCTCACGAGATGATCATCGATTGTCGTCCATTTAAAGATAATGGGATCGAGGTGGTTGATATCGCTAAGCGTTTAATTGATTACGGTTTTCATTCGCCTACGGTATCTTTCCCGGTTGCAGGAACAATGATGATCGAGCCTACAGAGAGTGAAAGCAAGCAGGAGTTAGATCGTTTTTGTGATGCAATGATCAGTATTAGAAAAGAGATCGATCAGGCAACTGCAGATAATGATAATAACGTGCTTAAAAATGCACCGCACACGATGCATATGTTGACTGCTGAAACTTGGGATTTACCGTATACGCGCCAGCAAGCAGCTTATCCGCTGGAGTATGTTGCAGATAACAAATTCTGGCCTTCTGTACGTAGAGTAGATGATGCTTACGGGGACCGAAACCTAATCTGTACCTGTGCTCCAATTGAAGAGTATATGGAAGAAGCTTAGTCTTCTGAAACTTAAAATAAAAAGCGCCATTCATAACGAGTGGCGCTTTTTTGGTTTAGAGCAATTGATAAAGATTGAAAGCGCAAAGAGCAGTGTAAAGCGTCGCAAAGAATACAAAAAGTGTATTCATACCGTAACTTCCTATTTTAAAGATTGGATTTTTAGGAATGTCATACATTGGATAGTATGCGATTTGAGTGGCAACTTTACCTACCCAATATGCTGCAATAAGCAACGTAAGCGCAAGTGCTAAGACACTTCCGTTGGCTAAATGCCTTGGAATTAGAATAGCAATCAAGCCAAAAGAAAAATTTAGCCCTTGAATGTAATGACCGTAAGTTCTTGCAATCTCTTGGTTTAGAGGTTTAAGCTGTTTAACATCGTTATACCAGTCAAAAACCCGATGTCTGATGTATGGATAAATCAACGCAGTGAAAATTTGACCAATTCCTCCTGTAATAATAAAATAGTAGAGTGTATTCATATCTTTATTTTTAAACTTTCAGAAAATATTGAAATTTTTAATTATGAGTGTTTCTGGAAAATTCCTCTCAGCCTGAATTTATTCCTTAGAAACCTAAGCTTAAGCTAGGTCATCAGCTTCATGATAGTTTTGGTGATCCAGTTTTCTTTTTGGTTGACGATTTTTTCAAGCATTGTATCTGCTTTATTCACAAAATCGTGGAGCTCTTGCGTTTTCATTTTAAACTTTAAAGCTTCCGGACTTTCATCGGTTTCGTCAAAGTTTTTTACGCCTTCTAGAACGCGAAGTGCCGGTTTGATCTCCCGTTTGCTGCGTTCCACAGCAATCTTGCGCGCCAGCGAATCTACATCCTGATCAGCTTTAAAATACTCCCGACGCTCACCGGGTTTGTATTCTTTATATACAATGCCCCAGTCAATAAGTCCGCGCAGGTTCATACTGGCATTACCACGAGAGATCTGCAACTCTTCCATCACATCTTCCATAGAAAGCGAATCTGGAGAGATCATTAATAATGCATGAATTTGCGCCATGGTTTTATTAATGCCCCATTGAGACCCTAATGCGCCCCAAGTTTGTAAAAATTGTGCTTTTGCTTCATTGAATTCCATACTCAAATATAATTAAATATTTTAAAGTTTCAGTAATTATTGAAACTTATTTTATTGGCACCGACAATAGGTATAATTTCTAAAGGCTTGATTCAAAATTTGTAGCCAGTTTGCAACAAACACCTCAAGGGCTTGCAGTGAGGTTGTTTACTGCTGTAGTAAAACTATCTTTGCGCTATGAACGCATTGATTATAGGTAATGTTTGGCCGGAGCCGGTTTCGTCTGCGGCGGGAACGCGCATTATGCAACTGCTCGAGAGCTTGCAAGCACAGGGGTATGCTGTGAGTTTTGCTTGCGCAGCCGGTAAAACGCCTTACGCTGAAGACTTGGAGGAGCTAGGTGTACAAACGCACAATATTCAATTGAACAACGCTTCATTTGATGTCTTTATCAAAGAACTCAATCCCGATCTGGTGTTGTTTGACAAGTTCGTGATCGAAGAGCAATTCGGTTGGCGGGTAAAAGAGCAGTGTCCGGGTGCGCTACGTGTTTTAGAAACGATAGACTTGCACGGTTTGAGAAAGGGGAGAGAGGCTGCTCTAAAAGCAAATGAAGCCTTTTCTGAAAGGCATTTGCATACCGATTACGCAAAGCGCGAGCTCGCCAGTATCTATCGTTGTGATCTCTCGTTAATTATTTCGGAAGCTGAAATGCAGTTGCTGCAGGAGTTTTTTAAAGTGCCCGAAGCGCAATTGTTGTACTTGCCGTTTATGGTTGCACCAATTACCTCGGAAGAGCAGCAGGCCTGGAAATCTTTTGAGACGCGGAAGCATTTTGTGACGATCGGGAATTTTAGACACGAACCGAATTGGCTTTCGGTGCGGTATTTAAAAACGGAAATCTGGCCGCTCATTCGTAAGCAGTTACCGGATGCCGAAATGCGTGTTTACGGTTCGTATCCCGCAGAAAAGCATACGCAGTTGCACAATCCTAAAGAGCATTTTTATGTTTTGGGCAGAGCCGAAAGCGCACACGAAGTTATTGAAGAGGCTCGGGTGTTACTCGCGCCTTTACTTACTGGAGCAGGATTAAAAGGAAAATTACTGGACGCAATGCAATGCGGAACACCTGCAGTAACGACAAGCGTAGGTGCAGAAGGAATGCACGGCGAACTAGACTTTAACGGAAGCGTTGTCGATGATCCTAAAGCCTTTGCAGAAGCTGCAATCGCATTATATAAGGACAAGAATAAATTTGCAGAAGCGCAAGCCAATGGGGCAATCATTGTAAATCAACGCTTTTCTAAAGAAGCGTGGAATTCTGTTTTTAAAAAGCGCTTAGGTGATTTACAAGACAATCTGGAAACCCATCGCCTTTCAAATTTTACAGGCGCAATGCTTTGGCATCAATCGCTTCAAGCTTCTAAGTTTATGAGTAAATGGATCGAGGAAAAGAATAAATAAAAAAGCCTCATCAAGTGATGAGGCTTAAGCTTTTCTATTTAATCAATCCGGCTCTTTTTAAAAGTGCTTCAGGATTAGGTTCTTTTCCGCGGAAGCGCTTGTATAAAACCATAGGGTCTTCGGTGCCTCCTTGAGAGAGTACGTGATCTTTAAATTTTTGTGCGACTTCAGCATTAAAAATACCGTTTTCTTTAAAGTAAGCAAAAGCATCAGCATCCAAGACCTCTGCCCATTTGTAGGAGTAGTATCCGCTAGAATATCCACCTTGAAAAATGTGAGAGAATGAAACACTCATACAGTTCTCGGCAACATCCGGGTAGAGTTTGGTGTTTTCAAAAGCCGCTTTTTCATGCGCTTTTACGTCGGTTATTCCGCTAGGGTCTGCACCGTGCCAAGACATATCTAAAATGCCAAAACTCAACTGGCGAAGCGTTTGCATCCCTTCTTGAAAGTTGGCTGCTTTTTTGATCTTGTCGATCAAAACCATCGGGATGGTTTCTCCGGTCTCGTAATGCTTGGCAAATAGTTCTAAAGCCTCAGGCTCGTAACACCAGTTCTCTAAAACTTGACTTGGTAATTCAACAAAATCCCAGTAAACAGATGGTCCAGACAGGCTAGGATAGGTGGTGTTCGCCAGCATTCCGTGGAGTCCGTGGCCAAACTCGTGAAACAACGTAGTAACCTCATTAAAGGTTAACAAAGACGGTTTTGAGGCGGTTGGCTTTGTAAAGTTACACACATTAGAAACGTGTGGTCGTTCATTCACACCGTCTTTTTTAAACTGCCCTTTGTATTGCGTCATCCAAGCTCCGGCTCGTTTCCCGGCACGCGGATGAAAATCAGCATAAAAGATGGCGATGAAATTATCCTGGTCATCAAAAACCTGATAGGTCTTTACGTCTTTGTGATACTTAGGAATGTCTTGTACTTCAACAAAACGCAGCTTGTATAATTTCTGGGCTATGGTGAAAACACCGTCAATAACATTCTCTAACTTGAAATACGGCTTCAATTGCTCGTCATCCAATTCGAAAAGTTCTTGCTTTAATTTTTCAGAATAAAAAGCGCTGTCCCATTTTTGAAGTTCTTCAATGCCATCGCGTTTCTTAGCGAAGTTGGCAAGTTGCGTAAATTCACGTTCAGCCGCAGGTTTAGCTTTCTCGAGTAAATCCTGTAAAAAAAGCTCTACATTTTCAGGGCTTTTGGCCATACGCTCTTCAAGTACAAAGTGTGCGTGCGTTTTATACCCCAGAAGATTAGCACGCTCCTGACGTAGCTTAACAATTTTAAGCACGTTCTCCTGATTGTCTAGTTCGTCATTATGAAAACCTTTTGCGCCAAAGGCTATCGCCATTTTTTTACGCAATTCGCGGTTTTCAGCATACTTCATAAACGGAATATAGCTTGGGTATTCAAGCGTAAACACCCAGCCTTCTTTACCTTTTTCTTCAGCGGTTTGTGCGGCTGCTTCTTTGGTACTTTCGGGCAGACCGGCAAGATCTGCTTCATCGGTAAGATGAAGCTCAAACTTGTTTGTTTCCGCAAGAATATTTTCACCAAAGGTCAATGAAAGCCTAGACAATTCGGTATCAATCTCACGTAAACGCTCTTTTTTATCTTCAGCTAAATTAGCACCGTTGCGAGAAAAGCCTTTATAGCGTTTGTCTAATAAAACTTCTTCTTCTCTTGTAAGCTCAAGAGACTCTCGGGAATCATAAACATTTTTTACACGTTTAAACAAGGCTTCGTTAAGCGTAATATCATTAGAAAATTCTGATAGTAGCGGAGAAACCTCTTGTGCTGTTTTTTGAATCGTCTCGTTAGTTTCGGCGCTGTTGAGGTTAAAAAAAATGCTCGTAACTCGGTCTAATTGATATCCGGCATAGTCCAATGCGGCAATCGTATTTTCAAAAGTTGCCGGCTCTGGATTGTTTGTGATGAAGTCAATTTCTTGTCGGGCTTGAGTGATAGCTGCTTCAATCGCAGGCTTATAGTCTTCATTTTGTATCGCATCAAAAGGTGCGATATCAAAACTTTGAAGTAGTATATTTTCAGAATTTTTCAATTTTCTATAGTCTTTTTTAGGTTATATGTATTTTAGCTAGTATTATGATACCTTTAGCGAAAATTATAGTTACTTTAAGGTAAATTTGCTAAGCCATAAAATATTGATTTAGATATGTAGGAAAGGTTTGATTAATAATATTTAGAATGGTTAATAAATACTTTAATTTACCTGATACATTTCTTGAGAGCCGTTTTTAACGGCTCTTTTTAGTGGCATATACTTCCTGTTGGTTTGCAGTAAAAAAGTTTACTTTTTGATCGAAGCAGCGCCTTTTATTACCTTCTCTTTTAACCCAGTTTTAAAGTCAACGATGCGATTGCGAACGGCCTCATCTGATGCGCCAAGAATTTGAGCGGCTAGAATGCCTGCATTTTGCGCACCGTCAAGGGCTACAGTTGCCACAGGAACACCGCCCGGCATCTGTAAAATAGAGAGCACAGAATCCCACCCGTCAATAGAGTTGCGTGATTTTACAGGTACACCAATCACCGGAAGCGGAGATAAAGATGCGATCATTCCTGGTAAATGTGCGGCGCCACCGGCACCGGCAATGATTACCTGAATTCCACGCTCGTGAGCATTTTTTCCGTAATCAAACAATTTGTCTGGAGTGCGGTGTGCTGAAACAATATCAACTTCAGTTTTGATTCCCAATTGTTCAAGAACATCTATCGCTGCTTGCATCACCGGCATATCGCTGGTGCTTCCCATGATTATTCCTACCATACTTGTTTTTTTATTCCGCTTGTGTGCTTTTAATTGAATTTGTTTTGTTGAAGTTCAGAATTTATTTGGTGATGACCCTAATAGCGTTTTTAACTTGTTCGGCGATGTTACGTGCTTCGCTCAAGTCACTATTAACAATGGTTACGTGCCCCATTTTTCTAAACGGTCTGGTCTCCCGTTTTCCGTAAATGTGAGGTGTTACGCCTTTGAGCGCCATAATATCTTCGATTTTCTCATAATATACATCTCCGGTATGACCTTCTGCACCTACAAGATTTACCATTACTGCTCCAATTTTACTTTCGGTTTCACCTAACGGAAGGTTTAAAATTGCACGCAGGTGTTGTTCAAACTGGTTGGTATAACTGCCTTCAATACTGTAATGACCGCTGTTGTGCGGGCGCGGTGCCACTTCATTAACCAGAATTTCATCATCTTCGGTCTGAAACATTTCAACTGCTAAAAGTCCTACGTGCTCAAAGGCTTCTGAAACTTGGGTAGCAACTTCGCGGGCTTTAGTCGCGACTTTATCATCAATGCGCCCAGGGCAGATCACGTATTCAACTTGATTGGCCTCCGGATGAAATTCCATTTCTACGACAGGATAGGTTTTTACTTCGCCTTTAGGAGAGCGCACAACAATGACTGCCAATTCGTTCTTAAAAGGAATCATTCTTTCGGCGATGCACGGCGTGTCTATCAATTTTTCAAGATCTTCTTGTGAGCGAACGACCTGCACTCCTTTACCGTCATAACCGCCTTGGGTGCTTTTCCAAACAAAAGGAAAACTACTTTGATTGGCCGTCAGCGCAAGCTTGAGATCAGCAAGATTAGGGTATTTCTTATACGGTGCAGTAGGGATATTTTTTTCGGTGTAAAAATCTTTTTGCACCCCTTTATCCTGAATTTTTCTCAGCGTTTTAGGGCTGGGATACACAGTTATTCCTTCAGCTTCTAGTTGTTCAAGAGCATCTACATTTACTGCTTCGATCTCAAAAGTTACGATGTCAGCTCTTTTTCCAAATTGATACACCGTATCATAATCCATCAGATCACCTTGCTGAAAAAAATTAGCGGCTAACCGCGAAGGCGCTTCAGGATTAGGGTCTAAAACCAGGGTTTGAATATCAAATTTGCGGGTTTCATAAAGCAACATTTTGCCCAATTGACCGCCACCTAAAATGGCGAGTTTAAAATCTGAAGAAAAATATGAGGTCATTAATTCTAGGTCTTTTTTACTGCAAAAAATTAGTCCTACAAAAGTAACTTTTTACACAGAGAAAGCCGAAGCAACGCCCGAAATACTTCAGGCTAAAAATTTGATTACACGAGCTATTCTAATTGAATAAGGCTCAAAGCGATATTCGTGAACAATATGTATCTTTGCCGCCTGACACTAACGACCATCAAGCGAATCATGATTTCATTAAACGGACTTCAATTTGAGGAGTATATTTCTGAGGAAAAATTACTTCAGGCGATAGATAGGGTAGCGGAGCAAATTAATCTTGATTTTAAAGGCAAAGAGCCGGTTTTTCTTGTGGTGCTCAACGGCGCTTATAAGTTTGCAACCGAATTGTTGAGCAGATTTGATGGTGATTGTGAGATCGAATTTATTAAAATGAGTTCGTATGATGGTACCTCGAGTACCGGTCAGGTGCAGACGCATATTCCATTAGAGGCTGATCTTGAAGAACGAGAGGTGGTGATCATTGAAGATATTGTAGACAGTGGGAATACTATCGAAAAAATCACCCAAATGATGGTTAACGCGGGTGTGAATAAATATCGCATCGCCAGCTTATTTTATAAACCAGCGGCGTATACTAAAGAATATAAAATACATTATGTAGGTCTGGAAATCCCTAATGATTTTATCGTGGGATACGGTCTGGACTACAACGGATTGGGGCGTAACCTCAATGCTATATATAAACTAAAAACCACAAAAATGACAAATCTGGTATTGTTTGGCCCTCCGGGAGCTGGTAAGGGTACACAAGCCTCTTTTTTAAAAGAAAAATATAATCTGGTTCATATTTCAACGGGAGATGTGTTTAGATATAATATTAAAAACGCAACCGAATTGGGTACCTTGGCAAAGTCGTATATAGACAAAGGTCAGTTAGTACCAGATTCTGTTACAATTGATATGTTAAGCGCTACAGTAGATAAAACTCCAGATGCAAACGGATTTATTTTTGATGGTTTTCCTCGTACTACAGCACAGGCTGAAGCATTAGATAAACTTCTTGCTGAAAAAGGTACTGAGGTTGCTGCGATGATCGCTCTTGAAGTTGATGATGAGATCTTGGTGAAACGTCTTTTAGAACGTGGAAAAACTTCCGGCAGAAAGGACGATGCAGATGAGGCTGTAATTCGCAACCGTATCAAAGTATATTATGATGAGACGGCAATTTTAAAAGGCTATTATCAAAAACAGGATAAGTATTTTGGCGTTGATGGAGTGGGTGAGATCAAAGAAATCACCACACGCCTAAGCAGCGTTATTGATGCGTTGTAAGCTGTATAAACCAATGTGTTGAGAGTAAACCGCTTTTGTCAAGAGCGGTTTATTTTTGTATTTTAAAAGAAACAGAATAGAAGATGACCGAAGGGAATTTTGTTGATTATGTAAAAATGCACGTGAGCTCTGGGAAGGGCGGTGCTGGGTCGGCGCATTTGCGACGCGAAAAGTTTGTAGCAAAAGGTGGGCCTGATGGAGGTGATGGTGGTCGCGGAGGTCATATTATCGCACGCGCTAACCCTAATCTATGGACGCTACTGCACTTAAAATTCAAGCGTCATATTAAGGCCGGTCACGGCGAAAATGGCGGTAAGCAAACCAGTACGGGAGCTGATGGTGAAGATGTTTATATTGAAGTGCCACTAGGGACCGTCATACGTGACACCGAAACGCAAGAGATTTTAAAAGAGATCACAGAAGAAGATCAGGAGTTCATCATCGCCGAAGGCGGAATGGGCGGTCTGGGAAACTCACATTTTAAAACATCAACCAATCAAACTCCGCGCTATGCACAACCCGGAATTGACGGGCAGGAAGTTGATGTGACTTTGGAGTTAAAGGTGCTTGCAGATGTGGGATTGGTAGGCTTTCCTAATGCAGGAAAATCAACTCTACTTTCAGTAATCACTGCGGCAAAGCCTAAAATTGCCAATTATGAGTTTACGACGTTAAAACCCAATTTAGGAATCGTTCAGTATCGGGATTTTCAAACTTTTGTAATCGCTGATATTCCGGGGATTATTGAAGGTGCAGCAGAAGGAAAAGGGTTAGGATATCGTTTTCTTAGACACATTGAGCGTAATTCGACTTTGCTGTTTATGATTCCGGCAGATGCTCCGGATATTACAGAACAGTATCAGATCTTATTACACGAATTAGAGAAATACAATCCGCAACTTTTAGATAAAGATCGGCTAATTGCCATCACAAAGAGCGATATGCTTGATGCTGAACTCAAAGCTGAGCTCAAAGCAGAATTAGATAAAAATCTGCCTATTGAATATATGTTTATATCGTCAGTAGCGCAGCAAGGTCTTACACAACTTAAAGATCGCTTGTGGGCTATGCTCAACCGTCCTGCGGTAGAAGAGTAGTTGCGGTTTTAGGATTTTATTGACTAAGAAGATGCTTCGTATTGTCTATTTTTAAAACAAAAGACAAGATGAAGCATTTTTTTATTCTCGTACTAGCGGTGGTAGCAATTTCCTGTGGAAGCACCCGTGTTGATTATGACTATGACGAGCAAATAGATTTTTCTCAATATCAAACCTATAATTTTATGCCGGAAATGGATAGCGGCCTGAGTCAGCTTGATTTAAAACGACTTATGGATGCTACCGATGCGGTAATGCAGGCCAAAGGATTTACAAAATCTCAAACTCCGGATGTGTTAATCAATATTATTGCAGAAGAGTATGAAGACGTTCAGCGTAACTCGGTTGGGGTTGGTATTGGCGGAGGAAGCTATGGTGGTGGGGTAAGCGTTGGAGCGGGTATTCCGCTAGGCGGTAATAAAAACCATCAAACCATAACCTTGGATCTTGTTGATGCGCAAAAAGATATTTTGGTGTGGCAAGCGGTAAGTGATAGCAATATAAAAGTGAGCACGAATCCTCAAGAACGCGTGACTCATTACACAAAAATTGCTCAAAAGATTTTTGAAAAATTTCCTCCGGAGGAATAAACTACCTTTTGACAAGCTGTTACCCTTTGAATTCTTTATTAACATCATTAAAAAATCATTTTAATAGTGGCCTGCTTTTTGTTTAGATTTGGCAAAAACAACCACTTATGCATTTGAAGTTTTTAATTGCACTCTTGTTTACTGCTTCGGTTTTTGGTCAGCAGGCTGATTATGAAAAGGCAGAAGCGTATTTCAAGGCAGAAAAGTTTGAGCACGCTAAGCCACTCTTTTCAGCCTACTTAAAAGCGCATCCTAAACACGCTAAAACCCGGGAATATTTAGGCGATATAGCGGCTTATGCAGAAGATTGGGATACTGCAATTGCTTATTACGAGCCTTTAGTAGAAGAGCAACCGTCAAGTGCTAGTTACCACTTTAAATTTGGTGGTGCTTTAGGGATGAAAGCGCTAAATATCAGTAAACTTCGTGCACTGACGTACATTGATGATATCAAAGAACATTTTACAAAAGCGGCAGAATTAGACCCGAAACATATAGAAACTAGGTGGGCGCTGGTAGAACTGTATTTGCAGTTGCCTGGCATCGTGGGCGGAAGCAACAAAAAAGCCGAAGCCTATGCGATGGAACTTCAAACTATTTCTCCGGTTGATGGGTATTTGGCAAGAGGGTATGTGGCCGAATATCAGGATGAGATGCAAGAAGCCGAAGCTTTATATAAAAAGGCAATTGAAGTAGGCGGTTCACCTACCACCTATGAGAAACTAACCAATTTATACGAGAAAAAAAATCAACCTCAGAAAGCGATTGATAATGCGGCTTCAAGCTTGAAATTACATAAGCGTAACCAGATCAATTATCAAATAGGTAAGATTGCAGCTGAGTTTGATATGGAACCTGAACTGGGATTGGCAAGCTTAAAACAATACATAAAAAACCATTCGGTTAAAGATGGGGTTCCGGTAAGTTGGGCGCATTTTAGGATGGCACAGATCTACAAAAACCTGGGAGATAAAACCCGTGCAACGCATTACATTAACCTCGCCTTGGCTGATAAACCTGATTTTGAGCAGGCTTTAGAAGAGAAACGACGTATTGAAGAATTATAGGGTAGAAACCTGTTTTAATTCCGTTTCTGAAACGGCGATTTCTTAACTTGCAGATTCTATTTTAAAGAGTCTATACAGGATTATGCGAGTACATTTTATAGCGATTGGAGGAAGTGCAATGCACAATTTGGCTTTAGCCCTACATCATAAAGGGTATGAGGTTAGCGGAAGCGATGACGCGATTTTTGAACCCTCAAAATCCCGATTGGCAAAATATGACCTGCTTCCTGTAGAGATGGGATGGTTTCCAGAAAAAATTGATGATCAACTTGATGCTGTAATCCTGGGAATGCACGCAAAACCAGACAATACTGAATTGCTGAAAGCGCAGGAGTTGGGTGTAAAAATCTATAGTTATCCAGAGTTTCTTTACGAGCAGTCTAAAGAAAAAACCCGAGTGGTTATTGGCGGTTCTCACGGAAAAACAACGATTACTTCAATGATCTTGCACGTGTTGCATTACCATGACCGTGAGGTAGATTTTATGGTGGGCGCGCAGTTGCCGGGCTTTGACACTATGGT
Organism: Leeuwenhoekiella palythoae; assembly: GCF_020310025.1. Classification (GTDB taxonomy): domain Bacteria; phylum Bacteroidota; class Bacteroidia; order Flavobacteriales; family Flavobacteriaceae; genus Leeuwenhoekiella; species Leeuwenhoekiella palythoae. The sequence goes on from NZ_CP084318.1 coordinate 2,639,792, forward strand.
ACACCTTACTGAAGAAAATGATTTTATTTTATTAGAAGGTGATGAGTACTTGTCTTCGCCTATAGATCGTCGTCCGAAATTTCATTTATATAAGCCAAACATTGCCTTGATTAGCGGTATTGCTTGGGATCACGTAAACGTTTTTCCTACGTATGAGAATTATGTTGAGCAATTTGAAATCTTCGCTGATTCTATTTCGCGAGGCGGAATATTAGTTTATAACGAAGAAGATGCTGAGGTAAAACGCATTGCCGAGGCAGCAACAGCACCCACCAGAAAGCACGCTTACGCAACACCGGAGTACACCATTGAATCAGGGGAAACCCTGTTAGAAACTCCAGAAGGACCTATGCCTATTTCGGTTTTTGGAAAACATAACCTGAGCAATCTTGCAGGAGCAAAATGGATTTGCCAGCATATGGGTGTTGATGAAGATGATTTTTATGAAGCCATTGCCAGTTTTGAAGGTGCAGCCAAACGCTTGGAAAAGATCGGTGAGACTGCTGATGCGATCGCCTATAAAGATTTTGCTCATTCGCCCAGTAAAGTTGCTGCAACGACCAAAGCTGTAAAAAATCAATATCCTGATAAAAAGCTGATCGCCTGTCTAGAATTGCATACCTACAGCAGTCTAAATGCCGAGTTTATCAAAGGCTATAAAGGCGCTTTAGATGCAGCAGAAGAAGCAGTAGTCTTTTACACGCCCGAAGCAGTAGCGCTCAAAAAGTTAGAGGCGATTAGCGAGAATCAAATTGCAACTGCGTTTGATCGTGATGACCTTAGCATTTTTACAGACGCTGAAGATTTTAAAACCTACTTAGATACTAAATCTTTTGACAATGCGGTGTTGTTGCTTATGAGTAGTGGCAATTACGGAGGGTTGGATTTTGACAGTGTTCAAGATCTGCTGGCAAAGTAAATTAACCCTTGGTGATGTGCCGGCTATAGATCGCTGTTAAATAGTCTTCCATCAGATCTGCGCAGTTGTTGGTTAGCGCTTGTTTTGCTTGTTCTTGATCTGAGCTGTTTTTATCTTGAGAAAGTTTAAATTTTCCTTCCCAAGCGGTTATTTGCAATTCAAATCCGGTAACATAGTTTACAAAGGTTTCAACTCTTGGGTCTGTTTGTTCAAGCCTGTAACGCTGTTCTTTACCTTCTAAAAAAGAGGTAAGCGCAACCATCTCACTTTTCAATTCTTCATTAGTGAGTGTTTTTACAACTTTTGTCTCTAAATGTATTTTGATGTAATTCCACGTGGGCAATTGCGAAGTGGTATAAATACTTGGTGAAATATAGGTGTCAGGGCCGTTGAAAAGTACACTTACCTGTGAACCTTCAGTCAAATGTGGAACTTGCGGATTGTTGTTATCTATATGACCTATAAGTTTTCCGTAGCCCGTATTGGCAACATATCTCAATGGTAAATGAGTGATCATAGGACGCTCGTTTTCTACCGTGATCAACGTAGCTAACGGGAAGGTTTTAAGCGTTTGTATAATATTCTTAAAGTGGGCTTCCTGATGATGTGCCGGGGGATATGTGCTCATACGCCAAATTGTTTAAGGTGATGATCCAGATGTTTATACTGCATTTTTCCCCATTGGTCAGTAGTGAGTTTGCCAAAAACCGGATGCGGCTCTAAGTTTGCGTTAGGGGTTAGTTGATAAAATGCTTCGATCAATTCTTTAAGCGCGGCTTTTTCAGTAGTAAAATCTTTAGGCTCACTAACTTTAAAACGCTTGGGAGTAGGCATATTTTTTCTGAAGGAACTGTCGTCATACATCGCCTTTTTAAAAAATGCTCTAATCAAAAAATTAGATTTCAGCCCAAAATCTTTATTGTAAAGCGCAATTTCTAAAGGTTTTTGACAATGCGCCAGCATCTGGCTTACAGTCATCTTTCCCCACTTTGGCTTTTGACTAGGCGTTAAGGCATCTATTCGATCAAGGGTTTTAGCGTAACTTTCTGTAGTAAAGAGACTTTCCATTTTATTTTTCGATTAAAAACTGAAATCTAAAAATACATTTTTTAATTTTAGACAAGGATCGCTGCCCCACGAGTTCCGTAGAATTTAGACGAATTATTATGCAGCAGAATTCAGAAAGTTTTTCAATTAAACAGTGGTCTTTAGATGATCGTCCCCGGGAAAAATTATTACAAAAAGGAAAAGATGCACTCAGCGACGCAGAGCTTGTGGCAATATTAATCGGTTCTGGAAGTCGAAATGAAAGTGCAGTAGCATTGAGCAAGCGTATTCTTGCCTCGGTAGATCATAATTTGAACGCTTTGGGCAAACTGAGCGTTTCACAGCTTATGAAATTTAAAGGTATTGGCGAGGCTAAGGCGGTGAGTATTGCCGCCGCCACCGAATTGGGCCGCAGGAGGCAAACCGATAAAGCCGAAGAGCCTACTAAGATCACGGGCAGTCACGCGGTTTTTAGATTGCTGCAACCTATTTTAGGTGAACTGCCGCACGAAGAATTCTGGATTCTATACCTTAATAACTCTAATAAGGTTTTACACAAACATCAATTGAGCAAAGGCGGAATGACAGGCACATTGGTCGATGTCAGATTGGTGTTAAAACTGGCTTTAGAACGCGGAGCAGTTTCTTTGATTCTCGCACACAATCACCCATCAGGCGGTTTGCGTCCTAGTGAGGCTGACAAGGCGATTACTTCCAAATTAAAAACAGCGGCGGCCAGCCTCGATATTAAAGTGCTAGACCATCTTATCATTACCGAAAATTCCTATTTTAGCTTTGCTGACGAAGGTTTGCTGTAATTCCTTCCGCTTTAATTAAAAATTACGGAAATTGCCGCTATAAAACTACTTATGCTTCTTATTTACACGCATAAAATCACCCCAAGATTGCGATATACCTTTAAGCATATCTGCACCAATATTCTTGGGATTCCTGTAAAATTCACCACCGCGGTAGACGAGTTTATCGTGCACGATAGTTTGAAGCTTTCGTACACCAGTAAACCGCTAGGCAAAGAGTTGCATATAAAAAGTCAGGAGGTTTTATTTGAACAAGGCATCACAGATATTGAGATCAATATGCAGCCTTGGCGCGAGACGAAGTGTTTTTTTGTGACCGGAACTAAAAGCGCGCTACCCTTTGATATTTTTGCTGCGGCCTTTGTGCTTCTTAGTCGATATGAAGAGTTTTTACCTCACGTAAAGGATGAACAAGGCCGGTTTCCGGCTACCGAAAGTCTTGCTTATCAAGAGGAGATTTTAACCCAACCGGTTATTGATATCTGGGCGGGATATTTTAAAGAAGTACTCTTGGAGAAATATCCTGATTATCCTTTTGAGCAGCGTAAATTCAGTTTTCAGGCATTGGTAGATGTTGAACAGGCTTATGAGATGTACGGCATTGGCATTATGCGGTGGGTGACCAGTTTTTTAATTGATCTGGTGCATTTGCAGTTTAGCAGAATCTGGCTGCGCTTACGGGTGAATCTTGGCTTGCGTAAAGATCCTTATGATACCTTCAGTTGGTTGATCAACGTGCAAAAAAACGCCAAGTTTAAGTTTGTTTTCTTCTTTATGGTAGGTAATTATTCGACCTACACGCGCAACATCAGATACAATAAGAAAACCTTTAGAGAGCTTATTAAAATGGTGGGCGATTACAGCGAAGTAGGTTTGTTGTTATCTAAAGAGGCGTTATCAGTAAAACGCCAAATGAAGTTAGAAAAGAAAAGAATTGAAGGGATTACCAATAAACAATTAAGTGCCGTACGGTGCAGCAAGTATATGCAGAGTCTTCCTGAACATTACCGCGAAATGATTCAGTTAGAGATGAAAAACGATTATTCTATGGGGTATCCTGAATATTTGGGTTTCAGAGCAGGAACCTGCACTCCATTTAATTTTTATGATCTCGATTATGAGACGATAACTCCGTTGCTCATTCATCCTATTTGTGCGCAAGCTTCGGCATTTGAAAGCAGTGCTTCTGATGAAAAAGAACTTAATCAGGAGCTTGATACTTTTTTTGAAATGAAAAAACAGGTAGAACAGGTAAAGGGAAGTTTTGTGTTTAGTTTCAGAAATAAATCAGTCACAGGTAAAGGTCAGGATCAAGGCCAGTGGAAACAATTTTTTAGAGAATTAGTAAATGACTAAATTCAAAGACATAGAGCACATTTTTTTTGATCTAGATCACACCCTTTGGGATTTTGACCGAAATTCCAGATTGGCTTTTGCAGATATTTTTCAAAAGAATAAAATTGATGTTGCGATTGATGACTTTCTGGAAGCTTATGAGCCTATAAATTTTCAATATTGGAAGTATTATCGCGAATCTCGAATTACCAAAGAGCAGTTGCGCTACGGAAGATTAAAAAATAGCTTTAAAGCAATTGGGGTTTCCATTGACGATTATTTGATCGATAGGCTTTCGGTGGATTATATTGATTATTTGCCAAAGCATAACTATTTATTTGATGGTGCTGTAGAGCAGTTAGAAGATTTGCATAAGCGCTTTAAACTCCATATTATCACAAACGGATTTCAAGAAGTGCAACAGCTCAAATTACAAAACTCGAAGATTGATCACTATTTTAAAACGGTGACCAGTAGCGAGTCTGTAGGTGTCAAAAAGCCAGACTCGAAGATTTTTCTTCACGCGATGGATCAAGCTGCTGCGGTGCCAGGAAACAGTTTGATGATTGGTGATAATTATGAAGCAGATATTGAAGGTGCGCTTAATGTAGGTATGCGTAGCATCTGTTTTAACTATCATAAAACAGATTTGCCACCGGCCATTCATAAAATTGATTTTTTAAGCGAGATAAGTCGTTATTTATAAACTATTTGAAGAAAAAGAGCGTTATTTTGCTTTATACCCCTTCTAATGAAACTACGCTTTACTCATTTTCTATTCTTACTTACCGGCTTGTTTTTAGGTTGTTCAGAGCAGGTTGACTTTGATCAAGCCAATGAAGTTTCATTAACTAGTACTCAAGATATAGATCTGGTTTATTTTACGCTCAGCCAAGATACTTTCGTAGACGGTACCGGGCAATTGCAACAAACCGGCGTTGTTGAAGCGGTAAAACTAGATTTTTTAGACGATCCGTTTTTTCAGAATCATTTGATAAAGATTGTTTTTGCTTTTAAAATGACCAACACATTTCCGCAAGATCTTACTGCGGTGATTAAGTTTAACGACAGCACCGGCGTAACCCGAGAATCTATTGCTCTTGAAGCGGCCGGAAGCCCGGACGGGACTGAAGTTACTTCTGAATATGAAGTAGTCAAAGAAGGGGCTGCGATTGATAATATTACCAATGCAGATAATGTGCTAGTTGAATATTATTTAAATACCGATGGCTCCCCAATTGTAGGTAGTTTAACCTTTGAATCAAAAGCAGCATATACCGTTGAATTGTAAAGTTGGACTTTTTTTTTTAATGCTGATTAGCGCTTTTAAAACTGTTGCGCAAATTCCGCAGTTGTATGATGCAGACTATCTTCCGCAGAGTTTAATGCTCAATCCCGGTAATGAGGTTGACTTTGATAAGCATTTAGGGATACCGTTATTGAGCGGAATTGGAGTAGGTGTAGGCCTCAGGAATGTTTCGGTTTACGATATCTTTCAGGTGAATGAGAATACTGAAATTAATGCCCGTATTCGTGCAAAGGCTGACCAACTGACCAATAAAGATTATGGAGTGCTTCATCAGAATCTCGAAATTTTAAGTGCCGGCTTTCGGAATAAAAAAGGGAATTACATCTCTTTTGGGTGGTATGAGGCGCTAGACGCAGTTGCTTATTTTCCAAAGGATATTGCAACCCTGGCCTATGAAGGGAATCAACAAAATTTAGGCTATTCTTTTAAAGCTTCAGATATTAAAGCCAGAGCCGAAATGGTTTCTGTTTTTCATATTGGGATGAATAAAAAGATCAATGAGCGTCTTACGCTAGGTGGCCGCTTTAAGATTTACAGCGGAATGTTCAGCGCTGAAAGCACAACCAACACGGGGACTTTTACTACCTATCTGACGCCTGACGGAAATAACTTCTACGAGCATCGGCTGGCGAATATTGACGGTGGACTAAAAATTGCTGGAACCGGAAGCTTTGAAGAATTTTCGCAGTCCCAAATTCTGCAAAATTCGGTATTTAGCGGAAATTATGGAGCGGGTATAGATCTAGGTTTTTCTTATAAATTGAATGAGCGCTGGGTTGTGAGCGGGAGTCTGCTAGATTTGGGTTTTATTCATTATAGCAGCAATACGTATGAGTATTATGGAGAAGGCGATTTTACGTTTGATGGTATTGAATTTATTTTCCCTTCGGTGGTTGATAATAATATGGCCATACGACCCTACTGGACCGATCTCGAAGATGAATTCAGGGAAAATATGACTTTTGACGAGCGCGAAGATATTCAATATACCGTATTGCGCCCGGTAACTTTGCTGGGAGGACTAAGCTATGCTTTTGGTGAGCGTTTAGATTGTAATTGTTTAGATCCTGAAGAAGATCGCTTTAGGTTTAAAACAGGTTTGCAGGCTATGGCGATCAAAAGGCCTCGCGGAGTGCAAGCCGGGTTGACGGCATTTTTAGATGCACCACTTACTTCGTTCTTAAATACAAAACTTACATACGGAATTGATGCTTTTACCTACACAAATGTAGGCTTTCTAATTTCTGCTAAAATCCGTAGTTTTAATGTGTATTTAGCGGCAGATAACTTACTTTCATATTCAAATATTGCCGACTCAAATACAGCCAGTTTTCAAATTGGTTTTCAATTAATTTCAAATAAAAACTAATGAATACAAGACACTATATTTTACTTGCGTTTATCGCTTTGATTTCGTTAACATCGGTTTCCGCGCAAGAACTAAAAGATTATAAATACATAGTTATACCGCAGAAATTTGAATTTCAAGATGAGGCTGGGCAATATGAGCTAAATGCGTTAACTCGTTTTTTATTCATTAAATACGGTTTTGATGCTTATTTAGAGAATGAGCAGCTTCCGGATGATCTTAATGCTTCAGGATGCAATACGTTGTATGCACGTGCAGATATTAGTGGTTTTTTGAGTACGAAAGCTTTGATCACTTTAGTGAATTGCAGAGGGAAAGAAGTTTTTGTTCTTCCGGAAGGGAAAAGTAAGATCAAGGATTTTAAAGGAGGACATCAGGATGCTTTTAGGGATGCATTTGAAGAACTTGAAGAAGAATACGGGTATACGTATTCTGATGCCATCGTAGAGCGAGCAGAGCTGATAGAAGAGGTAGAAGAAGAAGAGGAAGCGCCGCAAACTCTGGTTAATGCAGTAGCAAACAATAAACCACCAAAAAAGGAAGTTGTGGTTTCAGCAATACCAAAAAATAGCGATGTGGTTATCAAGGAAGAAGTAAGCACCGCAATTGATGCGGAAACAAATAACGCGGCTACTAATGAGGCAGAAATTGAACAAGATATCAAAACGGTGTTGACTAGTGCAGATGGTGCTTTTAGTATGCGCGCGACTGCAAATGGTTTTGATGTTTATGAAGGAAGTAGCAAAATAGGAACTGCTACCAAAACCTCTGCGGGGTCTTATTTAGTGAATACCTCACAATTCACTGGAGTAGGATACTACAATGGCACAGAATTCACCGTAGAACGCGAAATAAAGGGTGTAAGCGGACTGGTAAAAATGATTTTTACGCAGGAGTAAATACATAGAATTACAGAAGGCCTCGTTTTAAATGTTGTTTTTCGCTGAGAGAAATAATATTTGAAACGAGGTTTTTTTTTTGGCCGCGGGATAAAAGAAATAAGGTCTCGAAGTAGTCTTAATAATTGTACTTGTCTCCCCAGCGGTTTTTAAGAAACTTTCTAATGCCATCTTCACGTGCGTTAGCACCGGGATCATATAGTTTTTGATTCGTGATCTCCTCCGGAAGAAATTCTTGTGCAATAAAGTTGCCGGCGCCGTCGTGAGAGTATTTATACTCATCACCGTAACCTAATTCCTTCATAAGCTTAGTAGGTGCATTGCGCAAGGCGAGGGGTACAGGTAGGTCACCTGTTTGTTTAACAAGCTGCTGTGCCTTATTGATCGCCATATACGACGCATTACTTTTAGGCGAAGTAGCGAGATAGGTTACGCATTGACTCAGAATAATACGAGATTCAGGATAGCCTATTGTGGTTACAGCAGTAAACGCATTCGTCGCCATTATCAAGGCAGTTGGGTTGGCATTGCCTATATCTTCTGAGGCTAAAATGATCAAGCGTCTTGCAATAAACTTGAGATCTTCGCCACCTTCTAACATACGAGCGAGATAATAAACTGCTGCGTTGGGATCGCTACCTCTTATAGACTTTATAAAAGCAGAAATGATATCGTAGTGCTGCTCACCGGTTTTGTCATACATCACCGTATTTTGCTGTACCTTTTGCTGCACCATTGCATTAGTGATCACGACTTTTTCTGAAGTTTCGGTGGTCACTAAAAGTTCAAAAATATTCAAGAGTTTGCGCGCGTCACCACCACTTATACGCAATAGCGCTTCGGTCTCTTGCAGTTCGATATCTTTCTTCGATAAGATGGTATCTTGCTGCATAGCCCGCTTTAAAAGCGCTCTGAGGTCGTCTGCAGAAAACGGATTCAAAACATATACTTGACAACGGGACAAAAGTGCGGGGATTACCTCAAAACTTGGGTTTTCAGTGGTTGCGCCAATTAATGTTACCCAGCCTTTTTCAACCGCAGCCAGTAAGGAATCTTGTTGCGATTTGCTAAACCGATGAATCTCATCAATAAACAATAACGGATTTTTCTGTGTAAACAATCCGCCGGCATTCTTGGCTTTGTCAATAACCTCACGAACATCTTTAACCCCGCTATTAATAGCACTAAGAACATAGAAGGGGCGTTTTGATTCTTCCGCAATAATTGAAGCTAGGGTCGTTTTACCCACACCTGGAGGCCCCCACAATATCAAAGAAGGTATTATTCCTGATTTTATAGAAGAAGTAAGAGAGCCCTTGTCTCCAACAAGGTGCTCTTGACTTAAATAATCGTCTAAAGTTTTAGGACGTAGACGTTCAGCTAGTGGTGCATTCATAGACTCAAAATTATTTATTTACAGCTTAAGTACTGCCACTATTTCGTACTTTATGATTTTGGCTGAACTATTGCTAGATTACCGAATACTATGAGCGCTAAAAAACAAAAGTCGGCTTTTCAATTCACTACAGGAGTGGTGTTGTATCCTTTGATAGGAGTGCTCACACTTTGGCTGGTTTTTTGGTTTGAGTTGAAATTTGGATATAATTTCACTACTTATGGTGTTTTGCCACGTGAGCTGAAAGGATTGTTGGGTATCATTTTTTCACCCTTTATACATTCTAATTTGAGCCATTTGTGGCACAATAGCGTTCCTGTTTTGGTTTTGATGGCAGGGTTAATCTACTTCTATAAACCGGTGGCAGGGCGTGTGCTTTTTTGGGTAGCAATAGGCTCAGGGCTGGGAACCTGGCTTATTGGTCGCGAGGCGTACCATATTGGAGCCAGTGGCGTGGTTTATGGTTTGGCTTCTTTTTTATTTTTTAAAGGAATTTGGTCTAAACATTATAGGTTGACTGCCTTTTCCCTCATAGTGGTTTTTCTCTATGGAAGTCTAATCTGGGGAACTATGCCCATAAGAGACGGAATGAGTTGGGAGGGGCATCTTTCAGGATTTGTAACCGGACTGGTTTTAGCTATTGTGATTAAATCGAAAATAGCAAAGCCCGTAAAGTATGTTTGGGAAACTGAAGCATATAACCCTGATGAGGATCCTTTTTTACAGCAATTTGATAAAGATGGAAACTTTATTGATCCGCCTCTGGAGGATGATGTTGACGAAGACCGACTTACTTAAGACGTTGTCTCACGATTTCATAGAGAAATGCGCCACACGCTACCGAAACATTTAGCGAACTAATAGTACCTGCCATAGGTAGTTTTGCTTTGTGATCTACCAGTTTTAATACACCGGGTGTAACTCCTTTTCCTTCACTTCCCATAACAAGAGCAGTAGGTGAAGAATAATCTAAATCGTAAATAGAATCGTCAGTCTTTTCGGTTGCAGCCACAACTTGAACTCCAGAGCCTTGCAAGTAGAATAATGCATCCTTGATATGGTCAACTTTACAAATGGGGATGTTGAAGATCGCTCCCGCTGATGTTTTTACCGTATCGTCAGTCACCGGTGCTCCTCCCGATTTAGGAATGATAATCGCATCAACTCCCGTGCATACTGCAGTTCTGATAATTGCGCCAAAATTTCTAACGTCAGTGAGCTGATCTAGAAGTAAAAATAGGGCTGGCTTATCACCGGCGAGAACCGCTTCAGCAGTAGCTTCAAATTCAGCAAATTGAATAGGGGAGATGGTCGCAATTGCACCTTGATGATTTTGATCTGAAAGTTTGTAGAGCTTTTCCTGCGGAACATAAGAAACTGAAATACCATGCTCTCGAATCAACTTTTCTAATTCCTTAGAAAGCGGATTGCTTAATCCTTTTTGAAGATAAATCTTACCAATTTCTTTACCTGCTTGAATCGCTTCGATGATTGCGCGGGTTCCGTAGATGTTTGTGCTTTTTGACATAGGGCAAAGATAGGTTGGTTATTTAAGATGCAGAAATAAAAAAGCCACCTAAAAGGTGGCTTTTCAAAATCAAATAATAACTTAAAAATTAGTTTACGTCCCAGAATAATTTACTCAAGATCGTATCCCCGTTACCTAAATCAGCTGCAGCTGCTGCGCGGTTTTCACCGTTAAGCGTTTGCAGGATTTGCGGGTATCTTAAACGGAAAGGTAAATCCGTTACGCCATTTACACCAGATTCAAAGGTGTAAGACTCTATTCTGTTTCCTTCTGCTTGAGCGTCCACTTGATTTTGTGGTAAGTCAACTGTATCTCCAGGTACTAAAAGTACATTAGGATAACCAGTTCTTCTATACATTGCGTAAGCAGTATTAGGTTGCATATATAAAGCTACATACTTTTGGTTAAGTACGTTTTCTTCAGAAGCGGCAGGCAAAGTGCTTACAAAAGCAGTGATGTCTGCATCAGCAACACCCCATTTTTCCATAGAAGCACGTACACCTTCTTCGTAGTTTGCTTGATCAAATCCATTCTCTTCAGAAAGGATAAAAGCAACTTCAGAATATTCCATAAGTACCTCACCGTAATCTGGTCTTAGAACTTTACTACTCATAAACGAGTAAGAAGTAGAAGGAAGTGCATTCATATTTCTAAAAGCGTATGGAGCTCCCACATAGTCAGCAGGGTCATCACTTGTAGTGTAATTGTCATCTTTTACATCTTCAATACCTACTGAAATAGGTGCTGCCATCTCAAATAATCTTGGGTCAAGACCAAAGTTACCAGTCTCACCTTTTAATAAGTTGATAAATGGAGCAGTTACTGCAAAGTCAGTTCTGCCAATGAAGGCTCTCCACCAAGGTGAAGCGTTTAGATCTACTGTTTCGTAGCTCTGAACAGCGTTATCAGCATTAGAAGTCATTACACCAGACTGAATAGCGGCATTAATAGCGCTAGTAGCAGTTGTAGGGTCTACATCACGAAGATTGTTTGCAACTCTAAGGATTAAAGAGTTTGCAAATTTTTTCCATTTTGCAGCATCACCACCAAAAATGTTATCACCAGATGTAAACACAGCAGCATTAACATTGATCATATCTGCAGACTCTCTTAATTCATTTAAAATATCTGCATAAATCTCTTCTTGAGGAGCAAATACAGGATTTAAATCTTCGTCTACAGCAAGTGCTTGAAAATTCTCATTATCCGAACCATAAGAATAGTAAGGTACATCACCAAAGAAATTAGTCAACTCGTAAAACATATAGGATAACATAATACGAGAAGCTGCAATCTGGTTGTCATTATCCCCTGAAGCAGCGGCGTCTGCCATTGTTGCTTCATCAGTGTTAAGGTCAATGATTGATTTAAAGTCTGTTGCAACTAGGTAAGTATTTTGATAAATACTTTCTGCTGAAGACTCACGATATAAATAACGATCTTCATCAGCGTAGGCTGTTTGTCCCCAATATTCTACCCAGTTCTGAGTTAAACGTCCTGAGTTAAAAGCGTTTCGGCTAAAGTCGACATAGCTTTTAGTTGCAGATGCAAAAATGTTTGCAGTAGGTACGAGCTCAGGGTCGTTAGGGTTTAGGTTAACTTCTTCTAAGCCATCATCACAAGAACTAAATCCTGCCGAGATGACGAGCATTAATAAGATTATAAATTTATTTTTCATCTTTTTCTTAAAATTTTAATTGAACGTTAAGTCCGTAAGAACGTGTTGATGGTAAAGAACCACCTTCAGAACCTTGAATATTACCACTACCTGTAGTTGCGATTTCTGGATCGAAGTTGTCATTGTCTAGACCCCATACAAGTAGGTTTCTACCAAATGCAGTAAGTCTTACTTCACTAAATGCATTACCAATCCAGTTTTTAGGTAGGTTGTAACCAAGAGTTACTTCACGTAATTTCCAGTAAGAAGCATCAAATACGTTTTGTGCATCATTACCAAAATAGAAATCAGTACCATATTGCTGTGCAGAAATAACTTGAGTGTTTTCAGCAGTATTTGATACTGTGTAAGAACCGTCATCATTATAAGTTACATCACCGGTTACACCAGGAAGAATTAAACCTTCTTCACGAATGTTATTAGCAGCAGTTTGCTCTAAGATACCAGAATAGTTACCCCAAATGTTAGTCAATGAGCGGTATACACCACCTTTTTGTCTGTCAATTAATACGCCTAAGCTAATACCTTTATAGGTAAAAGTGTTGCGGATACCCATGTTATAATCAGGTAAGATAGAACCAAGGTTTTCTACGTTTTGAGTTTCAGCATAGCTACCATTTGAGTTTACAACGCGGTTACCAGCATCATCATAAACGTAGTTAGTACCACGAATTTGACCGTAACGCTCACCTACAACTGCATTTAAAGAAACACCGTTAAAAGGGAAACTTGCTAGCTGAAGTGTTTCAAGACCTTGAGCTAAGCTAAGTAGCGTGTTTTCGTTCTTAGCAAAATTCCAAGTAACATCCCAAGAAAAATCCTCAGTCATTATTGGTGTAGCATTTACAAGAATCTCGATACCTTTATTTTCTAATTCACCAGCATTAAGAACTGTAGAAGTAAATCCTGTTGAAGGGTCAACTTGTACCGGAGTAATCAAATCTTTAGTAAGCTCATTGTAATAAGTTACATCAAAACCTAAACGTCTGTTGAAGAAAGATGCTTCAACACCAAATTCATAGGTGCGCTTCTCTTCTGGTAAAAGGTTAGGGTTTTTATTACTGCTAACAAGAGTAAATGGTACTGAACCTAAGAAAGGATTACTTCCTGTAAATACATTGCTTAATTGATAAGGGCTTGTATCACTACCTACTTCAGCATAACCAGCTCTTACTTTTAAGAAAGAAAGCCAGTCTGCATTAATAAATTGAGATGCAATAAAACTACCACTTACAGATGGGTAGAAGTATGAGTTATTCTCTGCAGGTAGAGTAGAAGACCAGTCATTACGACCAGTCACTGTTAAGTAAGCAAAGTTGTCATAACCTAAAGAAACAGAACCAAATAAACTGTTTATCTGACGCTGAGAATCACTTTCACTAACAGTTGGGTTATCTACAGAGTTACTTAAGTTGTAGAATCCTGGAACTACAAGACCACCATTAGTATTAGCACCTAAGAAGTGATATTCGTTAACCCTTCTGTTACCACCTACAAAGGCGTTGATGCTTAATTTGTCTTCAAAAACAGATTTGTCGAAGTGTAATCTTCCCTCGTAGTTGATCTCTTGAAAATCACGATCACTTTCTGAGTAAGAAGCTTGTGCTTGAGAGCCAACAGCTGTTCTTTGATTAATTCTAAAGTCATAAGTATCACCATATACTTTAGCTACCGCATAGAAATCATCAGTAAAGTTGTAAGTAGCACCTACAGTACCATACCAACGTGTTCTTTTATCCTCTGCTGTATTTTCATTAAGTACCCAATATGGGTTATCTGTATACTGTGGAAGAGGGTCATTGTAAGCTCTTCTGTTCCAAGTTCTCTGGCGACCATCTGCAGTTTTATATGCCTTAAGACGATCATAGTCTAATGAAGTTTGACCAAATTGATATAACTGAAGAATTACACTTTCTCCTGTATAACCTGAAGCTGGTCTGTTAAAACCATCAGTTACTGTAAAGTTTACCGAAGCATCTACTTTTAATTTATCACCAATTTTAGTTGAACCATTAAAGTTAATACTGGTTTTATTCAGTTTAGTGTTTGGTAAAATACCTTCAGTCTGCGTATTGTTGATAGACATACGCATGTTAGAATCTTCTCCCGCTTGAGAGAATGCTACACCATTATTATAAGAATACCCCGTTTTGAATAAAGTGCTACCGTCATTAGCAGGAGCTACCCAAGGTCTTGTTTGTAAATAGCCAGGAGTTCCTGGTTCAAAGGCATCCCAATGTAAAACTGGTTGCCCTTCATATCTTGGTCCCCAAGATTCATCAGTTGCATAATCAACTAAATTGTATGTAGTACCATTAATAGTAGCTTGGTTAAAGCCACCTTGGTCACCAATAGTGTAGTTACCACCTCCACCACCGTAGAGTTTTTGAGTTTGAGGTAGAATGTTTACTTCTTCAAAAGTGATACCTGTGTTTACAGTTACTTCACCTTTGCCTTTTTTACCTGATTTGGTAGTGATTTGAATAACCCCGTTAGATGCACGTGAGCCGTAAAGGGCTGCTGCTGCACCACCTTTAAGAACGTTCATACTAGCAATATCGTCAGGGTTGATGTCAAAACCAGTATCACCAAAATCACGACCACCTCCACCATTTTGGGTAGATGTACTGTTGTAGTTACTGTTATCTAATGGGATACCGTCAACTACTATTAAAGGTCTGTTTTCTTGTGTGATAGAACCAATACCACGGATTAAAATTCTTGAAGAACCTCCTAAGTTACCACTTGCATTAGAAATTTGAACACCGGCAACTTTACCAGAAAGTGCATTAAGTGCATTACTATTTCTTGTTTGTGTAAGTTCTTCACTGCTTACCTCTTGAGTAGCGTACCCTAAAGATTTCTTTTCTCTAGAAATACCTAAAGCAGTTACAACTACTTCATCAAGAGCTTCACCTGCGGTTAGGCTCACATTAATTGTGCTTGAGGCTCCTACTACTTGTTCAGAATCTCCAAAACCTACGTATGAAAAGACTAAGGTCTGACCTTGAGATGCAGAGATTGCATAATTACCATCAAAATCAGTTTGTGTACCTGTTGTAGTGCCTTGGATTACGATGTTAACACCGGGAAGTGGCACTCCGCTTCCATCAGTAACCGTACCGGTTACTTCTTTGGTTTGTGCAAACGAGAATTGCACCACTAACGCTAAGAATAGCGTTAGCAATCCAGTAAATTTAATTTTCATGTTATTGTTTATTTGAATTAGCCGAGGGCGAATTTGTAGAAATAATATTCAATAAACAATTTATTTGTCATAAAATTTTAATAGATGGTTATTGTATATTCATTAAAACAGGTGTTTTAATGAGAAATATTTATCATAAAGGATGGTCTATTTGAGTTATTTAAAAAAAATGCAAAAGTTATGTTAATTAAAAGTATAAGGTGTTGTGGTTGTAATTCTTAAGAGTGTTTATATTATGTTAATTTAAAATTTATTAAATCGTTATAGTGATGAAATTTGATAACAGTTTGAATTAGATCTTAATAGTAATTTGATTTTTATTTTAAATCTTTAAAAATAAAAAAGCCTGCAATTTTACTTGCAGGCTTCCTTTTCGATTATTGGCTAATAATCTCTACGTGGTTTCTTATAATTATTGAGCACACACTGTGATAGGTAATAAGCCAGATGCTTGCTCACCAAAATCACCAGAGTCGTACACTAAATCTCCGTTAGGTGCATATACCTCGAAGCGAATCTCACCATAGTTGTCACCTGGGAAGTTCCATTCTGCACTTACCGTGCCTTCTGGTATAGTAACAGTTGCCACGCCCTCGTAACCATCATTAGGTGTACAACCACCTTGACTTTCATCTAGGAATGCTCCGGAGTTACACCCTCCATAAGGGGAGCATAAACCAACTTCTAAAGTTGTGCTATCTAAAACAATAGTGATTCCTGATCCACCATTACCACAATCAGTTTGCCATCCGTCGCCATAAGAATCAAACATTCTAACGGTATAGTCACCAGGTTCTGGAGAGCAGGTTAATAATGCGTTATATTGAAATGGCGCCTTAAAGAATACACCTGTCAATACACCTGAACTACTTTCTGGGCCTAAAGATCTACCATCTGTAAGGTTTAAAACAAGTTCAAAAATGAACACATCACCAGCGGTGTACTCACTGTCAGTAATTCCCATTGCGCTAATAGCTTCTCCAAAAGTAGCGGTCAACGTAGCTCTTGGTAAACCTACAGGCCCTTCAGTGAAGTCAGATGCAGGAACCGTTTTTACTAGGCTTCTGTTTGGATCTGAAGTTCCATTATCGCTTGTAAGGTCTCTAAGTGAAACGTAGATGTCAACACTCTCCATAAGTCCACCGTCTAATTCATCTTGCTCTTCTACGGTCACTGCAAAAGTTGATGTAGGGTCGCTAGAGTTAAGAGACGCATTAATAACTTCAATAGTTCTTAATACAGCGCCTTTTTCGTAATCTAAAACAGTGTAGATTGCATTATCTGGGTCATCATCACAAGAAACTGTGTTGAAGACGAGCCCTAGAATAAGTATGTATTTTAAAATATTTTTCATCTTCATATAATTTTAGTTTGCAGGGTTAGTAACTCCGGCATCCCAGAATACCTGCGTTAAATTGTCTTGTCGCTGACTAACATTTGGGTTAGCATTAACCTCACTTGATGGGTAAAGAAGTGTTCTAGGGAATGGTCCCGGATTTGGATCAATGTTTCTTGCCAAAGTTCTTGGATACCCAGTTCTTCTTATAAAATTAAATGCATCTGCACCACCACCATACATAGCGATGAAAAATTGTTCACCAAGGATGTCTAGTTTAGATTTTTCTACTGGCCAGTCAAATGCATCTAATGCAGTGTTCTCATCGGCATCAGAGAACTCATCAGTAATATCAGCTATAAATTCTGAAATATCTTCTGCAGTAGGAGCCAGACTTGTGTCTGCTGTAGGATCTGTAAACGTGGTAACGTAGTTCACAGATTCTGTTACACCTGCTTCAAAAGCATCTTCTGCTGGATCATCCTGCCCAAGCATTAGATATGCTTCAGCTCTCCAGAATTCTACATATGACGAAAGAATAATAGGCTCTATACCTGCACCTCCGGCACCGCGACCAAGACCTACAGCTGCATCATAAAACGTGATGTTGCTTTGATCTGGATTTAAAATTACCCAATCTAAATTGTCATCAAATCGACCTCCAGCTGGATAAACTCCTGTTGCTGTTCTTGTAAATGAATCTGGCGGAATACCTTCATTGTTGCCATGTATTCTTCCCCAATATCCTAAACGCATAGAACACCAATAATCTTCTTGCTCTGTAAATTCTAAGTGTGATGGTACGTCTTGTGCAGAGCAAGCTAATGATGCTGCGTCTACTGCGCCGTCATACAAATAGTAGTTTTCATCAGCTTCCCAGAATAATAGGGTGAAGCTACCTGGAGTAACCGCATTTTGACGGTAGAAGTAATATCTTCTTCTTGGGTCATCATTACCAGAGAAGTCTCCGTAGGTTCCAGCCATAAGATTCATTAACCAGTTAGATCTGTAAAGACCTGCTCCACTATCAGTGTAATCACTTGCGTAATCAGGATGACGTGTGTCTGGTTGCTGTAAATTAGTACCATAAGCGAAGGTGAAATTATCTTCAGCACTTTCGATTACGTTGGTAGCGTTGATTACACCATTGTAGTCACCGGTAGTTAATGCCGCTCTCATTTTAAGTGTATTGATAAACTTGATCCATTTACCTCCATCACCTTCGTAAAAAAGGTCTGTAGATGTCCCAACACTAGCTCCTTGTAATAGAGAAGAAGCTTCGTTTAGTAAGCTTAGTGCAGCGTCATATACAGCTGCATCATCGTCTAGATTAGGGTTAGGAAAATCTAGAGGCATATTTGCTTCGCTCCAAACAATGTCACCAACATAATCTACAAGTAGCATCATAAGGTGTGCTTGCATTGCTTTTGATGCACCTAGAATATAATCATAAGAACCATCAGTGTTTGATTCTTCGATTACTGCAATATCCGGGTTCATTGAACTGAATAAATTTCCCCAAGGTCCATTAAGGGTTCCGCTTCCGTAGTTATTAAAATAGATACGACCACTCATATAGTCAATTCTACCAAGCTGCGCGCCAATATTATTAAATGACGACACGCCATTACGGTAACTCAATTGCACACTGTTAAACAGAAGTGATGGGTTGGCCTGATCAGGGCTCAGAGAGTTAGGGTTTTCTAGCATTTCGAGCTCTACCGTCTCGCAACTCTGAAAGACTGTAAGGGCTGAAAGAAACGCTATAAATAAGACATTATATATTTTTTTCATATTAAAAATTTTTAGTAGATGCTTTTTAAGTTAAGTGCTTCTACGATTAGCTTAGAATGTAGCTTTTACGCTCAAACCATATCTTCTAGAACTAGGCCCGTTTAGATAGTCAAATCCACGCCCGTTACCTACACCAATACCAGCTACGTTAGGATCAAAATTAGCGCGATCGGGAGTGTTGTATGCGTCATACCATAAGTTATATCCGGCAGCAGTAATCGATAAAGTGCCAAAAGGAGTTTTTTCTAACCACTTTTTAGGCATTGTATAACCTAGGGATAGCTCCTTAAGACGAATTACAGAAGCATCATAGATTCTCAACTCGCTAGGACCAAAAAGAACATTGTCAAAATAGAATGAAGAGTTGTCTAGCTGCTGTCTGTTAGGTGATCCGTCAGCTAAAACACCAGGAAGAATAAAAGGCTCTCTACGATCCGGGTTTATTAAACCACGACCTAGCAAGGTACCTATTGTCTGAGAGTAAATGTCTCCACCGCTTACGTGGCTTACTTGAAAACCTAACGTAAGATTCTTATAAGAAATAGTGTTGATAAAGTTCATTACATAATCAGGGTTAGGATTACCGATGATAGGTGCTATAGAACGAGCTCCTGGAGTATCGGCATTTACCTCATTTCCTGCATCATCAATATAAACCTCAGTCTCTGATACGTAAAAACCATCATTACCTACTACAAATGAACCATTATCATCTCTAAGAATTCTGCTTCCTACGATAACCCCTAGTTGTTCACCTTGAATTGCAGCATTACCTAAATTAGAGAATCCTGCATAAACTATCTGGTCACTACCAAGTTCGGTAACTATTTGCTTATTGGTAGTGAAGTTCACTCTGGAGTTCCAGCTGAATCCACTAGGCTCTGCACTTTTAAATATGTCAACCCCTAGGTCAACTTCCCATCCGGTTCCTTCAACCTTTCCGATGTTACCTGTTGTGCCGGTATAACCTGAAGATGTTGATAATGGGATTCCCACAATCTGGTCTTTAGTTGTACGATCGTAATATGATAAGCTAACATCTAAACGGTTTTTTAGCAATCTAGCATCAAAACCTACTTCCCATTCGCTGATCAACTCAGGTCTTAGATTTGGATTAGCAAGAGCGTCGCTAACACCATTGGTAACAATTCCTGAAGCTCCACCAACAGCTCCACCAGAAACTTGAGTTGATTGATTGATAGTATTTACGGTTGGGTATCCTGTAGGGAACCCTGCAGAAGAACCAAGACCGGCTCTTAATTTAAGGTAATTTAGTCCTAGGCTGTTCCCTCCGCCAAAACCTTCAAATGCAGAAGTTGGAATGAAAGAGGCGCTAACACTAGGGTAAAACTGACTGTTGTTTTCTGCGATCAAGTTTGAGATCCAGTCATTTCTTCCGGATAGCGATAAGTATAAGAAGTTATCATACTCAAATGAAAGATCACCAAATAAACCAATTGTGTTTCTCTTTTGAGAAAACTGAATAGGTAGCTGGTTTTCAAAGTTGAAGTGTCTCTGAACGTCATAAACGATTTGAGCAGAGCTCGAAACCCCTTGTCTGTCGTAGTATTCTCCTAATGTACTTCCTCCTAAAAGAAAGCTAACATTTAATTTTTGATCAGCTGTTAAGTCGTAATTACCAGATACCGCAGCATAGTGATTAAAAGTAGTGCTGTTGTTATCCCAAGTGTCATAGTAACCAAAACGGTCAGCATCACTGTTAACTCCTCCTTTATTTGCGTAAGAGTGGTTACGTTCGTTATAGATATCAATACCACCTCTATAGAGTACACTTACATTATCGTTGAACTCGTAAGAAAGTTGTGCATTACCAAAAACACGATTGGTAAGCTGACCATTCTGTGCATTTTTAACAGTCCATCGTGGGTTTACAATGTCGTTTCCATTACGGTAATAGATACTACCACCTGTTTCGGGGATTTCAAAAGGTAAGCCCATTAAGTCAACACTTATGGGGGTGAAGAATACCTGACCAAATACAGATAAACCATAATTCGCGTTACCATCACTCGCTGCAACCGGAGGTGTTTTAAAATCAGTGCGTGAATAGTTTAAAATACCGGTTACTGTAAATTTGTTGCTCAATTTAGCGCGTCCACCAACAGAAAGTGTGTTTCTGGTAAGGCTGTTGCCTGGGGTGAAACCTTGATCGTCTGTATGCCCGAAGTTTACGTTGAAAGACATGTTGCCATCATTTGAAGCGCCTCTGATGTTTAAGGAGGTGTTGCTTACACTACCAGTTCTAAAAAAGTTCTCTACACTAGCATAGGGTCTGTAAGCATAGTCAACCCCTTGGAAGGATTGATACAATTCGTTCTCTCCGCCTAAAAAGTTACTTAAGAAGGCGTTTGTGGCATATGGATGCGGAACATTTCCGTTAGCATCGATAATTCCAGCGGGATCATTTAAATATCCGTCAACTCCTGTTGCATTGAAGTTTGGTCCGTAGTTACTGAAAAACCAACCAAAAGACTGGTTAAAACCACCACCATAATTCTGTTGGTAATCAGGAAGGGATGCGATCTCGTTGAAAAAGAAAGACTGGTTTAAAGTGATTTCTGTTTTCTTTTTTGAGGATTGCCCGCTGTTTGCTTTCGTTGTAATTAAGATAACACCGTTACGCCCGTCAGTTCCATAAAGTGTTGCGGCAGCAAGACCTTTAAGAACAGTAACGCTTGCGATGTTGTTGGGATCAATATCTAAGAAACGGCTCGAACCAGTATTACCATTAACAAAACTCCCTGAAGAGTTAGTGTCACTAGCAAAGGGAACACCGTCAACCACAAAAAGCGCTTGGTTGCTACCGTTAATAGAGGTGTATCCTCTAATAACTACGTTTGTTGCAGATCCTGATGTACCGTTTTGTGCTGTAATCTCTACCCCAGATGCTTTACCTGAGAGTACACGAGCAACATCAGATTCGGGACGCTGTTCAAGAGCTTCAGAAGATACTTCGCTTACAGCATAACCGAGTGCTTTTTTCTCCCTTTTAATTCCTTGGGCGGTTACTACTACTTCTTCTAAAGCTTCTCCGGCGGCAAGCTGAACATCAATTGTTGATGAAGATCCTACGGTTACGTCTTGAGGAGAAAAACCAACATAGCTAAATGTAAGCACATCTCCCGTAGATGCTTCAATAGAATACAATCCATCAAAATCTGTTTGTGTTCCGGTTGTCGTTCCAGAGATGAGGACGTTAACTCCTGGCAGCGGAACTCCGCTATCATCGGTTACCGTTCCAGAAATTGTTCTGGTTTGCGCAAAAGAAACTTGCACAACTAATGCTAGAAATAGCATTAGAAATCCTTGTAATCGTTTTTTCATGTTTAATATTTATTTGAATTAGCCGATGTTAAAAATGATTAAAAAAAAGCATCGACACAACATTTTAAATCATAAAATTTAATTTTTTGTTAAATTAAATAGCATCATATGTTAATTATGCTAATTCTATAAAATTTGGATTATTAAATAAGAATACTTCATTATTGAGTGTTTTTAACTAATTAAAACTGTTAAATAGGTTAAAATGTCAGCAAGACTATATCTTACTAAAAAATGTAATTGTGGTTGTTTTAGAATTGTGTTAACAAGGTTAAATGTAGGATTGTGTTGCTGAATTTTGGTGTGTTACCTAGGGTGGTTCCGTTAGCGAAGTTCAGTTTCAAAGTGCCGCTTTGTGTGACTATTGAAGCGCCAAGGCCGATAGAGTAGAGGTAGCTTTCTGAATTGTTGATATGATTCTTGCTATAGGCTAGATCAAAAATGCTATTAATGGTCAATTCATTTGTGAGGACTTGTCTAAACTCTGTTAGTAGGGTGGAGTAGATGCTGGAGAAAATGCTGTTTTCTTTAAAGCCGCGGAGTGTTTTTATGCCGCCGAACCGAAACAGCTCGTTTTCATAATAATCTTCAGAGTTGAGAATACTGGTATTGCTTTCTAGGTAGAGTTGCTGTTTAGAGGAGATTGTAAAGGTTTTTAATGCTTCAATTGTTGTGAAAGATTGACTATTAGTATTTTGGTCTATTCTTCGTGCGCCTCCTATGTCAATTTTGAACTGAGTGATTTGAGGGAGAAGTATATAGTTCTTTCTGTTTGTATAAGTCAACCCTAGGCTTAGGCTGTTTTTGGTAAACGGATTGCTGTCTGGTGTCGAAGTGGTGACATTGGAGCTGGTGTGATTGTATGTGGTGTTGATGCTAAGGTTTTGTGCGGCTTGAAATTCGGCTGAAAGGGATTGTGAGGTGTTAGAGAATAAGCTGTCTTGTCTAAAAAGATTAAAGTTGGCGCTTAGGCTAATTGGGGATTTAAAAAGGTAGGGAAGTCTGGCAGAAAGCTCTAGGGTTTGTTGGTTTTCGCCGTTGCTCTTGTAATAGAAGTTAAGGGATTCTCCGTAATTAAAGTTGTTTGTTAATTGAAGATCTATGACTCCGTCTATTCTCAATTTATTAATTTCTTCATCTGAGGCAAAGCCTATAAAACCTTCAAATTGATTGATGTTATTCTTCTCTATATATAGATATAGGTTGGTGCTATCTTTAGTGAAAAGGATTTCGGGAGGTTTTGTTTGGGTGATAAAAAGGAGGTTGTTAAGATTGTCTGTTTTTTTTTGAATTTCAGATCTGTTGAATGTTTTTGTAGTGTCTAATCTGGCGTAGTGTTTTAGGAATGACTTTGGAAACTTGGGGTATCCTTTTATTAAGATGTTAGAAACTTTACGTTGTCTTTTTCTCTCAAGATGAAGTTCTGCTGTGAGTTCATTGTCGTTTAAGCGTATGTTTATTAAACTGGTGGTGGATAATGGGTATCCTGCGTCGCTTTCCTTTTTGGTAATGTTTTTAAGGAATTCGGGGAGTTCAGTTGTGGCAAGTGATTTTTTTTTAGTGAAGTCTAGTTGAAGGTTTTTGTCTTTTATATATAATGTGATCGAATCTGATCTGTTTCCGGGCGTTACTTTAATGAGTTGGTTGTTTTTTGTTAATGAAACTATGTGTTGAAAGTAGCCTTCTTTGTGGAGGGAGTCTTTTAGTCTGTTGAGTGACTCTTGTGCTTCTGAGAAGGAGTCAAATTCTGTTTTCAAGCCAAAAGTCTTCAGTAAGTCTTTTTCTGTTTTTTCCGAACCAGCAATTTGTAAATGTATTTTTTGGCCGAATAAAGAGCTTCCTATCAATAGGGTGGCGTAAAAGATAAAGAGATTCAGCTTCAAGATTGCGATTTATTAGTAGGGTTTGGTGTGTGGTTTTTCAATATCTGAAAAATACCTTTGAAAATTAATGATTTAAGTGTTGAAATACTTAATTTATTTTGTAGCTTTGCACACCCTTAGAAAAGGGCTATTATAATAACTATAATTTAGGTAAAAGGAAATTATGCCAACAATTTCACAATTAGTACGAAAAGGAAGAGCCAAAATAACCAAGAAGAGTAAATCGGCTGCTTTGGATTCGTGCCCACAACGCCGCGGGGTTTGTACCCGTGTGTACACCACTACGCCTAAGAAACCTAACTCAGCGATGCGTAAAGTAGCGCGTGTTAGATTAACTAACGGTAAAGAGGTGAACGCATACATTGGTGGTGAAGGACACAATTTACAAGAGCACTCGATAGTATTGGTTAGAGGTGGAAGGGTAAAAGATTTGCCAGGTGTTAGATATCACATTGTACGTGGAGCTTTGGATACAGCAGGTGTTCAAGGAAGACTACAGCGTCGTTCTAAGTATGGAGCAAAACGCCCTAAGAAGTAATTAAAAACTTTTAAAGAGAAGAAATGAGAAAAAGACAGGCCAAAAAAAGACCACTTTTACCAGATCCTCGTTTTAACGATCAGCTGGTTACGCGTTTCGTTAACATGATGATGTGGGACGGTAAGAAGTCGGTAGCCTTTAAAATCTTTTACGATGCAATGGATATCGTAGAAGAGAAGAAAAACAACGAAGAAAAAACTGCTTTAGAAGTTTGGAAAGATGCATTGTCTAATGTTATGCCTCACGTTGAAGTGCGTAGCCGTAGAGTAGGTGGTGCAACCTTTCAGATCCCTATGCAGATCAGACCAGATCGCAAGATTTCTACTGCGATGAAATGGTTGATTAGTTTCGCTAGAAAGCGTAATGAAAAATCAATGGCTTCTAAGTTAGCTGCGGAAATTTTAGCTGCTGCTAAAGAAGAAGGTGCTGCTGTTAAAAAACGTACAGATACTCATAAGATGGCAGAAGCAAATAAAGCATTCTCTCACTTTAGATTCTAATAAAAATGGCACAAAGAGATTTAAAATTTACAAGAAATATAGGTATTGCGGCTCACATTGATGCGGGTAAAACTACAACTACTGAGCGTATACTTTATTATACTGGTGTGAGCCATAAAATAGGTGAGGTGCACGATGGTGCGGCTACTATGGACTGGATGGAGCAAGAGCAAGAGCGTGGTATTACTATTACTTCTGCTGCTACTACTTGTACTTGGAAGTTTCCTATGGAAAATGCTCAGCCACTTCCTGATACAAAAGATTATAACTTCAATATAATTGATACTCCGGGACACGTTGACTTTACTGTTGAGGTAAACCGTTCATTGCGTGTTCTTGATGGTCTTGTGTTCTTGTTTAGTGCAGTTGATGGTGTTGAGCCTCAGTCTGAAACTAACTGGAGGCTTGCTGATAACTACAAAGTGCCACGTATGGGCTTTGTGAACAAAATGGACCGTCAAGGTTCAAACTTCTTGGAGGTTTGTAAGCAGGTTAAGGAGATGCTAGGTTCTAATGCAGTGCCTATCGTTCTTCCTATTGGTGAAGAAGCAGACTTTAGAGGGATTATCGATCTTGTGAAAAACCGTGCGGTTGTATGGCACGATGAAACTCAAGGTTCAACTTTCGATGTTGTTGAGATTCCAGAGGAGTTGAAAGAAGAAGCAAAAATGTATCGTGGTATGTTGATCGAAGAGGTTGCTGCTTACGATGAGAACTTGCTTGAGAAATTTATGGAAGATGAAGATTCTATTACTGAAGATGAGGTGCACGCTGCACTTCGTGCTGCTGTAATGGATATGTCTATCATTCCTATGATCTGTGGTTCTGCTTTTAAAAATAAAGGTGTTCAGTTCTTATTAGATGCTGTATGTCGTTACTTGCCTTCTCCTGTAGATAAGGAAGGTATTAAAGGTATTAATCCAGATACTGAGAAAGAAGAATTACGTAAGCCTGATGTAACTGCACCTTTCGCAGCATTAGCGTTTAAAATTGCTACAGACCCATTTGTTGGTCGTTTAGCGTTCTTCCGTACCTATTCAGGTCGTCTAGATGCAGGTTCTTATGTATTGAACAATCGTTCAGGTAACAAAGAACGTATCTCGCGTATCTATCAAATGCACTCTAATAAGCAAAATGCTATTGATTTTATCGAGGCTGGTGATATTGGTGCGGCTGTAGGATTTAAAGATATTAAGACTGGTGATACATTATCAGATGAGAAACACCCAATCGTACTTGAGAGTATGGAGTTTCCTGATCCGGTAATTGGTATCGCTGTTGAGCCTAAAACTAAGGCTGATGTTGATAAATTAGGTATGGCTTTGGCTAAGTTGGCAGAAGAAGATCCAACATTCCAAGTGCGTACAGATGAGGCTTCAGGTCAGACTATTATTTCTGGTATGGGTGAGCTTCACTTAGATATTATTGTAGATCGTCTTAAGCGTGAGTTTAAGGTAGAGGTTAGCCAAGGTCAACCACAGGTTGAATATAAAGAGGCTATCACTCGTGTTGCAGATCACAGAGAGGTTTACAAGAAGCAGTCGGGTGGTCGTGGTAAATTCGCAGATATCGTATTTACTTTAGAGCCTGCTGAAGAAGGTAAAGTTGGTTTGGAGTTCGTTAACGAAGTAAAAGGTGGTAACGTTCCTAAAGAATATATTCCTGCTGTTGAAAAAGGATTTAAGACTGCAATGATCAATGGTCCATTAGCTGGGTTTGAAGTTGATGCTATGAAAGTTACACTTAAGGATGGTTCTTTCCACCCTGTGGATTCTGATGCATTATCTTTTGAACTTGCTGCAAAACTAGGATTTAAAGCAGCTGCTAAAGCCGCTGGAGCTGTGGTTCTTGAGCCAATGATGAAAGTAGAGGTTATCACTCCTGAAGAAAATATGGGTGATATTGTAGGTGACCTTAACCGTCGTCGAGGACAAATGAGTAGTATGGGTGACCGTGCTGGAGCGAAAGTTGTGAAAGCAATCGTACCGCTTTCTGAGATGTTTGGTTATGTAACTACTTTACGTACGCTTTCTTCTGGTCGTGCAACTTCTACAATGGAATTTTCACACTATGCAGAAACTCCTTCTAACGTATCTGAAGAAGTTATTGCTGCAGCAAAAGGAACTGCTAACGCTTAATTTACTAAGACATGAGTCAGAAAATCAGAATAAAACTTAAATCTTACGATCATAACTTAGTAGATAAGTCTGCTGAGAAAATCGTAAAAACGGTAAAAAGTACCGGTGCTGTAGTAACTGGGCCAATCCCACTTCCTACTCACAAAAAAATCTTTACTGTATTGCGTTCTCCACACGTAAACAAGAAATCTCGTGAGCAGTTTGAGCTTAGCTCTTACAAGCGTTTACTTGATATCTACAGTTCATCTTCAAAAACCATCGATGCGTTAATGAAGCTTGAATTGCCAAGTGGGGTTGAAGTAGAGATCAAGGTATAATTACCATTCCGTATAGCGGAATAACATGTCCTGAGCTGCGAGCGAGGGAAAAACGGATAAAAATACATTCAGGGTCGGAGGTATTTTGACCCTGTTTTATTTCGATGAAGATCGAAGTTTAAATAAGTAAAATAGTAATAATCAATAATAATTAATATGTCTGGGTTAATTGGAAAAAAAGTAGGTATGACCAGCATCTTTGATGAGAATGGGAAGAATATTCCTTGTACCGTTATCGAAGCAGGTCCCTGCGTTGTTACCCAAGTCAGAACCGAAGAGGTTGACGGGTATAGTGCTCTTCAATTAGGTTTCGATGACGCAAAGACTGCAAATAAAGCTGCTCAAGGCCACGCCAAGAAAGCAGGTACAGTTGCAAAGCGTAAAGTTGTCGAGTTCCAAGATTTTGAAGGAGAGTACAAATTAGGTGATGCAGTAACTGTTGAAGTCTTTAAAGAAGGTCAGTTCGTTGATGTAGCTGGTACTTCTAAAGGTAAAGGTTTTCAAGGTGTTGTTAAGCGTCACGGATTTGGTGGTGTAGGGCAGTCTACCCACGGACAGCATAACCGATTAAGAGCTCCAGGTTCTATTGGTGCGGCGTCTTATCCAGCTCGTGTATTTAAAGGTATGCGTATGGCTGGTCAAATGGGGAATGAGCGAGTAAAAGTTCAAAATTTAAGAGTATTGAAAGTAGTTGCTGAAAAGAATCTACTTGTGGTTAAAGGTTGTGTACCTGGTCACAAAAACTCTTATGTAATTATTGAAAGATAATGAAAGTAGCAGTAGTTGATATTAAAGGAAAAGAAACAGGTAGAGAGGCAAACCTTTCTGATTCTGTTTTTGCTATAGAGCCTAACGATCACGCTATCTATTTAGATGTAAAGCAGCACCTTGCTAATAAAAGACAGGGTACGCACAAATCTAAAGAGCGTGCTGAGATTGCAGGTAGTACACGTAAGATTAAAAAACAAAAAGGTACGGGTACCGCTCGTGCTGGTAGTATCAAGTCTGGTGTATTCAAAGGTGGGGGTAGAATGTTTGGTCCTAGACCACGTAATTATTCATTTAAACTGAATAAAGGTCTTAAGCGATTAGCAAGACGTTCTGCGCTAACTCTTAAAGCAAATGACAAGGCGATTACGGTAATTGAGGATTTCAATTTTGAAACTCCAAAAACCAAAAATTTCGTTGACGTTGTAAAGGCTTTAGGCTTAGATAATAAAAAGTCTTTGTTTGTGTTGGGGGCTTCAAATAATAATGTATATTTGTCGTCACGCAATTTAAAGACCTCTGAGGTTATAACGAGTTCAGAATTAAGCACTTACAAAATTATGAATGCAAATAATGTAGTGTTTTTAGAAGGATCTCTAGAAGAAATTGAGCAAACTTTAAGTAAGTAACAACATGAGTATTTTAATAAAACCCGTGATTACCGAAAAAGCTACAATGGATAGTGAGCTAAATAGCCGTTATACATTTGAAGTAAATCCCGGTTCGAATAAGATCGAAATTAAAAATGCTGTAGAGGCAACTTATGGTGTTTCGGTAATTAAAGTTAGAACAATGAACGTTCGCCCAGATCGTAATACCAAGTTTACAAAATCTGGTATGATCACTGGTAAAACAAAAGGCTTTAAAAAAGCAATTGTACAGGTGGCGGAAGGTGATGTGATTGATTTTTATAGTAACATTTAAGACTAAAAAATGTCAGTAAGAAAATTAAAACCGATCACTCCAGGACAGCGATTTAGAGTAGTAAATGGGTTTGACGCCATCACTACTGATAAGCCGGAAAAAAGCCTTTTGGCTCCGATTAAAAAGTCTGGAGGGAGAAACAGTCAAGGTAAAATGACCATGCGCTACAAGGGTGGTGGTCATAAGAAGCGTTATCGCGTTATTGATTTTAAAAGAAATAAAGAGGGTGTTCCTGCTACAGTTGCGAGCATCGAGTATGATCCTAATCGTACTGCTTTTATTGCGCTTTTAAATTATCAAGACGGAGAGAAGTGTTACATTATTGCGCCAAATGGTTTACAGGTGGATCAGAATGTAGTTTCTGGTTCTGGTGTTGCTCCTGAAATAGGAAACGCGATGCCTTTGTCTGATATTCCATTAGGTACTATTATTTCTTGTATTGAGTTACGTCCAGGGCAAGGAGCTATTATGGCTCGTAGTGCTGGTGCTTTTGCGCAGCTTATGGCTCGTGATGGTAAATTTGCAACTGTAAAATTACCATCAGGTGAAACTAGATTGATTCTGGTGAATTGTATGGCTACAATAGGAGCGGTTTCTAACAGTGATCATCAGCTTATCGTTTCTGGTAAGGCTGGTAGAAAACGCTGGTTAGGTAGACGTCCACGTACAAGACCAGTAGTAATGAACCCTGTTGATCACCCAATGGGTGGTGGTGAAGGTCGTGCTTCTGGAGGTCACCCACGTAATAGAAACGGTGTGCCTGCTAAAGGTTATAGAACCCGTACTAAGACGAAAGCGAGTAATAAATATATTGTAGAACGTAGAAAGAAATAATAAGATATGGCACGTTCATTAAAAAAAGGACCTTACGTTCACTATAAATTAGAGCAAAAAGTTGCTGCTAATGTAGAGTCTAACAAAAAGACGGTAATCAAAACTTGGTCAAGAGCCTCAATGATTACTCCAGATTTTGTTGGTCAAACAATAGCTGTTCATAACGGTCGCCAGTTTGTTCCTGTTTATGTAACTGAGAACATGGTGGGTCATAAATTAGGAGAATTTTCACCTACACGATCTTTTAGAGGTCACGTTGGGTCAAAAAATAAAGGTAAAAAATAATTGAAGCTATGGGAGTTCGTAAAAAGGAAAGAGCAGAGCAGATAAAAGAGGCTAAAAAAAGTTTAGCCTTTGCAAAACTGAACAACTGCCCTACTTCACCTCGTAAGATGCGCTTAGTTGCAGATCTTGTGCGTGGTCAGAAAGTAGAGAAAGCGCTTCAAATATTAAAATTTAGTAATAAAGAAGCTTCTCGTCGTGTAGAAAAGTTGGTTCTTTCTGCCATTTCAAACTGGCAAGAGAAAAACGAAGATGCTAGTATTGAAGATGCAGACTTATTTATTAAAGAGATTCGTGTTGATGGAGGAAGTATGTTAAAAAGACTTCGTCCTGCACCACAAGGTCGCGCACACAGAATAAGAAAACGCAGCAATCACGTTACAGTTGTGCTTGGTGCTAAAGATAACACACAAAGCAAGTAATAAATGGGACAGAAGACAAATCCAATCGGGAATCGCCTAGGTATTATCAGAGGATGGGAATCTAACTGGTATGGTGGTAACGACTACGGTGATAAACTTGCCGAAGACGATAAGATTAGAAAGTATATTCACGCTCGTTTATCAAAAGCTAGTGTGTCTAGAGTAATTATTGAGCGTACGCTTAAGCTTGTAACCGTTACTATCACTACTGCTAGACCTGGTATTATTATCGGTAAAGGTGGTCAAGAGGTAGACAAGTTGAAAGAAGAACTTAAACAAATTACTAACAAGGAAGTTCAGATCAATATTTTTGAGATTAAACGTCCTGAGCTTGACGCATTTTTGGTTGCTTCCTCAGTAGCCCGTCAAATTGAAAACCGTATCTCTTACCGTCGTGCTACTAAAATGGCTATCGCGGCTGCAATGCGTATGAACGCAGAGGGTATTAAGATACAGATTTCAGGTCGTTTGAATGGTGCTGAAATGGCACGTTCAGAAGCTTACAAAGAAGGTCGTATTCCTTTATCAACATTCAGAGCTGATATTGATTACGCTTTGGTAGAAGCTCATACTACTTACGGTAGATTGGGTATCAAAGTTTGGATCATGAAAGGTGAGGTTTATGGGAAGAGAGAATTGTCTCCTCTAGTAGGTCTTGCTAAGAAGCAAGGAAAGGGCGGTCGTGGATCTGGTGCTCCAAAATCACGTCGTAGAAAGTAATTTTTTAAAGTAAAACAAGATGTTACAGCCTAAAAAGACAAAATTCCGTAAGCAACAGAAGGGTCGCATGAAGGGTAATGCCGGAAGAGGGCATCAGCTTTCAAATGGTACTTTTGGTATCAAATCATTAGACTCAAACTTTCTTACGTCTAGACAAATAGAAGCTGCACGTATTGCTGCCACACGTTTTATGAAGCGTGAAGGTTCTTTATGGATCAGAATTTTTCCAGATAAGCCTATCACAAAAAAGCCTCTTGAAGTACGTATGGGTAAAGGTAAAGGTGCTGTTGAATACTGGGCAGCTGTCGTTAAACCTGGCAGAATGCTTTTTGAAATCGGAGGAGTTGCTGAGCCTGTAGCGCGTGAGGCGTTACGTTTGGCAGCGCAAAAGCTTCCAGTGAGAACAAAATATGTAGTGGCTAGGGATTATCAAGCTGACTAAATTCTAGAAAAATGAAACAATCAGAAGTAAAAGAACTATCTGTAGCAGAATTACAGGAAGAGTTAGTAAAAGCTAAAAGAGCTTATTCTGACTTAAAAATGGCTCACGCTATTTCTCCTTTGGAAAATCCCATTCAGCTTAGAGGTCTAAGAAGATCTGTAGCGCGTATTGCTACTGAGCTTACAAAACGAGAATTACAATAATGCTGCTTAAGATGGAAAAAAGAAATTTAAGAAAAGAACGTATAGGTGTCGTTACAAGTAATAAAATGCAGAAATCTATTGTGGTTTCTGAGGTTAAGAAAGTAAAGCACCCTATGTATGGAAAATTCGTTTTGAAAACGAAAAAATACGTAGCGCACGACGAGCAAAATGACTGCAATATTGGAGATACTGTAAAGATTATGGAAACACGACCTTTAAGTAAATCTAAAAGTTGGAGACTTGTAGAAATCATTGAAAGAGCTAAGTAATTATGTTACAACAAGAATCAAGATTAAGAGTTGCTGACAACACTGGTGCAAAAGAAGTTTTGACCATTCGTGTGTTAGGAGGTACAAAAAGAAGATATGCTTCAGTAGGTGATAAGATTGTTGTTTCTGTAAAAGATGCAACACCTAACGGTCAGGTTAAAAAAGGAGCCGTTTCTACTGCAGTAGTAGTGCGTACACGTAAAGAAGTGCGTCGTCCAGATGGATCTTATATCCGTTTTGATGATAACGCTTGTGTACTTTTAAATGCTCAAGGAGAGATGCGCGGTACTCGTGTATTTGGCCCTGTAGCGAGAGAGCTTCGTGAGAAACAATTCATGAAGATTGTATCATTAGCGCCAGAGGTGCTTTAATACAGTATTAAGATGACAAAGCTTAAGATAAAAGTTGGAGATAATGTACGTGTAACTGCTGGAGATCATAAAGGTCAAGAGGGTAAGGTGCAACGTGTTATTAAAGATAAGAATAAAGCAATCGTTGAGGGAATTAACCTAGTGTCTAAGCACGAGAAGCCAAGTGCTTCTAATCCTCAAGGTGGTATTGCTAAGAAAGAGGCGCCTATTCACATCTCAAATTTATCATTAATTGATGGTAACGGTGATGCTACTAAAGTAGGATACCGAATTGAAGGTGACAAGAAAGTGCGTTTTTCTAAAAAATCAAATGAAGTAATTTAGTTATGGCTTACATTTCAAGACTAAAGACAGAATATAAAGAGCGTGTGATAGCTGCTCTTACTGAAGAATTTGGGTATCAAAATGTTATGCAGGTACCTAAATTAAGAAAGATTGTAATCTCTAGAGGGGTTGGTGCTGCTGTAGCTGATAAGAAATTAATTGATTATTCTGTAGAAGAATTATCTACTATTTCTGGTCAACGTGCTGTAGCTACAATGTCTAAAAAAGACGTTGCAGCCTTTAAACTTAGAAAGGGTATGCCTATTGGTGCTAAAGTTACCCTTCGTGGAGAGCGTATGTATGAATTTTTAGATCGTTTGATCACTTCAGCATTACCACGAGTTAGAGATTTTAACGGTATCAACGCAACTGGTTTTGACGGTCGCGGGAACTATAACCTTGGTATTGAGGAGCAAATTATTTTTCCTGAAATTGATATTGATAAAGTACGTAAAATTGAAGGAATGAATATTACCTTTGAAACTTCTGCGGAAACAGATAAAGAAGCAAAATCATTATTAACTCAATTGGGGCTACCCTTTAAAAAGAAGTAATTATGGCAAAAGAATCAATGAAAGCTCGTGAGAGAAAACGCGAGAAACTTGCAGCCAAATATGCTGAAAAAAGAAAAGCCTTAAAAGAGGCTGGTGATTATGAGGCATTACAAAAGCTGCCTAAGAATGCATCTCCTGTACGTCAACATAACCGTTGTAAATTAACAGGGCGTCCTAAAGGATATATGAGAACTTTTGGTATTTCACGTGTTACATTCCGTGAGATGGCTAATCAGGGTCTTATACCAGGTGTGAAAAAGGCAAGCTGGTAAATTAGGAATAAACTGGTTTTAGGTTCGTTAACAATGGTTGTTGATGAAAACCAAGACCGCAATTTAATATAAATGTATACAGATACTATTGCAGACTTTCTAACAAGGATTAGAAACGCAGCAGCAGCAAACCACAGAGTTGTGGAAATACCTGCTTCAAACTTAAAGAAAGAAATAACCAAGATCTTATTTGATCAAGGTTATATCTTAAGTTACAAATTTGAAGATAAAACGGCTCAAGGATCTATCAAGATCGCCTTGAAATATGACAAGGAGACTAAAGAGTCAGTTATTAAAGATATTCAGAGAATCAGTAAACCAGGTCTACGTAAGTACGCATCTTCTAAAGATGTGCCACGTATTTTAAATGGTTTAGGTATCTCTATCGTTTCTACTTCAAAGGGAGTAATGACAGGAAAGCAGGCTCAGAGTGAGAATGTTGGAGGTGAAGTACTTTGCTACGTATATTAATCAGTTAAAAGAAACAGAGCAATGTCAAGAATAGGAAAAAGTCCAGTTACAATACCTTCAGGAGTTACTGTTGAAGTGGCAGAAGGTGTTATTACGGTAAAAGGAAAGTTAGGAGAGCTAAAGCAAGAGTATTCTAACATAGATATTAAAGTAGAAGAGGGTGTTGTAGTTTTAGAGCGTTCTTCTGAAAAGGCTGAATTTAAAGCTAAACACGGTCTATATCGTGCGCTTATCGCTAATATGATTGCTGGTGTATCTGAAGGGTATACTAAATCATTAGAATTAGTAGGTGTAGGTTACAGAGCAGCAAATCAAGGTCAAAAATTAGATATGGCGCTTGGTTTTTCACATAACATCGTTATGGATATCGCTCCTGAAGTTAAGGTAGAGACTATTACCGAAAAAGGTAAGAACCCTATCGTTAAATTAACTTCTCACGATAAACAATTAGTAGGTCAAGTAGCTGCTAAAATTAGAAGTTTCCGTAAGCCTGAACCTTACAAAGGAAAAGGTATCAAGTTTGTAGGAGAGCAAATTAGAAGAAAAGCAGGTAAATCTGCATAATATATAGAGATATGGCATTTTCAAAGTATACTAGAAGAAATAAAATACGTCGTAGAATTCGTAAGGCACTTGTGGGTACTACAGAGCGTCCAAGACTATCTGTATATAGAAGTAATAAAGAGATTTACGCGCAGATAATAGATGATACTACCGGTAAAACCTTAAGTGCAGCTTCTTCAAGAGATAAGGATTTCTCTGCAGAAGGAAGCAAAGCTGAAGTTGCTAAGAAGGTAGGTATGGCAATCGCAGAGAAAGCTAAAGAAGCTGGAATCGAAGCGGTAGCTTTTGATAGAGGTGGTTATTTATACCACGGTAGAGTAAAACAATTAGCAGAAGGAGCCCGAGAAGGCGGATTAAAATTCTAAGAAGTTATGTATCAAAATTATAAAAACGTCGAGTTAGTAAAACCAAGCGGTTTAGATCTTAAAGATCGTTTGGTTGGTGTTCAACGTGTTACCAAGGTAACAAAGGGTGGTAGAGCTTTTGGTTTTTCTGCTATTGTGGTTGTTGGAGATGAGAACGGTGTAGTAGGTCAAGGTCTTGGTAAGTCTAAGGATGTTGCTAGTGCAATTGCAAAAGCAGTAGAAGACGCAAAGAAAAACCTTGTACGTATACCATTAAATAAAAGTACTATTCCTCACGAGCAAAAAGGTAAATATGGTGGAGCACGCGTTCTACTTATGCCGGCTGCTCCTGGTACCGGGGTAATTGCTGGTGGTGCAATTCGTTCTGTACTAGAATCTGTAGGGGTTCACGATGTACTTTCAAAAAATCAAGGATCTTCTAACCCTCATAACGTAGTAAAAGCTACCTTTGACGCACTTTTACAATTAAGAAGTGCTGAGACTGTTGCAAAGCAGCGAGGAATTTCTCTTGAAAAAGTTTTTAAAGGATAATTTTTAAGACAATGGCAAAGATTAAAGTAACTAAGGTAAAGAGCGCGATCAATCGTACTCAGAACCAGAAGAGAACATTAGAGGCGTTAGGTCTTAAGAAAATGGGCCAAGTAGTGGAGCACGAGAATACTCCTAACATCTTGGGGATGATTAACAAAGTAAGTCATTTAGTTTCTGTAGAAGAAGCTTAAATATAAATTGAGATGGGTTTAAACAATCTAAAACCGGCAGCTGGCTCGGTAAAAAAGAACGACAGTAGGCGAGGTCGTGGTGAAGCTACAGGAAATGGTGGAACTGCAGGCCGTGGGCACAAAGGTGCGAAGTCAAGATCAGGATATTCTAAAAAAGTAGGTTTTGAAGGAGGGCAAATGCCACTTCAAAGACGTGTGCCTAAATTTGGATTTACAAATATTAACCGTAAAGAATTTACTGGTGTAAATCTTGACACGCTACAAGAATATGTTGATGCTGGAAGAATCAAGGATGAAGTTACCATTGATGTTTTAGTAGAAAACAGACTGGCTGGGAAAAATGATCTTGTTAAGATTTTAGGACGCGGTGAGTTAAAAGCTAAATTGAAGATTACAGTTCATAAATTTACAGCCTCAGCACAGAAAGCTATAGAAGCAGCAGGCGGAGAAGCAGTAACTTTATAACATAAATCAGCATGAAGGCTATAGAAACGATTAAAAATATCTGGAAGATTGAAGAGTTAAAGAATCGCATTCTTTTAACCCTAGGTTTACTTTTAGTATACCGTTTTGGGGCTCAGATTGTTCTTCCGGGTATTGACGCATCTCAATTAGCAAATCTTGCCGCTCAAACAGACGGTGGGCTTCTTGGGTTGTTAAACGCATTTACAGGTGGGGCATTTTCGAATGCCTCTGTATTTGCTCTTGGTATCATGCCCTACATCTCTGCATCTATTGTGGTGCAGTTAATGGGTATTGCGGTGCCTTATTTACAAAAACTGCAAAAGGAAGGAGAGAGTGGACGTCGTAAAATCAACCAAATTACTCGTTGGTTGACTATTGCGATCACACTTATTCAGGGGCCTGGTTACATTACCAATCTATTTAACTTGCTTCCACCGGAAGCCTTCGTTATGGGTAGTAATGTGACGTTTATCATTTCTTCAGTAATCATTTTAACTACCGGTTGTATTTTTGCGATGTGGTTAGGAGAAAAAATTACTGATAAAGGTATTGGTAATGGGATCTCGCTTTTAATTATGGTTGGGATTATAGCTAGACTACCTCAATCATTTTTACAGGAGTGGGTTTCTAGAGTTTCTGAATCAAATGGTGGACTTATCATGATTCTTATTGAATTAGTGATCTGGTTTGTTATCATTTTACTATCTGTACTATTGGTAATGGCTGTACGTCAGATTCCAGTGCAGTATGCAAGAAGAACTGCTAGCGGTAGTTATGAGCGTAATGTATTTGGAAGTAGACAGTATATACCGTTAAAGCTTAATGCTTCAGGGGTTATGCCTATCATTTTCGCTCAGGCTATTATGTTTATTCCTGGTGCAGTTATTGGTCTTTCTGAGTCGCCAACAGCACAGTCTATTGCTTCTCAGTTTACCAATATATTTGGATTTTGGTACAACCTTGTATTCGGTTTATTGATTATCATCTTTACGTATTTCTATACTGCGATTACAGTACCTACCAATAAAATGGCTGATGATCTTAAGAGAAGCGGTGGTTTTATAGCAGGTATTCGTCCAGGTACAGAAACTTCGGAGTATTTAGATCGAATCATGTCGCAGATTACGCTTCCAGGTTCTATATTTTTAGCGCTTATAGCAATATTTCCTGCTATAGCAGTAAGTGTACTTGGAATGCAACAAGGATGGGCTTTGTTCTACGGAGGAACATCATTGCTTATTCTAGTGGGTGTAGCTATCGATACGATGCAACAGGTAAATTCATACTTGTTAAACAGACATTACGATGGCTTGATGAAAACAGGTAAGAATAGAAAAGCAGTAGCATAATGGCAAAACAGCAAGCAATAGAGCAAGACGGTTCAATTATTGAGGCATTGTCTAACGCAATGTTTCGCGTTGAGCTAGAAAATGGTCACATCGTAACAGCGCATATCTCAGGTAAGATGCGCATGCATTACATAAAATTACTACCTGGGGACAAAGTAAAACTTGAAATGAGCCCTTACGATTTAACAAAGGCTCGTATAACTTATAGATACTAGTAAGATGAAAGTAAGAGCATCAGTAAAGAAAAGAAGTGCAGACTGCAAGATTGTACGTCGCAAAGGAAGATTATACGTAATTAACAAAAAGAACCCTAAGTTCAAACAAAGACAAGGTTAAGGATTATGGCTAGAATTGCAGGGGTAGATATCCCAAAACAAAAGAGAGGTGTAATCGCTTTGACTTACATCTTTGGAATCGGAAAAAGCAGAGCTCAGAAAATATTAGCTCAAGCAGATGTTGATGAGAATTTAAAAGTAAACGAATGGGATGATGATCAAATTGGTCGTATTCGTGAAGCTGTAGGTTCTTATAAGATAGAAGGTGAACTTAGAAGTGAGGTTTCTATGAGTATTAAGCGTCTTATGGACATTGGTTGCTATAGAGGTATCAGACACCGTTCTGGTTTACCACTTAGAGGTCAACGTACAAAGAACAACTCTAGAACTAGAAAAGGTAAGCGTAAAACGGTTGCTAACAAGAAAAAAGCAACTAAATAATAAGTAATAATGGCAAAGCAAAACACTAAAGGTGGAGGAAAAAGCGGTAAGGCTGCAAAAACCACTAAAAAGCGTAAAGTAATTGTTGAGTCTGTAGGAGAAGCGCATATCGCTGCGTCTTTCAACAATATCTTAATTTCTTTGACTAATAAGAAAGGTGATGTTGTTTCTTGGTCTTCTGCCGGTAAAATGGGCTTTAGAGGTTCTAAGAAAAATACTCCTTACGCTGCTCAGTTAGCTGCAGAGGATGCAAGTAAAGTTGCTCACGAAGCAGGATTACGTAAAGTAAAGGTGTATGTGAAAGGACCAGGTAATGGTCGTGAATCTGCAATCAGATCTATCCACAACAGTGGTATCGAAGTAACTGAGATCATCGATGTTACTCCACTACCACACAACGGATGTCGTCCTCCTAAAAGAAGAAGAGTTTAATTAATTTTTTATATCAATCGGGGAGTAACGATTTTGCGAAGGACTAGACCTTAATTCCTTAATCACCCCACTAATTATTTTTAAAATGGCAAGATATACCGGTCCTAAGACTAAAATCGCTCGTAAGTTTGGAGAAGCGATTTTTGGAGATGACAAATCTTTTGAGAAAAGAAACTACCCTCCAGGTCAACATGGTAACAACAGACGTCGTGGTAAGAAGTCTGAATATGCGATCCAGCTTCAAGAGAAGCAAAAAGCAAAATATACTTATGGGATTTTAGAAAATCAATTCCGTAATATGTTTGAAAAAGCAACAAGTGCAACGGGTATTACCGGGGTTGTTTTATTACAACTTTGTGAGTCTCGTTTAGATAATGTTGTTTTTAGAATGGGTATCGCTCCTTCAAGAAGAGCAGCTCGTCAATTAGTTTCACACAGACATATCACTGTAAACGGTGATTTAGTAAACATTCCTTCTTATCAATTAAAAGCAGGAGATGTTGTTGCTGTACGTGAAAAATCAAAATCATTAAGTGCAATTCAAGATTCTTTAGCAAATGCTAGCCACGTTTATGAGTGGATCTCTTGGAATAATGATTCTAAACAAGGTACTTTCGTTTCTGTTCCTGAACGTATTCAGATCCCAGAAAATATCAACGAACAGTTCATTGTCGAATTGTACTCTAAATAATAAATAACAACTCTTAGAAAACATAATATGGCATTACTAAATTTCCAGAAGCCCGATAAGGTCATAATGATTGACTCTACTGACTTTGAAGGTAAGTTTGAATTCAGACCTTTAGAGCCAGGTTACGGTTTAACTGTGGGTAACGCGCTACGTAGAGTATTGCTTTCTTCTTTAGAAGGTTTTGCAATTACTTCAGTACGTGTTGAAGGAGTAGATCATGAGTTTTCAACTATAGCAGGAGTTGTAGAAGACTTTACAGAAATCATTCTTAATCTTAAACAAGTACGATTTAAGAGACAAATTGATGAGATTGATAATGAGACTGTAACTATTTCGGTTTCTGATAAAGAGCAGTTAACTGCTGGTGATTTCCAGAAATTTATTTCTGGTTTTCAAATTCTTAATCCAGATTTGGTTATCGCCAATATGGAGAAGAAAGTTAATATCAATATGGAAATCACGGTAGAAAAAGGTCGTGGTTATGTTCCTGCCGAAGAGAATAAGAAACAAAATGCACCTGTAGGGACTATCTTTACAGATTCAATCTATACTCCTATTAAAAATGTGAAGTATAGCATTGAGAACTATCGTGTAGAGCAGAAAACCGACTATGAAAAGTTAGTTTTTGAAATCATCACTGATGGTTCAATTCATCCTAAAGATGCTTTAACTGAAGCAGCAAAAACTTTGATTCATCATTTTATGTTATTTTCTGATGAGCGTATCACCCTTGAGGCTGATGAAATTGCTCAGACTGAAACTTATGATGAAGAGTCGCTTCACATGCGTCAGTTACTTAAGACTAAATTGGTAGATATGGATCTTTCTGTACGTGCCTTAAACTGTCTAAAAGCTGCAGAAGTTGAGACGTTAGGAGACTTGGTTTCTTATAACAAGAATGATCTGATGAAATTCCGTAATTTTGGTAAAAAATCACTTACAGAGCTTGAAGAGCTTGTAAATGTAAAAGGCCTTAATTTTGGAATGGATCTTTCAAAATACAAATTAGATAAAGATTAGTAACGCTCCATATTTTGCTCCTCAAAATGGGTAGAGCAAGATGGTAGCTTAAATTAAATGTCATGAGACACGGAAAAAAGAATAATCATTTAGGACGCCAGACTGCACATAGAAAATCTATGTTAGCTAATATGGCATGTTCATTAATTGAGCATAAACGCATCAATACTACTGTTGCTAAAGCAAAAGCTTTAAAGCAGTTTGTAGAGCCTTTAGTGACAAAATCTAAAGAAGACACTACGCACAATCGTCGTATTGTTATGAGTAAATTGCGTCAAAAGGATGCAGTTGCAGAACTTTTTAGAGATGTAGCTGTAAAGGTTGGTGATCGTCCAGGTGGTTATACACGAATCATTAAATTAGGTAATCGTCTAGGTGATAACGCTGATATGGCGATGATCGAATTAGTTGATTACAACGAATTATACAATCTTGGTAAGACCAAGAAAAAATCTACTCGTAGAGCAGGTAAGAAATCAGCTGCTCCAGCTAAGACAGAAGCTCCAGTTAAAGAAACAAAAGCTAATGACGAGGAAGAGTAAAAACATATTAATGTTTTAAATTTTTAAAAAAGGATAAGCCTTATGGCTTATCCTTTTTTTGTATTTATAAATCTTTAAACTTTATTATCATGTTTAGACAGTTCATCAATCTCACCGTTTTTTTATTCACAGTAATGTCGTTTGCTCAAGATCAGGAGCGTTTAGTGAATAATCCAGACCAATTATTATCTGTATCTAACGGAGTTCGTAATTCTTACGGTTCTATACAAAGTATACCTCCTGTTGCACGGGTTGAGGGCTCACCTTATTTATTTGATGACTGGATTCACAGTGCCCGCGTTTATGCCACTAATGGACAGCTCTATATGCTTGACAACATCAATCTAAACTTGAATACACAAGCTTTTGTTACTAAAATAGGTCAAGATTCACTCTTTACTTTTCAGTTTAATCAAATTGATTATTTTGAAGTTTTAGGTAGAAAATACGAGAGCAAGTTTACTAAAACAGGTAGACAGATTTACGAGATTCTTGCTGACAATGGTAGTGAGAGACTGCTTAAAGCATATTCGGTAAAGCTAGTGCCTAGTTCGCCAGATCCTATGAAAAACAGACCTACAGATAAATATATCAGAAGGGAGAATTTCTACTACGAGCGTGACGATAAAATAACATTAATGCCACTGCGTAAATCAAAAGTTTTAAAATCTTTTAATTTGGAAAAAGCTAAAGAAAAGGAACTCGTTGAATATGTAAAGCGAAATGACTTGTCTTATGGAGATGAGAAAGATGTTATTAAGATGATGGACTATGCAAATAGTCTGTAAATAAATACAAGACTTCTTTTACGTTTTAAACCTATAAATTAATTTTGAAAAAAAATTATCAATGAAATATCAAACCAATAGAAAAGCACTTTTATTACTAGCAGATGGTACTATCTTCTACGGAAAATCTGTAGGTAATAAAGAAGGGACTGCTTTTGGAGAAGTTTGTTTCAACACCGGGATGACCGGCTATCAAGAAATTTTTACAGATCCGTCTTATTTCGGT
Source organism: Leeuwenhoekiella palythoae (assembly GCF_020310025.1). Lineage (GTDB taxonomy): Bacteria > Bacteroidota > Bacteroidia > Flavobacteriales > Flavobacteriaceae > Leeuwenhoekiella > Leeuwenhoekiella palythoae. The sequence continues at coordinate 2,681,885 of NZ_CP084318.1, forward strand.
CAGATTATGGTTACTACCAATGCACACATTGGTAATTACGGAGGAAATAACGAGGAAACCGAATCTGAAACAGTAAAGATTTCAGGGCTTGTCTGCCGAAACTTTAGTTACAATTATTCACGTATTCGTGTAGATGAATCACTTCAATCTTTCCTTGATAGAAATAATTTGTTTGTTATTTCTGATGTAGACACACGTGCTTTAGTTTCGTACATTAGGGATAACGGCGCGATGAACGCGATCATTTCTACAGACGTAGATAATGTAGACGAACTCAAAAAGCAACTTGCTGAAGTGCCAAATATGCACGGACTAGAGCTAGCTTCTAAAGTAAGTACTAAGGAGCCTTATTATTTTGGCGATGAAAATGCCAAATACAAGGTTGCGGCGATTGATTTAGGGATCAAGAAAAATATTTTGCGCAATATGGCTAAACGTGATATGTATATCAAGGTTTTCCCATATAATGCTTCTTACGAAGAGATGAAAGCTTGGAATCCTGATGGGTTTTTCCTTTCAAATGGTCCTGGAGATCCAGAACCTTTAAAAGAGGTAATTGCAACTGCTCAAAAGATCATTAATGATGATATGCCACTATTTGGTATTTGTTTAGGGCACCAAATAATTGCTTTGGCTAATGGAATCAGCACTTTTAAAATGCACCACGGGCATCGCGGCATCAATCACCCGGTTTTAAATCACGGAAGCGGTAAAGGAGAAATAACTTCTCAAAACCACGGATTTGCCGTGAATTATGATGAAGCCATTAATAATCCTGAGATCGAGGTTACGCATAAGCATCTCAACGATCAGACGGTTATGGGTCTTAAAATGAAAAATAAAAACTGTTTTTCAGTGCAGTATCACCCAGAGGCTGGCCCGGGGCCTAACGACGCCACCTACCTCTTTGATGAGTTTGTAGATAGAATGTCTCAAGTTTCAGTATAAATATAATCCCGGCTAGTCCGGGATTTTTTATGTTTTGCAGGGTGTAAAATGACTTGGCTTGCAGTTTTTCTATCAAAATCCTTAAGATGCTCTCAAGTTTTAAATAATCTTTAAAATCGTGCAAAACCGCCGTAGCTAGCGGCTAAATAAGGCAGTATTCCGTATATTGCGCAAACTATATTAACTAATCAATATTTAGATAACAATGAGTATAATAATCAATATCCACGCACGTCAAATTCTAGATTCTCGTGGAAATCCCACAGTAGAAGTAGATGTTTTAACTGAAAATGGTGTTCTTGGTAGAGCGGCCGTTCCTTCTGGAGCTTCTACAGGTGAGCACGAGGCAGTTGAACTACGCGATGGGGGTTCAGATTATATGGGTAAAGGTGTTTTAAAAGCTGTTGAGAATGTTAATGCAGTAATAGCTCAAGAACTTTTAGGAGTATCTGTTTTTGAACAAAATCTAATTGATCAAACGATGATCGATTTAGACGGAACTCCAAATAAATCAAAGCTTGGTGCCAATGCAATTTTGGGTGTTTCTTTGGCTGTAGCTAAAGCAGCAGCTAATGAACTTAATATGCCACTTTATCGTTATGTAGGTGGAGTAAGTGCTAACACGTTACCGGTGCCTATGATGAATATCATCAACGGAGGTTCTCATAGTGATGCGCCTATTGCTTTTCAAGAGTTTATGGTTATGCCTGTAAAGGCTAAAGATTTTACCCACGCGATGAAAATGGGTACCGAAATATTCCATAATCTAAAGAAAGTACTTCACGATCGTGGTCTTAGTACTGCAGTAGGAGATGAAGGTGGTTTTGCACCTACACTTGATGGTACTGAAGATGCAATTGAAAGTATTCAGAAAGCCGTTGAAAACGCAGGATATAAGTTTGGAGACGAAGTTATGATCGCTCTAGACTGTGCTTCTGCTGAATTTTATGTAGACGGAAAATACGATTACACCAAATTTGAAGGTGATAAAGGTGTAGTGAGAACAAGCGAGGAACAAGCGCAATATCTTGCAGAACTTGCTTCGAAGTATCCTATTATCTCTATTGAAGATGGTATGGATGAGAACGATTGGGAAGGTTGGAAGTCATTAACCGAAAAAATCGGAGATAAAGTACAACTAGTGGGTGATGATTTATTCGTTACCAATGTAGAGCGTCTTTCTCGTGGAATTGAAAACGGAATAGCAAATTCAATCTTGATCAAGGTTAATCAGATAGGCACACTTACTGAAACTATTGCCGCTGTAAATATGGCGCATAATGCAGGTTATACTTCAGTAATGTCTCACAGATCAGGAGAGACAGAAGATAATACGATTGCAGATCTTGCTGTGGCACTTAACACCGGCCAAATAAAGACCGGTTCTGCTTCAAGAAGTGATCGTATGGCAAAATACAATCAACTTTTACGTATCGAAGAAGAATTAGGTACTGTAGCTTATTTTCCTCAAGAAAAAGCCTTTAAAGTAAAATAAGCATTTTTAATTTAAAAAAGGGGTACTCGTTTGAGTGCCCTTTTTTTATGCGTCTAAATCCCAAAAAGCGAAAAAATGAAGTAGTGGTTTATTACTTGTAAACAACAACTTAAGTGATTGGTTTTAACGATTAAGTGTGTAATTTTTTTTCGATTTGAAATGTTAGTAAGAAAAAAACTATTAATTTAACCTCGCAAATAAATTGAACAACCAACCTTCAAAATTAGACTAATGTCACCTAACATTATCTAGTTTACTAGGTCAGAAAATTTGAAGTTGGGTGAAAGAGCGATTCTGAACTAAGTATGTTTCGCTCTTTTTAACCAAACTAAAGAAATCTAAGTTTTGAAGTTGGGTGAGGGGTAGTATACTTTTATAGTATTTACCCCTTTTTTATTTTCATTTTTTTAACCTTCCAAAAGTGCCAAATTCTTTAGAAATCCCTTTGTATTTCGTAATTTAGCAGCTCTTGAAAATTTTGATAATCAGCTAAAACATATTAAAGAAATGGCAGATAATGCTAAACTGACAATAGGTGATAAGTCCTATGAGTTTCCTATAGTAACTGGTACTGAAAATGAAAGTGCAATCGATATCGCCAGCTTGCGCGCAGTAACAGGTGGTTATACAACTATTGATCCCGGGTTCAAAAACACCGGAAGTTGTGAAAGTGCGATTACCTTTCTTAACGGTGAAGAAGGAATTTTAAGATACCGAGGTTACGCCATTGAAGATTTAGCCGAGAAAGCATCATTTTTAGAAGTAGTATATCTTTTGATTTTTGGAGAGTTGCCTACTGAAGAGCAGCTGACTAAATTTCATAATGATATCAAAGAAGAGAATCATGTTGATGAAGATGTCAAGAAAATTTTAAATGGTTTTCCAAAGTCTGCTCATCCTATGGGTGTTTTAGCATCACTAACTTCGGCATTAACAGCATTTAATCCAGATGCCGTAAATGTAGATTCTGAAGAAGATATGTATAACGCTATTGTAAAGCTTTTAGGAAAGTTTCCGGTGTTAGTGGCGTGGACGATGCGTACTAAAATGAGCAAGCCGCTAGATTATGGAGACGACAGCCTTTCATATGTTGAGAACTTGCATAAAATGATGTTCTCAAAACCTAATAGTGAGTATAAGGTAGATGCAACGATTATTGAAGCATTAGACAAGCTTTTAATCCTTCACGCAGATCACGAGCAAAACTGTTCAACTTCAACAGTACGTATTGTAGGATCATCTCACGCAGGATTGTTTGCTTCTATTTCCGCAGGTATTTCTGCACTTTGGGGACCACTTCACGGTGGAGCCAATCAAGCGGTTATCGAGATGTTAGAAGGTATCAAAGCAGATGGTGGTGATACTAAGAAATATATGGCTAAGGCAAAGGATAAAGAAGATCCGTTCCGTTTAATGGGCTTTGGTCACCGAGTTTATAAAAACTTTGATCCAAGAGCTAAGATCATTAAGAAAGCTGCAGACGATGTACTGGAGCAATTGGGTATTGAAGATGAAGTTTTAGCTATCGCAAAAGGCTTAGAGAAAGAGGCTTTAGAAGACGATTATTTTGTAAAAAGAAAATTATATCCTAACGTAGATTTCTATTCAGGTATTATCTACCGTGCTTTAGGAATTCCTGTTGAAATGTTTACCGTAATGTTTGCAATGGGCCGTGTGCCGGGATGGATCGCGCAATGGAGAGAAATGCGTTTACGCAAAGAACCTATTGGAAGACCACGTCAGGTTTATATAGGTGAAAAACTTCGTCCATTCAAACCTATGAACGAGCGTTAGAAAACAACAAATCAGTTCAGAGCGGGTTTTTGATAGCTATCAGAAACCCGCTTTTGTTTTTATATTTGTGACTATGATAAAACTTAATGTAATAGACGAGACTTCACGCCTTAGGGCGGTCATTTTGGGTACGGCATTAAGCAATGGCGGAGTGCCAAAGCTTGAGGATGCTTATGACCCTAAGTCGCTGCTTCATATCAAAGAAAACACCTATCCTAAAGAGGAGGATATGGTAGAAGAAATGAATGCGCTAGAAGAAGTTTTTAATAAATACGGAATTCAGGTTTTTAGACCAAAACTCATAAATGATTACAACCAGATTTTTGCTAGAGACATTGGTTTTGTAATAGAGGACACGTTTATCAAAGCAAATATTCTTCCAGATCGTGAGCAAGAGATTGAGGCGATTGAACACGTGCTGACTCAGATAGATGAGGATAAGATCATACGCTTTCCAGAAGAGGCGCACATAGAAGGTGGCGATGTTATGCCGCACGGAGATTATATTTTCATTGGAGTCTATCGCGGTCCTGATTATGCAGATTATATTATTGCCCGCACAAACATGCTGGCTGTAGAAGCGCTTCAGAACCAGTTTCCTGATAAAAAAGTGGTTTCTTTCAATCTAAGAAAATCCAATACTAATCCTTATGAAAACGCATTGCACCTGGATTGCTGTTTTCAGCCTGTAGGAGAAAAGTACGCTATTCTACACAAAAACGGATTTTTGGAAGAAGAGGAATACCAGTGGTTAGTTGACTTTTTTGGTGCAGAAAATGTCTTTGAAATTTCCTCAGAAGAAATGTTTCATATGAATTCAAATATTTTTTCAATCGCTCCCGATGTGGTTGTTTCTGAAAAGAATTTTACCCGTTTGAATACCTGGCTGCGAAGTAAAGGGATCACGGTTGAAGAAGTACCGTATGCCGAAATTTCAAAACAAGAAGGCCTGTTAAGGTGCAGCACCTTGCCACTTGTGCGCGAGTAAGCTTTCGCAAACGCAATTCTTATTAGTTTAACTATTGAATTTTGGGCTAAGCTTATTACATTTGGCCGCAAAAAAATTACCCCTATGAGTCAAGTTACTGATACCGTTTTGATGGTGCGTCCTGCATCGTTTAGAAAGAATGAAGAAACTGCTGTAAATAATTATTTTCAAGAAGATCTGGCGTTGGAAAACGAAGCCATCAATGCACAGGCGCAACAAGAATTTGATGCATTTGTAACAAAATTGAAAGCTGCCGGGATCCATGTGCTGGTACTTCAGGATGAAAGGGAATTGAATACGCCAGACTCCATTTTTCCAAATAACTGGGTAAGTACTCATAAAAATGGTGATGTGGCGTTATACCCAATGTATGCCGAAAACAGGCGTAGAGAACGACGCGAAGAATTTTTTACGTTATTGGAAGATTCTGGTTTTGCGATTAAAAATGTTATCGATTATACAGAAGCAGAAGAAGAGGGACTTTTTCTTGAAGGAACCGGTAGCATTATTTTAGATCGGGTAAATGAGAAGGCCTACTGTGCGCTTTCGGCGCGTGCTGATGAAGATTTGTTTATAGAATTTTGTGAGGATTTCGAATATTTACCGGTGCTATTTACGGCAAATCAAACGGTGGGTAATGAACGTCTTCCTATTTATCACACCAATGTGATGATGTGTATTGCTGAAGAGTTTGCTGTGGTTTGCCTACAATCTATAGATGATAAAAAAGAGCGCAAACAAGTGATCAATCAGCTTAAAGAATCGGGGAAAGAGGTTATTGCGATCACCGAAGCGCAAATGCATCAATTTGCAGGTAATATGCTGCAAGTAAAAAATGCGGCGGGTAAACGCTTTTTAGTCATGAGTGCGAGTGCGCATCAAGCCCTTGATGCCACGCAAATTGCAAGTATTACAAAGTATTGTGAGATTCTAAGCAGTGATTTAACCACTATTGAGACGTGTGGTGGCGGAAGCGCACGGTGTATGTTAGCCGAAATTTTCTTGCCTAAGCTTTAGTCAGCAGACTTTTTATCCAGCGGAATAGCATCCAAACCATAAAGAAGCTGAGCGGTAAGGAGGTTACGATGAGCAGTTTTTGCATCGTGTTTAAAACATCAACGTTTTCTTTATTGAAGCTCAGAATCGTAAAAGCGATTGTAGTAAGTGTCAAAAGTAGTCCCCATAAAATTCGGCTGCGTTTTGATGGGTTTTCAGACCGGCTGTTGTGCAGACTAAGAACAAGAATAGCCGAATCTAGTGAGGTGACCAGAAAACTTAGCAGTAAAAGAATGACTAATGCGTTAACGATGGATTGCGCCGGATAATTACTGAGGAAGATAAATAGAGAATTGAATACATTATCAAACTCGCGGTTATAGCTTCCCCATTCTTCGATAAGCTCAAAAGCCGATTGGCCAAAAACGGTAAACCAGAAAAAACTTCCCAATGAAGGGATCAAAAGCACACCGATTATAATTTCCCTTAGCGTCCTTCCGCGGGAAATATTAGCGATAAAAATACCCGTAAAGGGTGCCCAAGCGATCCAAAACGCCCAATAATAATATGTCCAATCAGTGAGAAAGGCCTCTCCCGGATCAAAATTTCCGTAAGCTAAACTAAGCGGAATGAAATCAATACAATAATGGTATAAAGCGCTCACAAACTGATTTAGTATCGATAAGATATTTCCTTGTAGAAAGACGAAAAACAGAAGGGTAACACACAAAAAGATATTAGTACGGGATATCATTTTAATTCCTTTTTGTAATCCGCTTAAAGCGGAGATCAGTGCAAAAACTCCAATTGCGCTTATGATTACAAGCGAAACATTTTCACTTAAAAGAGCGCCGTTTAAATAATCAAGTCCGCCTTTAATTTGTCGTGCGCCTAATGCTACAGCAGCGATGAGTCCGAAGACGGTGGTCAAAATTACCAGCAGATCTATACTCTTGATGCCAATTTTAGAAGCACGTGTTTTTGAATGGGTAAAAACTGTACTGCTGGTATAGGCCGGGCGACCGTATTTAAATACAGCAGTGCCAATGGCTAAAGCAAAAACAGCATAAAAAGCCCAGGCGGTAAAGCCCCATTGGTAAAATGTAAATTCTAAAGCCTGAATTTCAGCAGAAGTTTTAGTAATAATTGGCGGATTCTGCTGCATAAATACGGGCTCTTGAACAGCTCTGAGCAGAATGCCTGCACCCATTCCGGCGCTGTAAAGCATAGCGATCCAAGACAATCGCGAAAATGCAGGTTTTTCATTGGTTCTTCCCAGTTTAAATTTTCCTAAGGGAGATACTGCAAGTCCTGCAAGAAGAAGCACACATACTAAACCAAGAATAAGATAAAACCTTCCAAAATAGCTTCGAATGCTGGTTGAGAGCGTTTCGATCAATGCATAACTCTCTTCTGGAAATAAAAAAATAAGACCGGCAAGACCAAGTAAAATCACAGCCGGAATCAGAATTAAAAGGTTTGCTCTTAGCGTAGTTATGAATTTGATATTGCTGTAGCTTTAGGTTCATAACGCGCAATATTGCGAATCATTCCTCCGAAAATAAAATAGTGAAAAGGCAGCATGCTGAACCAATAAAGACGGCCCCAAAGTCCGCGAGGTCTAAAGGTAGCAGTTTGATGTAATATATTGTCGTCGTCGATCTCCCAATCAAGCCACGCCTCACCGGGAACGCGCATTTCGGCAAAAAGCAAGAGACGGCGTTCCTCTTTATCCGCGAGAAGCACGCGCCAAAAATCAAGAGAATCCCCTTCGTAAAGTTCGTTGCTGTGTGTGCGGCCTCTACGCAAACCAACACCTCCCCATAATTTATCTATAAAACCTCGAATTTTCCATAAGGTGTTAGCATAATACCAGCCGCGTTTACCGCCAATTGACCAAATGTTCTCGAGCGCTTGTTCTGGATTTTTCAGCTTTATACTTTGGCGGTCTTTAAGGCAGCCGTATTCAGGAACTTTGATGTAATGATTAAGATCTTTTCTAAACCGCCCACTTACTAAACTATCTTTCCAGCTAGAGACCACTTGGTTTTGTTCAATTTTTTCAAAAGCGAGCTTGATAGCATCCGTATAATTTATAGGTTTTATATGGAGCATTTCCTGTAAACGCGTATCGCAGGTAATCACTTCTACACGCATACTGTCAACCAGATTGAGGGCAAGTTTATAACTGGTTGAAGTGACAAAATAAAGCCAATAAGACGAAAGCTTGGGGCTCATTACCGGCACGTCTAAAATACTAAGGCTGAGACCTCTTATTTTAGAGTACAGCAGCATCATTTGTTTATAGGTCAAAACATCAGGACCGCCAATGTCAAACGAATCATTGTAGCAAGATTTGTTGCCTAGAACTCCGGTTAAGTATTGAATTACATTACGAATGGCAATGGGCTGACAGCGCGTTTTTACCCATTTTGGGGTAATCATAAGTGGTAGTTTTTCGCAGAGATCTCTAATGATCTCAAATGAAGAACTCCCGGAACCTACAATGATGGCTGCGCGCAAAACCGTTAGATTAAAATTGCCTTGATACAGCGTGTCTTCTACTTGTTTTCGGGAGTTGAGGTGCTTGCTTAATTTTTCATCATTCACGATACCACTCAAATAAATTACCTGCTCACATCGTGTTTTAGAGAGGTAAATATTAAAGTTTTCTGCAGCGCGTTTTTCCTTCTCATCAAAATCTACCGTTGATGAGGTCATAGAATGAATCAGGTAATAGGCCGCATCAATGTCTTGAGGTAGTAAATCTGGATTGGGTTCTTCGAGAAAATCAATTTCAACAATACTGATCTTAGAACGCGTACGCGGGTTTACCGCTAGTCTGTTTTTGTCCCGAACGGTGCAAACCAATTCGTGCCCGGCCTCTAAAAGAAAGGGGATGAGTCGCATCCCAATATAACCATTAGCTCCTGTAAGTAATATTTTCATAGCCTTTTAAAGATACGATTTTTGAAATGGATTTATTATATGATACAGATTTGTATTAGCAATCTTAAGACCCTAATATCTATATTTGAATTAAAGAATGTTTCCTAAGAGTAGCTCAATTTATGCGACCGTAGGTGTTGGTGTGACGTATGATTCTGAATTAAGAGATAATAATGAATATTTATTTCACGGAAGTATTTTTAAAGTGATCAAAGTATCTCAACTCAGGGACATTATTTCGTAGATCAAAAATCCTCCTAATAAAAATAATGTGAGTAGTTGTGCTTATGCTGATTTTATTATTGAAGTCGCAAAAAGAGGAGGGATCACACTTCCATCAAGTACAGTTTCTTAACTTACTTATTCAGGAAGAAGTCTAGGCAAGTAGGAAGATGAATTCTGATAATGTTATTACTATAAAGAAATATAAAGGTTGATTCTTCTAAAGAATCACGAAGATGTTAATAAAAAAATCATTCATGAAAAAAGCATATTTCATAGTACTTCTATTAGCTTTTAATGTGGCTTATTCCCAAGAAAATGAACAAGAAAAAATGATATCTCGTTTTGTTTTGGATCTTTTTGATAAATCTATTGATCCAGAAATTGTTTTTGATGAGTATATCTCGACTGATCAAGAAGATAATCTTAAGGCTTCAGCGACCAAAAGGAAAAAACTTGTAATCCAGATTATTAAGGAAACTCGTAAGAATAAAAAAGATAATGGATGGTTAATTCCAAATCCAGAGATACGAAAGCTTGATGACCCTAAAGTTTTCCCCTATGAAGAGGTGAAAGGATTAAGTGAAATCCAGTTACAGTTCAATACATCGGGTGAGTTTAAAGATAGAATTTACGTTTTAACAAATGATAAGGAAACCGAAATCCTTCAGTATTTTCTAATGAGTGAAGATAAAATGAAAATCAAATCCTTTACGCTTTTTGTCAAAGCAAAAAACTCGGGCTGGTTTTTTCAATACTAAGTAGAAGTCAAAGAATAATTACGATCAATGCAGTAGGGTGTAATGTCTTGCTGCATTTTTTATATCAAGTTAGATTATATGTTTGGCTCTCGTATTATAGCCCTTGCTTTTCCTCGAAATTATTGCCAGTTTATTTAACTTGAGGCAACTACAGATCCTCAGGACCTAGCGGAAGATTCTCAGCTTTAAAATCCATTATTTTCTTAATGAATTTATGCGTGGCTTTGTCGTTAGCTTTCGCTCTAATTTTTATAAAATACTGATCTCTGTAAATGCTGTATATTTCGGCTTGGCCTTTGTAAATGCGCAGTTTGTAGTATGGGATGATCAGTGCGTATGATTCTAGCAACGAGCGGAAACCCACTATGATCCCGTTAGGGCGCATTTCAATATTACAGGTGTTGACATAGCTGTCAAGAATAAGTAGGTTGTGAATTTCAATACTCGTAGCAGTGATAAAGAGTTTTGAAGAACCAATCCCTTTCATTTTAATGCGCTCGCGCAGCGTAAAAGGTTTTCCTACTTCGGTGTTGATCTTTCGGGTAACTTCAGGATTATTGTAGGAGACATTAAGTAGCATTTTTTCTTTTAAAGATACCACTTTACAGGCGAATGCTATCTAAGCGGACTTTGATCAGCGTGAGTTGCGCTATTTTGCTTTGTCAACCGCTTGTTTTACGTATCTTTGCGCCTTCAGAAAAAGCACTCATGAATTTATCAGATAAACTCACAAAAGCCGTTAAAGATGCGGTTCAAGAACTTTTTAGCGCAACTCTAGAAAGTGTTGAAATTCAGCCTACTCGTAAGGATTTTGAAGGAGATCTAACCGTTGTGGTGTTTCCTATTTTGCGCGTTGCAAAAGGAAATCCGGCGGTAATAGGCGAGCAGATAGGAACTTATGTGAAAGAGAATCTAGACGAAATCGCAGATTTTAATGTCGTGAAGGGCTTTTTAAATCTTGTGATTTCAGATGCTTTTTACTTGAATTTCTTTGATGGAATTAAAGACCAAAAAAACTTTGGTCACGAGCCTGAAGCCGGTAAAGCAGTGATGGTTGAATATTCTTCGCCTAACACAAACAAGCCGTTGCATTTGGGGCACATCCGCAATAATTTATTAGGTTATTCTGTTGCCGAAATTTTAAAAGCTAGCGGAAAGAAAGTGTATAAAACACAGATCATCAACGACCGCGGAATCCATATTTGCAAGAGTATGCTTGCGTGGCAGAAATTTGGTGAAGGTGAAACTCCAGAATCAACCGGACTCAAAGGCGATAAGTTGGTAGGGAATTATTACGTGAAGTTTGATAAAGCCTACAAAGAAGAACAATCGTATTTAGTAGCGCAGGGAAAAACAAAGGAGGAAGCTGAAAAGGAAGCGCCGCTTATTCTCGAAGCTCAAGATATGTTGCGCAAATGGGAAGCCGGTGATGAAGAAGTGGTTGCACTTTGGAAAAAAATGAACGGCTGGGTTTACAGTGGTTTTGAAGAAACCTATAAAAATCTGGGTGTTGATTTTGACAGTTATTATTACGAAAGCAATACCTATTTATTAGGGAAAGACAATATTGAAGAAGGTCTTAAAAAAGGTGTTTTCTATAAAAAAGAAGACGGTTCGGTTTGGTGTGATTTAACTGAAGACGGTCTTGATGAGAAACTCGTTCTGCGAAGTGATGGTACTGCGGTTTATATGACGCAAGATATAGGTACTGCGATTCAGCGGGTGAAAGATCATCCGGATGTAGGCGGAATGATCTATACCGTAGGTAATGAACAAGATTACCACTTTAAAGTGCTTTTCCTGATTCTGAAGAAATTAGGTTATGATTGGGCTGAGCATTTATTTCATTTGAGCTATGGAATGGTTGATTTGCCTAGCGGAAAAATGAAAAGCCGCGAAGGTACCGTAGTTGATGCAGACGACCTCGTAGAAGAAATGGCGACAACTGCCGGAAACATCGCTCAAGAATTAGGGAAACTAGACGGCTACAGCGAAGCTGAAAAACAAGAATTATACAAGATCATAGGTCTTGGCGCATTGAAGTACTATATTCTAAAAGTAGATCCTAAAAAACGTATTCTTTTTAATCCGGAAGAATCTGTAGACTTTCAAGGAAATACAGGTCCGTTTATTCAATATACTTATGCGCGTATTCAGTCGATTTTGAGAAAGGCTCAAGAAACTGGAGTTGCTGAAGGTTATGGGTATGAAGCGCTTCAGCCTAAAGAAAAAGAGCTGATCAAACAACTTGCTTTATATCCTGAAACGGTACAGTTGGCCGCAGAAAATCACAGTCCGGCGTTGATTGCAAATTATACCTATGACTTGGTAAAGGAGTTTAATTCCTTCTATCAACAAGTCTCTATTTTGGGAGCAGATACCGATGCAGAAAAAAGCTTCCGTGTATCACTTTCTAAAAAAGTAGGCGAGGTGATCGAGGCGGCATTTGGATTACTTGGGATTCAGGTTCCTGAGCGTATGTAATTAAAACGTCAAGCGGAGGGATGCATTAGGAGTAAAACCTAGTGAATTACTCTGTATGGCAATAGCCTGTGTGTTGTCGTCAGGGTTAACCTCATAATACCTTTGAATGGTATTTGTTTGATTTAGAATATTGATAATCCCCAGTGTAAATTTTGCTGTGACTGCATCCCAGTTAAACGAATAGTTAGCGGTGGCATCAAACCGCATGAAGTCTTCTAGATTGGCTGCATTTGGAGTGTCATAATTCACGACATAGGTGTTGTTGCTGCTGGGCAGCGTTTCTGCATTTTCTATGGGTAAGGTATAAGGTCTTCCTGTGTGATAATTCAAGCTCACTGCAATTTTAAAATTATTAAAGAGCGCATACGAACCTCCCGTATTTATAGAATGCCTGATATCTGTGTTGTTGGGAAAGGTCGCGGGATTCAGCGAATTAAAAGAATACACGTTAGTTGCTAAGGTGTAGGTAAACCAAGTGCTTAATTTTGGAGTGGTTTTGTTTACTAGAAATTCTAAACCTTTGGCCTCATAGCTGCCATTGGTTTTGATGAATTTAAATTGGTTCTGAAAGCCTTGATTTGATGCAGTTATTCCGGAGACTTGTTTGTAAAAACCGGTAAGATCAATCAGCCAATTATTTTGAGTGTAATCAACGCCTAGACTTATTTGTTTGCTAGTGATTAAAGGAATGTCATTGTCATTGGCTAAAACCCATCGCCGTTTTTCTACCCCTAAAAAATTATCTTCAAAATCAATGATCTGTGTGGTGCTTTGGTTTTTTAAAGCGGCTTCTGTTTTTAAAGCAAAATGCCCTAGTTTTTGACGAATATTTATGCGAGGCTCTAGTCTAACTTTTTTGAATTTTTCAAAATAGGTTGTACGTAATCCTGTACGTAGCCTGAAATTGTTGGTAGCAAGGCTCCAATCTCCAAAAATTGCATGTTGCCTAACAACATCCTTTTTGCGTTGCTGAAACACCGGCTGATTGACACTTGTTGTATTGCGAATTCCAGTTTCAATAAATTCATATCCGTGTTCAAAGTTCATGCGGGAATTCAGGTGCCAGGTTCCTTTTGCTTTAAAAGCGGTTTCGAGTACTTGATTGGTTTGAGCTAATACCTGATTGTTGCTGAAATCTTGATCTGTTGAGCGAATGTTGTATTGCGTATAATATGCATTAAGAAACGTGTCATAAGCGGGGTTAATAACGCTGCTTAGATTGATTCCGAAGGCGATATTATCCTGATCTATCAAACTTTCATTGAGGAATTGTTCATCAGCGTCAGACTCGGAGTATTCTAGAGTGTTGTTGAGTGATATAAAACTGGCTCTGAGCTGATGTTTTGGACTGATATCGTAAAGAATTTTTGCTGAATAATCGTGAAATCTAAAATCAGAAAGTGATTTGATATTTTCAGCAGAGCTACCATCATTTTTGATCTCTGAATCTTGAAAACTTCGATTGAAATAGGAAGTATATGTGGGTGTTTGAAAATAATCGGCAAAAGACCTTCTTCCGCTTATTTGAAGAGCGAGCTTTGTACTTATAGGTATTTGTAGAAAAGCGTCTGCACTGAGACCATTAAAGCCGGCGCCACCTGATATTTTTTCGGTTATAGCATTAGGTGTGTACATTTTTATAGTACTGCTTACTCCACCTGAATACTCTGAGCTGTTGGCGTTTTTAGTGACTTCAACGCGCTCAGTTAAATTAGGGTTATATGCTGAAATTAAGCCAAAAAAATGACCGGTATGATACATTTTGATTTCATCCCAAAGCATCAAGTTTTCATCTTGGGTTCCACCGCGCACATTTATGTTATTGATGCTTTCATCTATACTCTCTATTCCTGGTAAAATTTGCAGCGTTTGTAGAATGTCAGGATCTGTTAATCCCGGTAAAATGTCAAATTCACGTGTGTTTATCTCAATGCGGTCGTCTGGAAATTTACGAATACCTCGACTGAATAAGCGTTTGATCACCACTTCGTCCAAGGTAAAACTTTTAGGAGCTAAACTGATTTGCTGACAATCAGAAGTGAGCATTTCTACCTTAAGAACCTCGGTTTTATAACCTAAAAAAGATACCTTGATGCTATCTCCGGGTTTTATAAGTGCTAGTTTAATAAATCCGTTGGCGTCTGCGACGGCACTCATGTTTTTGTTTAATGCCTGAATTGTTGCTCCTTCCAGCGATTTCAGCGTTGCTGCATCAAGAATTTGAGCGCAAAAACTAGACGAAGTTTTAGGTAGAATACTATAATACCGATCATCGATTTTAGTGATGGTCAACCCGGTTTGCTTTGTGATATACTGCAAGGTTCGGTCTAATTGCTTAAACGTTGAATTCTGTAATTTTAGGTCTTGTACCGCTTCAGTTTGATACGAGAAACGAATGTTGAATACCGTTTCTACAGTATCTAAATAAGTAACCAAATCAACCTCGCTTCGGTTTTGAGCTGTGCCGAATATGGAAGTGAAAAGTAGCATGATCAGCCAACATTTTTCTTTATTCAGCATAAAATATAAAGCTTTGATCTTTGTCTGATTTGTAGGTGATCCCAAACGGGAGGGTTACTCCTTGAAGCGCACTTTCTAATTTTTTGGTACTAAAGCTACCGGTGAATACTTGGTCTTTTAATTGTGCCGGATAAGAAATCTCAATATTAAATTGACGTTCTAGCGCGGCGATCACAATATGATAGGGAACATCGTCAAAGCTAAGCTCGTAGTCTAGCCAAGAGGGTTGGGTTTGATTATTGTTGATTTTCAATTCAGATTTACCAGATATCAAGCGATAGGTGTCACCGGGTTTGAGAATCAAAGTGTCAAGCGTTGCCGCGACTTGTACACTTCCTTCGTAGCAAGAAACTTCAAAATAACCTTTTCTATGATTTACATTAAATTGAGTGCCCAGCACTTGTATTGTGCCTTGCGCAGTAGCAACTTTAAAAACACTTCCTTTATTGACTTTAAAAAAAGCTTCTCCTTCAAGTTCTAAATTACGCGTGCCATCTTCCCAATCTTTAGGATTATAGGAGATCTGTGAAGCATTGTTTAAGGTAGCTTCAGAAGCATCGGGTAAGGTGATTTGCACAAAATCATCTGTTGCTTTGATGATTTTTTGATCAGATTTTAAAAAGATATAAGAGGTTATTAAAATGACCAGTACGGCTGCTGCAGTGCTGATCCAAGTTTTATAGGGAAGTTTAATAACTTTAGGTTGCTGCTTTTGTGTAATTTCTGTTTTAAAGGACTTGTAAGCGGCTTCTTTATCAAGCATATCAGGCTTCAATCGGGAAGCGTATGCAGCTATTTTGTGGTATTCTTTATACGTTTGGGTTTGTTTAAATGCAGCCAATTCTTCGGCGTTCATGTCGCCGTTCAGCCATTTTAAAAGTTCTTCTTGATGCTGCATAATTTCCTTAGTTACTTGTTAGACACCTTAAAAGGGGAAAACCCTACCTCTTAAGTTGTTAAAATTCTGGGATTTGTTGCCTTAAGTTTTTTAAAGCCTGGCTCATACGTTTTTCGACCGCTTTTACAGAAATGTTAAGCATTTCTGCTATCTCTGCGTATTTCTTTCCATCTATTCTATTCAATAAGAACACTTCGCGCTGCGCTTCAGTTAACGAGCCGATGGCGTTGTTTAGCGTTTTTTTAAACTCTTTTTCGCGTAAAATAAATTGGGGGTCTTCGTTAGATTCTGATTCTTCTGAAGCTTGATTTTTTTGATAGTTCAACACCACTTTTTTATGCTTCACTGCATTAAGAAAAGAATTGTTGATGGTTGTAAATAAGTAGGTTTTAGCTTTTTTGAACTCGATTATGTTACAACGATTCCAGATTTTTACAAAAGCCTCTTGAGTCAAGTCTAGTGCTTCCTGTTCGTCCCCGCATTTATAAAAAGCAAAGTTTTTAGCAGCCTGAATAAACTCTAGGTAAAAACGTTTAAAGGTAGCTTCGTGGCAAAGATCGGTATGCTTGTCTTGCTCGTTCATAGGGTTAGGGGCATCTAATATTTCAAAGCTACTAAAATATTTTTCTAATTTTTTTTCAAGTGAGGGTAGGGTAAAGAGGTTTTGGGTTGTCTTAAGGGTGAATACGAACTTTAAATAACCTTTGTATAATTTTACTATTATGAAAAATCTAAAAACATTTTTAAGTATAACTTTTCTTGCAGCATTGCTTTTTGGTTCTTGTCAGAATGAAGAAGACGTGCTGATTGAAGGTAATGAGAATACCAATACGAAACAGTCAGAACCTGCAGAATATATAGAGCGTAGCACTGCAAATGACGGCTCTGAAGACGATATTCTGGATGATACAAGCTGTGCGTCTGTGATTCTTCCGGTAGTTGCAGAAGTGAACGGTCAAGAGCTTACCATTGTTAATGAGGCCAGCTTGACGTTAATCGCTGAGATTTTTGCCGAATTTACTAACGATGAAGATGAGGTGCGTTTTCAGTTTCCTATTGAAATGCGTTTAAGTGATTATTCGGTGGTGACTATTCAAAATGAGCAAGAGTTAGAGGCGTTAGAAGAAGCGTGTGAAGCGGCTGATGAGAGTAGAGATGACGCTATTAGTTGTCTGGAATTTGATTACCCTATTACTGTATTTACCTTTGACGCCAATGCACAACAGACAGGAAGCGTAGTGCTTACTAGTGATCAGGAAGCTTACGCATTTATCAATGATCTGGGTGACGATCAATATTTCAGCCTTCAATATCCAATTAGTTTATCTGGTTCGAGTGATGGAAGTATAACGATTAATTCTGATGCAGAATTGATTGCAGAATTACAATCGTGCGAGTCAGAAGATGATCTTGAGGAAGAGGCGCGTGATGAAGCCGAAGATCTAAGAGAAGATCTTGAAGAGGCGATTACCGGTGCGCGTTTTGAGCTTGAGTCTGGTGTTCAGGCGGGAGCAGAATTTAGTCAGCAATTTGCTAATTATACTTTTGAATTTACAAATGATAAGCGTGTAGTAGTGCGTAATAGCCTAACGAATCTAGTAACTAATGTGGAAGCATTTTTTAACACGACCTCAGAAACTGAAGTTTTTCTTGAGCTAAACTTTACGAGTGACTCAGAATTTTCAGTTCTTAACGGAACCTTTGAAGTGGTTAGTCAATCTTCAAGTACCATCGAATTGCAGAGCACCACAGATACAACATTTAAATTGGTTTTTTCTAAGTTATAATGCGTAAAGAATAAACGCCTCTTATAAAACGCTGTTCTTATGGATAAGGACAGCGTTTTTTTATTCCTTTTACCTTATAATAAGGCTTTACAAATAGCCTTCAAATCCTTAGCTTTGCATCCTTATTATTTGAAACACTTGATCCTGCTTTGAAGGCTGTGTTTTTATAGAATATTTTACCAATTCAAAACATTTCCTTGAATTGATATTGAGGAGTGTTTTTTAGTATATGACCTATGTTTGATAATTTAAGTGATAAGTTAGATAAGGCGATGCACGTGCTTAAGGGGCACGGCCAGATTACAGAAGTAAATGTAGCCGAGACCCTTAAAGAAATTCGTCGTGCGCTTGTAGATGCCGATGTTAACTATAAAATAGCTAAAGATTTTACCAATACGGTTAAGGAGAAAGCGCTGGGTCAAGATGTATTGACCGCTTTAAAACCTGGTCAATTGATGACCAAATTGGTAAAAGATGAACTTACCGAACTTATGGGCGGTGAGGCAGAAGGAATCAATCTCTCAGGCAATCCTTCGGTTATTTTGATGTCTGGTTTGCAGGGTAGTGGTAAAACCACTTTTTCTGGTAAGCTGGCTAATTTCCTTAAAAATAAAAAGACTAAAAAACCACTTTTGGTTGCTTGTGATGTTTACCGCCCTGCGGCGATAGATCAGTTGCACGTGGTAGGTGGGCAGATCGGAGTTGAGGTCTATTCTAACAAAGAAGAAAAAGATCCGGTTAAGATCTCTCAAGCGGCAATTGCACACGCAAAAGCAAACGGATTTAACGCGGTGATTATTGATACCGCAGGTCGACTTGCAGTTGACCAAGCGATGATGAACGAGATCGCTGCGATTCACGAAGCGATCAAGCCACAAGAAACCTTATTTGTTGTTGACTCAATGACGGGTCAGGATGCGGTAAATACGGCAAAGGCGTTTAACGATGTTTTGAATTTTGACGGGGTTATCTTAACCAAATTAGATGGTGATACCCGCGGTGGTGCGGCGCTTTCTATCAAAACGGTTGTAGATAAACCAATCAAATTCATCGGTACCGGTGAGAAGATGGAAGCAATTGATGTGTTCTATCCTTCACGTATGGCCGATCGTATTCTTGGGATGGGAGACGTTGTATCCCTTGTTGAGCGTGCGCAGGAACAGTTTGATGAAGAAGAAGCGCGTAAACTTCAAAAGAAGATCGCTAAGAATCAGTTTGGTTTTGACGACTTCCTAAAGCAGATTCAGCAGATCAAGAAAATGGGTAATATGAAAGATCTTATCGGGATGATTCCCGGTGCCGGTAAAGCACTAAAAGGTCTGGATATTGATGATGACGCTTTTAAAGGTATCGAAGCGATCATTCACAGTATGACCCCGGCTGAGCGTACCCAGCCATCGATTATAAATTCAAGTCGTAAAAAACGCATTAGTAAAGGTTCTGGAACTTCGGTTCAGGAGGTGAATCAGTTGTTGAAGCAATTCAACCAAATGAGTAAAATGATGAAGATGATGCAAGGTGGCGGCGGAGCCAAAATGATGCAGATGATGAATCAAATGCGCTAAGCAGCTTGGAGAGCAGTCTCAGTTTACAGTAGGCAGTCTCAGTAAGCAGTTCGACTCTAACTATAAAACCAAAACGCAATAATGACAATCTTAGACGGAAAGAAAACCAGTAACGATTTAAAAAACGAGATCGCCGAAGAAGTAATGGCGATGAAAGAACGAGGTGAGAAAGTGCCTCATTTGGCTGCTGTTTTGGTAGGTAACGATGGCGCAAGTTTGACCTATGTTGGGAGCAAAGTGCGTGCTTGTGAGCGTATTG
Source organism: Leeuwenhoekiella palythoae (assembly GCF_020310025.1). Classification (GTDB taxonomy): domain Bacteria; phylum Bacteroidota; class Bacteroidia; order Flavobacteriales; family Flavobacteriaceae; genus Leeuwenhoekiella; species Leeuwenhoekiella palythoae. The sequence continues at coordinate 2,701,551 of NZ_CP084318.1, forward strand.
GTTTTGAGTCTACATTAATTCAATTGCCGGAAGAAACCACAGAAGAAGAACTTTTGGATCACATCAATAAACTGAATAATAATCCCGAGATTGATGGTTATATTGTTCAGTTACCGCTGCCGAAGCATATTGACGAACAAAAAGTGTTATTGACGGTGGATCCTGACAAAGATGTAGATGGGTTTCACCCAACAAACTTTGGTAAAATGGCGCAAGATATGCCGGTTTTTATACCTGCAACTCCGTTTGGGATTATGGAATTACTAAAGCGCTATAATGTAGAAACTTCAGGAAAACATACCGTTGTCATTGGTCGTAGTCATATTGTAGGTCGCCCTATGAGTATTTTGATGTCTCAGAAGGGAACGCCTGGAGATAGCACTGTAACCTTGACGCACAGTCGCACCAAAAATCTTGAAGAACTTACCAAGCAAGCAGATATTATCATTACAGCTTTAGGAGTTCCTGAGTTTTTAAAGGCTGATATGGTTAAGGAAAATGTAACGGTTATCGACGTGGGAATTACTCGTGTACCAGACGAAACTAAAGAGCGCGGTTACCGAATCGCAGGTGATGTAGATTTTGCAGAGGTAAGTAAAAAAGCAGATTTCATTACCCCGGTTCCGGGTGGAGTAGGGCCAATGACTATTGCGATGTTATTGAAGAATACCTTGCTTGCCAGAGCAAGACATAACGATCTTCAATCTTAAGATTAAGAAGATGTACTAAAATAAAAAAGAGGTCTATTGGACCTCTTTTTTTATTGGCGCCGCCAAAGGAGTAAATATTATTTTGAAGCTTGGCTTGAAATTGAAAATTCGTTTTTCAAACAATGCCTTAATAATTGTCCTAAGGTAGTTCTTTCAGTGAAATTTAAATTACAGCAAATGTCTTGCACCTAATGCTGCTCCGATAATACCCGCATGATTACGTGTATGAGCCGCTACAATAGGTACGTCAGTTTTTAAATACTTGATGTATTCGTCTAGGTTTTTACTGGCACCGCCACCTATAATGATCATTTCTGGTTGAGAAACTTGCATGGTAAGTTGTATGAATTTATTAAAGCGTTTTCCCCACTTTTTAAAACTCATATTATTATCAAGACGCACACGGCGCGATGCGTATTTTTCAATGATTTTCTTCTTTTTGTAGCGCATCTGGCCCAACTCAAAATTTGGTATAAGTTCGCCGTTATAGAAAACGCCACTGCCTATACCTGTGCCTACCGTCACTACGATAACGAGACCTTCAACGCCTTTGCCTACACCAAACTCCATTTCTGCAAGGCCGGCAGCATCAGCATCATTCATCACATTTACAGGTAAGCCTATTTTCTGCGAAATCATATCATCTACCTGAACACCTAACCAGGATTTATCAAGATTACCATGTTCAAGCGCTTTACCCTTATGTATTACCGTTGGAAAACCTACACCTACCGGACCTTTCCAGTCCCAATGTTTTACAACTTCGGCAATAGTGTTGACCATGGCTTTGGGTTCACGAGGAACGGGAGTGTCTAATCTAAAACGTTCACCTAAATATTCTTCTTTTTCGAGATTTACAGGAACGCCTTTTATTCCGGTTCCTCCTACGTCTACTCCCAGTATTTGCATAAATAGTTTTTTGGTCTTCAATAAAAAGTACTTAAAATTCAATCGTAAATTTTAAGCAGCTTATAATCTTGAGTGGCAATTTATTGAAAAACGGCAAAAACCAGCAAAATAATTGCAAGAATATAAAATACCCAATAGGGTTTGAAGTCTGTGGGGTTGGGTCCAAAAAGGAGTTTGGTGAGTTTAAACATCTCTGGGCGATGCTTGGCAATAAAGTTATACCCGTGATCACTTAAACGTTGAAAGCTTCGGTTGTTGACATACCAGCGGTGCGCATTCCATTTTATGGAATCACTGTAGGTATAACATCGATAAGCAGAATCTGGACCGCTGTAAATGCTTCCGTCAAGCTCGATTAATCTACTCGCTTTTTTAAATTCTTTCAACGGAATATCAGGAAAGTCTTTATTTGCGTCTTGATAGGTTTTATAGACAATGGCGTCTTTGGTTATCATTTTCCATCGGGTGACCCAATATTTACAAAAACCACACGTGCCGTCCCAGATCAGGACCGGCTTTCCTTTTGGTGGAAAATTAGTCTTCTTGATTTTCTGAAACATCCGGAATGATTTGATTGATGATTTCAGGTTCAGGATCGCCGTACTCGTGTTTGTAGATTTTTACTACTAATAGAAATAAACTTATTAGCAAGGGGCCAAAGATTAATCCTATAAAACCAAATAAAGGTACCCCGACGATAACACCAATTAACGTTACTAGCGGATGTACATTGGCTAAGCGTTCTAACACATAAAGCCGAATCAAATTGTCTGTAGAGCCGACTACGACAAGACCATAAATTGCTATCCCCACGGCTTGTAGATTGTTGCCACTGGCTATGAGTAAAATGGTAACCGGCACGATACCTAATAGAGTACCTACAAAGGGAATCATACTTCCAATAGCAGTAATAACAAACCAGAAAAAGGGATCGGGTACCCCGAATATGAAAAAACCTATTAGTGCAACAATACCTTGCGCCAAAGCAACTAACGGAATTCCTAATGCGTTGCTTTTTACCATGGCAACACTTTCGTGACCTATCCGGGCTATGTTTTCTTTATTCAGCGGAATAAATGCATAAAGCGACTGGTGCATTTTATCGTTATTGATAAGCATGTAATACAAGATAAAATACATAATACCAATGGCGATAAATACATTGAAGGTGCCGCCGGCAAGGTTTTGAAGGTTAGTAGAAACCCAACTTGTAATGGAGTTGGTATCTATAGATTCACTGACTTTAAAGCCAAGGTCTGCCTCCCAAACGCCTACTTGTTGCTTGACGACTTCAACCACACGTTCAGAATTGCGCACGGCTTTCCCAATTTTATTGGTTAGCATCATCACAGTCAATCCAATGGGAACCAGTATCACCACAAACGAAGCCAGCATTGCAACAGCAGCCGCGAGGCCTTCTTTCCATTTGCGTTTTACGACTAAAAAGTTGTAGAACTTACGCAGCAATACATAAAGTGTAATGGCGCCTAAAACTCCAGATAAATACGGAGTCATCTCTTCTACGATCAATATGAATAAAAAGAGAATGAGAACAATTAAAAAAAGTTGGCGTACGAGTTCTGGTTTAAGTTTATTCATTATTTAGCAAATAACTGTGAGAGGTCTTTAAAGCTTTTAAATTCAAGCGCATTGCCGCAAGGATCGTAAAAAAACATAGTAGCTTGTTCACCGGGTAGTCCTTCAAACCTGATGTAAGGCTCAATTACAAATTCAACCTTTTTAGCTCTTAGGGTATCAGCGAACGTTTCAAAAGCATCCCACTCTAACACTACTCCAAAATGCGGTACAGGAACCGCCTTACCATCTACGGCATTATGATGCGCAGCAACTTTTTCTTCTTTCGGTTTATAGTGAATTACCAATTGATGCCCAAAGAAGTCAAAGTCGACCCAATGGGTGTCGCTTCTACCTTCTTCAAGTTCGAGTACATCACGATAAAATATTCGGGCTTTTTCGACATCGTCTACAGGAATGGCCAGATGAAAAGGAGCAGGCATAAGGTTTGTTTTAATTATTACGTAAAGCTTTTATCAATTCTTGTTTAGTCATTTTAGACCTACCTTCAATGCCTATTTTTTGCGCTTGCTTATACAGGTCTTGTTTGGTGCGGTCTTCATACTTTTCAGCTTTTCCACCTTTTTTACCGGAGTCTGGAGTATTAGCAATACGTGCAGATTTTTCTTTGCTATAGCCTTTGTCTCGCAAGGCTTCATATTGTTCTTCGTTTTTTACTGAAGGAATTTGAGCTGCCATACTATCTTTTTTGGTTGTAACCTAAAAGTAAGGCGATTAATACACTTAGCCCGTGTCATTAACACAGGTTTAAATGTTTACAGGAATTGGTGCTGAACTAAACGAGAACCGCTGAGGCTTAATTACGGCGTCGGCGTCGAGGTCCAGAAGGTTTGATCGCCGGTTTTTTACCGGTCTCTTGTTCCGGCTCAAAGACTTTACTGCTGTCTGCTAAAAGATTATTGAGCTCGCTCAATTCCGAAGGTTTAAAAGCTCTGTATTTTCCTACCGGAATATCTAAACTAATATTCATAATGCGCACCCGTTTTAAACGCGTAACATTATACCCCAGATATTCGCACATGCGGCGTATTTGTCTGTTAAGGCCTTGTGTCAGTATAATTTTAAAGCGCTTTTTTCCCAGTTGTTCTACCTCACATTTGCGGGTGATCGTGTCTAAAATTGGGATGCCGTCAGACATTCGTTTTACAAAAGAAGCGTCTATGGGCTTATCAACATCCACGATATATTCTTTATCGTGGTTGTTACGAGCACGAAGAATTTTATTAACGATATCCCCGTCATTTGTCAGAAATATCAGACCTTCACTGGCTTTATCTAATCTCCCTATCGGAAATATTCGAGTAGGGTAATTGATGTAATCAATGATGTTGTCCTTTTCCACACGAGTATCTGTGGTGCAAACAATACCTACAGGTTTGTGGAAGATAAGATACACCGGAGCATCTTTTTTCTCACCTACGACTTTGCCATCAACCCTGATCTCATCAGCGCTGCTTACTTTAGTTCCCATTTCAGGAACGCTTCCGTTTACGGTAACGCGACCGGCATCAATAAGTTTGTCAGCCTCGCGCCGCGAACAAAAACCTACTTCGCTGAGAAATTTATTTATACGAGTAACATTAGCGTCTGACATAGTGTTTAAGGTAAAATTAAAACCGAATTAATCCTTCAAGAAGGTTATGATTTTCTCATTGACATCAGTGTCGTAGAGCGAGTGGTTGAGTCCTTCGGTTTCTATAAATTGAGATTTTTGTAGTGCTTTGTGAATGGCTTGAGAACCAGAAAAAGGAGTGATAGGATCTTCTTTGTCGTGGATTACCAAAGTAGGCACTTTTATTTTTGTCGCAAACACCGAAGATGAAAAGTCACGCGTTTTAAAATCAAAGGTGTTTTGAAAAAACCTGTCTAAAGCTTGTAGCGCTCTGGCGTTGAGGCCTAGGATTTTCTGATAGTCTTTCAATATGCTTTCTAGTTTATCAGGAGCTCCCAGAATCACCAGTTTTTCTGTTTTTATGCTGGATTCTTGTGATTGATTATACAACACGGTCATACCGCCCATCGAGTGCCCAATGAGATAATCAGGACGATAGATCTCAAGCATTTTGTCTAGGGTTTGATGATATAGCGGAACGTAAAAGTATTTTCCGCTACTGTAACCGTGAGCAGGCGCGTCAAAAGCAATGATGGTGTAGTCTTCTTTTTGAAGTCTAAAAATCATTTCTTTCCAGCGGTGACTGTGACTTTCCCAGCCGTGTACTAATAGAACGGTTTTGCCACTGCCGGACCATTTATAAGGTTGAATTTTTAAATCTTCAACTGCAACTACAGGCTCTAGATTAGGGTTTAAAAATTCTTCGTGATGCGCTCCAATGCGTCCCCGGCGAGGTTTACTAAAAACCTTGAAGGCTTTTCTTGCTGAAGCTTTTGGGTTTACCAATGCTAAGGCATTTATATAAAATCCTATTGCTTTAGGTAGTATTTTTTTGACCAGTTTATTCATAAAAAAACCCTCTTTTAAAAGAGGGTTCAAATATACGGGTTATGTAAAATTTAATGTCTGTTTTCGGCATCTATAACATCAGTGTCTTTTCTGTACTTTAAGAGCGAAATTCCTGAAAGGAAAAATATACCGCCTAAAATTGCTAATGCCCACGGACTAACACCGGTACTCATACTTCCAAAAATTCCCATAATACCTAATACCAATGCTATGGCGCCGCCAATTACCATTACTAGTGCTAAAATCTTAATCATAATATTTGTACTTATTAGGTTAGATTTTAAAAGTAGTAGAAATGCCGTTTAGCAGCTTTGAGATTAACGTGGCTTTAGGTAAGAATTAATACTTATTTATAATTTTTGGAATTTTTAATCTGATTTTCAAAAGGTTGAAGAGTGTTATTCTTCTTCTCGATGTACCTTATTAAAATCAAATGCCGGTTGACAAACCGATAGGTAAACACATTTTTGGTTAAAAGGGTTACTGTACTGCACCCGCGTACCGGCTTTAATTTTTATAGATTGTCCGGCTTCTAAAATGATGGGTTCATCATCAATTAAAAATTGCTTTTTTCCTTCAATGATGAAGGTGTACTCATCAAATTCAGGGGTTTGAAACGGTTCGCTCCAACGGGGCGGTGCTATCATATGGGCGATACTTATGGCAGTGTTTCCGTCACTGGCTTTGCCAAAATGTTCCCCGATGTATTTACCGTCATCAGTAGGGACGACAAAAGGAGTTTTCTGAATATAGTATTTAGCGTCAGACATTATTTTTAATTTACCAGCCGATCATAAAGTATTTGATCTTGGCGTCATTTGGAATTTCAGCACCGGTAACTTTAGCATCCATATTAAAACGCAACTCTCCCGGAAGCTCATCACGATCAATAGTAAAATACGCATTGATGTCATCAACAAAAATTACGATACTACTTATTAGTGTTTCAATTCTTGAAATCTCATAAGCTTCGGTGATGTCTTTATAGGTACTGTTGAGGTTGATGCCTTCTTCGGTGGTGTAGCGTTCATCAAAAACCTGAACAGTTTTAATTGTTTTTGGATTACCATCTTTAGTGGGCATCAAGCTTAGCAATTGCTTTCCACCTTTTTCATAAATTTCAATAGCGTTCACATTTAGCTCTTCACTTAGACCAGAATTTTGATCCACAACACTATCATTGCTAAAAATGGTTTTTAGTTCGTTTACTTGCGTTTCTTTAGTGAGTTCGCCTACACGATCAGCAGTAACTTTAAAAGAGCTGTCTGAGTCACAAGAGGTGAATAGTAAATTGGTAATTATGGCTGCAAAAAATATTCTTTTCATTATAAGGGTTTGTTTCTGTTAGGGTTTATTTTATAAGTTTTCCTAAAATGCCCAGAACACCGCGTATTACTGTGGCGCTGGTAAGCACTTTAATTATCGCTTTTTCAGTAGTGTTACTTCGGGAAGAAGTACGACTGCTTTTAGACACCGTTGCACGTTCTTCTTTAGCTTTTTCCTTGGCTTCTTCGCTTTCTGCCTTTTTGATTTTAGCATTTAGCAATTCATACGCGCTTTCTCGATCTACAGTATCATTGTACTTAGGAGCGAGTGCAGATTTACGATTTATTTCTTCAATTTCAGCATCGGTAAGAATATCCATTCGAGACATTGGCGCACGCATCATTGTGGCTGCAAGCGGTGTGGGTCTTCCTTTTTCATCAAGAGCCGAAACCAGCGCTTCACCAGTACCTAAAGTGGTGAGCACTTCTTTGGTATCATAATATTCAGAATCGGGGTAGTTTTCGGCAGTGAGCTTAATGGCCTTGCGGTCCTTTGCGGTGAAAGCCCTAAGTGCATGCTGAATTTTTAAGCCTAGCTGACTCAATACACCATCGGGAACATCGGTTGGGTTTTGCGTAACAAAGTATAAGCCAACACCTTTAGATCGTATGAGTTTCACAATGCTTTCGATCTGGCTGTGCAGTGCTTTTGAAGCTTCTTTAAAAATAAGATGCGCTTCATCAATAAAGATGACCAATTCCGGTTGATCGCTGTCGCCCTGCTCTGGAAAAGTGCTGTAAATTTCCGCGAGCAAACTGAGCATAAACGTTGAGAAAAGTTGAGGCCTGTCTTGAATATCAGTAAGCCGAATGATATTTATTTTACCTCGCCCATTGTCATCCAGTCGAAGCAAATCATCAACATCAAAAGATTTTTCACCAAAAAAGATATCTGCACCTTGCTGCTCCAGTTGAACAACTTTTCTTAAGATAGCGCCTGCAGAGGCAGTAGAAATTCTGCCATATAGATCTTGAATTTCTTCTTTGCCTTCATCTGTCGCGTACTGTAATACTTTTTTAAAGTCTTTCAAGTCTAATAAAGGCAGGCTCTTGTCGTCACAATATTTAAATAGGATGGCGATGATACCGGCTTGGGCATCTGTTGCATCGATAATTCTTGAGAATAGAACTGGGCCAAATTCACTTACCGTGGCGCGCAGTCGTACTCCATTTTGTTCAGACAAGGTGAGTAGTTCTACCGGAAAATCTTTTGGTTCAAAAGGTAGACCAATTTTTGCGTGGCGCTCATCAATCTTAGGATGACCTTCACTTGCTTTTGCGATACCACTAAGGTCACCTTTCATATCCATCAATAACACAGGAACACCTTTTTCTGAAAGATTTTCGGCTAAAACCTGAAGTGTTTTGGTTTTTCCGGTTCCGGTGGCGCCAGCAATTAAGCCGTGTCTGTTTAGGGTCTTTAAAGGAAGGTTTACGTGAGCTCCGGTTATCGTCTGCCCGTCAAGCATCGCGGCACCCACGGTGATATATGATCCCTTGCAAAGGTTTCCTTGTATAATGTGTTCTTTAAAGGCTTCGGTCTGGCTCATCGCTAAAAATTTGGACTAAAAATAAGGATTAATGCCAAAATCAAACCGACTTGCAATAGTTAATTTTTAACAGTTTGTAGCGCGTTTCGGTCCCCTTTAAAATAAGGTTGTTAGGCTTTGGTAACGATTTTAATGCGGCGTATCTTTGCGCCCTATGACAAAAGAGGCGACAGCAACCCGGGTAGAGCTGGGAGAGTTACTTCCGTTGATGGAAGAGTTTTATACCATTCAAGGTGAGGGTTACCATACCGGTACTCCTGCATATTTTATACGTGTAGGTGGTTGTGATGTAGGTTGCCATTGGTGTGATGTGAAAGAAAGTTGGGATGCGGCGATACACCCGCCTACTGAAGCTGCCGCGATCGTAGCAAATGCCAAAAAATACAGCAAGACAATTGTGATCACAGGCGGTGAACCTCTAATGTGGGATATGAATCACCTTACCGGCATGTTGAAAGATGAACGTTTGCAGGTGCATATAGAAACCTCAGGAGCGTACGAACTTACAGGACATTGGGATTGGATTTGCCTTTCTCCTAAGAAGCGTATGTTGCCTAAACCTCGTATTTATGAGGAAGCTCACGAATTAAAAGTGATCATTTACAATAAAAGCGATTTCGCATTCGCGGAAGAACATGCTGCCAAGGTAAATGGTAATTGCAAACTTTTTTTACAACCAGAATGGAGCGTGCGCGAAAAAATGACACCCTTAATTGTTGACTATGTAATGGCTAATCCTAAATGGAGAGTGAGTTTACAGACACATAAATATCTAAATATACCTTAGTACATTTTTGAAGCATTGGTAGCCGGAAGTTTTATTACTTCAATACTTACTTCATGGTCGTACAAATTGGGTAGAACCCATAAAAAAGGCTTCCGATTTGGAAGCCTTTTTTAATACCATATTTTGAAAATTACATTTCTACTTCTTCAATAGGTACTTGGATGTACATATCATCCCAACCTAAAAACATATCTGATCCATTTTCAGTAGGTTGAAAAGAGATTGAGAAAGATTCTATAGGAGCAGCAGTTTTATGAGCCGGAGTCGTAAAACGCACTAGGTCGCGTTCTTCCTTATATCCATAAGCGCCCCAAGTGTCTAAGTCTTTGTTTAGAATCACCGTCCACTCATCTTCAGTTGGGATCGTAAACAATGTGTAGGTTCCTGCAGGAACTTTAGTATCACCAACCATCATTTCCTTATAGAATTTAATTTCCGTAGATTCATTAGCGCCCGTTCTCCATACCTCACCATATTTTTCTAGTCCGTCTTTAGTGGCAAAAACGTCACGTCCTTTTTTCTGAGGGCGGCTGTAGATCACGCGTACACGAGGAGTTTTGTCTTGGGCGCGAAACATTGCAATATCAAGCGGACTTTTGTCGAGTTCGCTAAATTTTTGTGCGTTTACGTCATTGCCAAAAATTAAGAAGCTAAGTAGAAAACTACCTATTATTAGGGATTTCATAAATGTTGTTTTTAATGTTGAAAGTCAAAATTTTATACAAATGTACAATGCGGTAAAACCTGTAAATGTTAAGCGAATCTTAAAAGAATGTACCACAAGTAATTTTATATTTTATAGCTTTCAAGAAGTATTCCAAATCTTCAAACTACAGTAATTACTCAAATCAACTACGATTGGCACGTGTAATTTCCTGTTCTTATCACTTTATAAAATTTGACTGCATATTTAATGCTGAAAGTTTTCTTTTGTAATAAATAGTATTTTTAAAGTTTACATATGTAAGTATATGCTTGTTTTTTGTTTGCGAATCAAAATGTAAATTACATCTTTGAACCATCAAATTAAAACAATACGATTATGTGTGGGATAGTATGTGCCTATGAATTGAAACAACCGGCTGAGGTTTTAAGACCACAGCTTTTGGAAATGTCTAAAAAAATACGTCATCGTGGACCGGATTGGAATGGAGTGTATAGTGATGAAAAAGCTATTCTAGCACACGAGCGTTTATCTATAGTTGACCCTGCATCAGGGAAACAACCTTTATTGAGCCCTGATGGAAAATTAATTCTTGCCGCAAATGGTGAGATCTATAACCATCAAGAGTTGCGCAAACAACTTAAAGGTCAGTATGATTTTAAAACACAGTCTGATTGTGAGGTTATTTTAGCGCTTTACCAAGAAGAAGGACCTGGCTTTGTAGATAAGCTAAATGGAATTTTTGCTTTTTCACTTTATGACGCTGAGAAAGATGAGTATTTCGTAGCCCGTGATCATATGGGTGTCATTCCACTTTATATGGGATGGGATCAGCACGGAACCTTCTACGTAGCTTCAGAATTAAAAGCGTTAGAAGGAACCTGCACAAAAATTGAATTATTCCCTCCGGGACATTATTTACACAGCTCAGATGGGGAATTAAAAAGATGGTATTCTCGAGAGTGGATGGAGTATGATGCAGTAAAAGAAAACGAGACCAGCATAGAAAAATTAAGAGAAGCTTTAGAGGCTGCAGTTCATCGTCAACTGATGTCTGATGTTCCTTACGGAGTATTGCTTTCAGGAGGTTTAGATTCTTCAATAACTTCAGCGGTTGCAAAAAAATATGCAGAAAAGCGAATCGAGTCCGGAGATACAGACGGTGCTTGGTGGCCACGATTACACTCGTTTTCTGTAGGTCTTGAAGGCTCACCAGATTTAGCGGCAGCACAGAAAGTTGCAGATCATATTGGTACGGTACACCACGAGATCAAGTTTACCATTCAAGAAGGGCTTGATGCTATAAAAGACGTGATCTATAATTTAGAAACCTACGATATTACCACGATTAGAGCTTCAACTCCAATGTATTTAATGGCGCGTGTCATCAAATCTATGGGTGTGAAAATGGTCCTTTCAGGAGAAGGAGCAGATGAGGTTTTTGGAGGTTATCTTTACTTCCACAAAGCGCCAAATGCTCAGGAATTTCATGAAGAAACCGTGCGTAAACTAAGCAAGCTGCATATGTACGACTGTTTACGTGCAAACAAATCTTTAGCTGCTTGGGGAATCGAAGGTCGTGTGCCATTCTTAGATAAAGAGTTTATGGATGTTGCGATGAGCATCAACCCACAAGATAAAATGATTAACGGTGAGCGCATGGAGAAATGGGTGCTTCGTAAAGCTTTTGAATCATACTTGCCAGAGAGTGTTGCTTGGAGACAAAAAGAGCAATTTTCAGACGGTGTAGGATACAGCTGGATTGATACCTTAAAAGAATTGGTAAACGAAAAAATTAGCGATGAGCAATTGGCTAACGCGAAGTTTAAATTCCCAATTCAGACTCCAACAAATAAAGAAGAATATTACTATAGAAGCATTTTTGCAGAGCACTTCCCAAGTGATGCTGCGGCATTGAGCGTACCTCAAGAAGCTTCTGTGGCGTGTAGTACAAAAATCGCTTTAGAATGGGATGAAGCATTCAAAAATATGAACGATCCATCAGGAAGAGCGGTGGCAAACGTACACAGTGATGCTTACAAAAAGGCTGAACTTGCTTAGCTAGCCACATACCACGTAAGTTTAGAGCGCTTTCTTTATTGAAGAAAGCGCTTTTTTTGTGGTTTATCTAGTTTAGATTCTACTTCATTTAGAATCCTTGATTTTAGCTGTGATTTTTTCACAATTTGTTGATAACTTCAAATCTTTGGCTGGTCATTTACAAGCGTATTGCAGCGCCTTTTTTTATATTTGTTAGCTATCTATAAACACTGCTTAAAAGTGTTCTTAAAGCGGCTGAAAAGTAGCTGCTTTTTTAGATTTGAGATTAACTTAATAAAGATTTATGAGCGAAGAAGCCAATAAGAAGCAATATTCGGCAGACAGTATTCAGGCCCTAGAAGGGATGGAGCATGTGCGTATGAGACCTTCGATGTATATTGGAGATGTGGGAGTGCGTGGTTTGCATCATTTAGTTTATGAAGTTGTAGATAACTCCATAGATGAAGCTATGGCAGGGCATTGCGACAGCATAAAAGTGATCATTAATGAGAATAACTCGATATCGGTAAAAGATAATGGTCGGGGGATTCCGGTTGATTTACATAAAAAAGAAGGTGTATCTGCACTTGAGGTTGTAATGACCAAGATAGGTGCCGGAGGTAAATTTGATAAAGATTCCTATAAGGTTTCCGGTGGACTTCACGGGGTAGGGGTGAGTTGTGTTAACGCACTTTCAACCCATTTAAAAGCTACTGTGTATCGTGAGGGTAAAATTTGGGAGCAAGAGTACGAAAAAGGTAAAGCGATGTATCCTGTAAAAGGAATTGGCGATACTGATGATCGTGGTACAGCTGTTACTTTTCTTCCTGATCCTTCTATTTTTCAAACCACTACAGAATACAACTACGATACGCTTGCCAGCCGTATGCGCGAACTGGCTTATTTGAATAAAGGTATTACGATCACATTGACTGATAGACGTCAGAAGGATGATAAGGGCGAATTTGTTTCTGAAACCTTTCATTCTGAAGAAGGGTTAAAAGAATTTGTACGTTTTCTTGACGGAAACCGCCAGCCGATCATTGGTGAAGTGATCTCTATGGAAGGTGAGAAGAATGATATTCCGGTTGAGGTTGCTATGATTTACAATGATAGTTATGCCGAAAACTTACACTCATACGTTAATAACATTAATACCCACGAAGGAGGTACGCATTTAGCAGGATTTAGAAGAGGACTTACGAGTTCGCTGAAAAAATATGCCGATGCTTCCGGGATGTTAGATAAGCTAAAATTTGAGATTGCAGGTGATGACTTTAGAGAAGGTCTTACGGCAATTATTTCGGTAAAAGTTGCAGAGCCTCAATTTGAAGGGCAAACCAAAACTAAATTAGGTAACCGTGAGGTTACTTCGGCGGTTTCTCAGGCGGTTTCTGAAATGGTAGAGATCTATCTTGAAGAACATCCTGATGATGCTAAAACCATTGTGCAAAAAGTAATTCTTGCAGCTCAGGCACGTCACGCGGCTAAAAAGGCCCGTGAGATGGTGCAGCGTAAGACGGTAATGAGCATAGGTGGCTTGCCCGGGAAATTAGCAGACTGTTCTGAAACTGATCCTGAGGCTTGTGAAGTATTCCTTGTAGAGGGTGACTCTGCAGGTGGAACTGCAAAAATGGGCCGCGATCGTAACTTTCAAGCGATTCTTCCGCTCCGCGGAAAAATCCTGAATGTTGAAAAAGCGATGCAGCATAAAGTCTTTGAAAACGAAGAGATCAAAAATATCTTTACGGCTCTTGGGGTAACTATAGGTACCGAAGAAGATAGTAAAGCGCTCAACCTTTCAAAATTAAGATATAAAAAGATTGTGATTATGTGTGATGCCGACGTTGATGGTAGTCACATTGCAACATTGATCTTAACCTTCTTTTTCCGCTATATGCGTGAATTAGTAGAAGGTGGTCATGTTTATATCGCAACGCCACCGCTTTACTTATTGAAAAAAGGTAAGAAAATGCGTTATGCGTGGAGTGAGAAAGAACGTGATGAATACAATGCACAGATGGGCGGTAGCGCTTCGGTGCAGCGTTATAAGGGTCTTGGGGAGATGAACGCAGAGCAATTGTGGGATACTACTATGAATCCTGAGTTTAGAACTTTGCGTCAGGTAACCATTGATAATGGTACAGAGGCAGACCGAATTTTCTCTATGTTGATGGGGGATGAGGTGCCGCCACGTAGAGAGTTTATCGAGAAAAACGCGGTATACGCTAACATAGATGTATAAAAAGTAATCGGTTAATTACTTGTTTATAAAGCCTGCTTCTTTTGGAGTAGGCTTTTTTTATAGCATTTTTAATACATAAGGCTATTGGTTATCAGGGTTTTGTTATTTTTGAGTAAACCAAATCAATTCAATTATGAAGAAAAGAGTACTCATTTGTTTTTCCATTTTAGCATCAATAAATCTGTTTGCGCAAGATGATGACGGCTTTGAAGCTGTGATCACTGCTGGAGCAGCAGATGCCAATACATTAATGGGAGCCTATATCGCGCCTGCAATGGAAGGTCTTATTTACAGTATGTCTGGCGGGTGGTATCATACCGCAAAAACACATAAAAAACTAGGTTTTGACATTACAATAGGTGTGAATGCAGCAATGGTTCCATCAGAAAAAGAAATGTTTGCTTTTGCTGATTTGAATTTTGAAAATACGATCACAGCCTCGCCGGGAGTTACTCCTACTGTTGCCGGCAATGGGACACCTGCTGAAGTTACTGTGGTTACTCAAGATGGTGACACCGGGACTTTTACCATGCCCGAAGGTGTAAAAGACGATTTGCATCTAAATGCAATGCCTGCGCCAACGCTTCAGGCTAGTGTAGGATTAGTTTATGATACTGATTTAATGGTCAGGGCGACTCCCAAAGTTGGTAGTGACGATGTAAAAGGAAGTTTGTTTGGGATTGGATTTAAGCATAATTTGATGCAGTATCTAGGGCCTCTAGATAAGCTGCCACTAAATGTTTCTCTATTAGGTGCTTTTACCACAATGAATGTGGATTATGACATTGAGGACGGTTCTTCTATAGACGGTACCGGGCAAGCGGCAGAATTTAAACTTAACTCTTATACAGTACAGGGAATAGCCTCGTTAGATTTTCCGGTTATTTCAATCTATGGAGGTTTAGGATATACCGGCGGAAAATCTGAATTAAACGTGTTGGGTACGTATACTGTAGAATACAATGCAGGTACCGAAACGACTACTTTGGTTGATCCTATAGCACTATCTTACAGTCCGTCAAGTGTACGAGCTTCTTTGGGTGCTCGATTAAATCTGGCGTTCTTTAAAATTTATGCAGATTATACGGTTCAAGAATATAGTAATCTAAGTGCGGGGATCGCATTTAGTTTTAGATAAGATAGTTTACCACTTTTCCAAATGTTGCCTAAGCCACTTTTAATGCTTTTTGCTTAAAAGTGGTTTTTTGTGGTCCAAAGTCTTAAAAACATGAGGAAGGCGTTGTATATAAAAATCATAACCTAATTTTAAGCTTTAAGAGTCTTAAAAGACTAAATGAAGTCGTAATTTTAAAGCCGCAATCGATAACGCAGGTTATCGCTATTTTTTTAAACTTAATTAATAACATTTTTAAATACATACCCATGAAAGTTACCGTAGTAGGAGCAGGAGCTGTTGGTGCAAGTTGTGCCGAGTATATTGCGATGAAAAATTTTGCGTCTGATGTAATACTTCTAGATATTAAAGAAGGTTTTGCTGAAGGAAAAGCGATGGATTTGATGCAAACTGCTTCTTTAAACGCTTTTGATACACGCATAACCGGTACTACCGGCGATTATTCTAAAACAGCAGGAAGTGATATTGCTGTAATCACTAGTGGTATTCCGCGTAAACCGGGTATGACACGTGAAGAGTTGATAGGTATCAACGCCGGGATCGTAAAAGATGTTTCTTCAAACTTGATCAAGCATTCTCCAGATGTGACCATAATCGTAGTGAGTAACCCAATGGATACGATGACGTATTTGGTACACAAAACTACCGGACTTCCTAAAAATAAAATTATAGGAATGGGTGGAGCGCTTGATAGTGCACGTTTTAAGTATCGTTTAGCTGAAGCTCTAGAATGTCCTATCTCTGATGTTGACGGAATGGTAATTGGTGGTCATAGTGATACCGGAATGATTCCATTAACGCGTTTGGCTACACGTAACAGCGTTTTAGCTTCTGAATTTTTAGCAGAAGATCGTCTAAATCAAGTAATGGAAGATACTAAAGTAGGTGGTGCGACGCTTACTAAGTTATTAGGTACTTCTGCTTGGTATGCGCCGGGTGCTGCGGTTTCCGGACTCGTTCAAGCCATTGCTTGCGATCAGAAAAAGATGTTTCCTTGTTCGGCTTTATTAGAAGGTGAATATGATCTTGACGACATCTGCATCGGAGTACCTGTAATTCTTGGTAAAGACGGAATCGAAAAAATTGTTCCTGTAGATCTTTCTGATGCTGAAAAAGCGAAACTTCAAGAAAGTGCAGCTGCAGTTAAGAAAACAAATGGATTGTTAGAGCTATAAGTCTAGTAGCTGTTTTATAATTTAAAAAGCGCCATTCACTAGGATGGCGCTTTTTTATTGCCACCACCGAAAGTTTTTACTATCTGAGGCTTTCCGTTGAATGGTTTATTTTCTTAAGATTGACCGCGTAAATTCCTACGCTATTCTGTATTAGATCAATAGGGTTTAAGTAGTAGCGTTTTATCATTCCGAAGAAAGCTTTAAAAAAGGCTTTGTTGCTATGGTGAAGCTGATCTGTTATAACGGTTATTCTGTTTAATTTCAGTTTGTTAAAGCTGCTTTGTTTAGGATGAATTTTACGCTTAATGCACTATAAAGCAGTGTTTTAAAAGGTTAAAGAAATCAAAAAGATATTTATTGGCATTTCTATGTTGAAACCCTATATTTGCACGTTTTACAAAATCGCCTGAAAAAGGTTTGGGAAGAATTAAATAAATATTAAAGAGTAATGCAAAATAAAGGACTCATTAGAGTATTTGCGATTTTATTTGGGTTGGTGTGTTTATACCAGCTTTCGTTTACGTATTTCACTAATCAGACAGAAGAAAAAGCTTCGGCCTATGCGGCAGAACAAGTTGATACTACCGTTGAAGATTATGTAGATAAAAGAGGCGAAGTTGAGCGTCGCTATTTAGATTCTATAGGGAATGATCCTATCGCTTTAGGAATCACCTATAATGACGCTAAAGAAAAAGAACTTAATAAAGGTCTGGATCTTAAAGGAGGTATGAATGCGATCCTTGAAATTTCTGTTGCAGATATTTTAAGAGGATTAAGCAATAACAGTACAGATCCTGCTTTTAATCAAGCCTTAGATCAAGCTGCAGAAACTCAAAAAAATAGCCAGAATAGCTTCTTAGAAGATTTCTTTGATGCTTTTGAAGCAATTCCGGGAGATAATAAATTAGCTTCTCCAGATATTTTTGCAAACACTACCTTAGGAGAGAAGGTAAACTTCAATATGAGTAATGACGAGGTAGAACCTATTCTTGCTCAAGAAGTAGAAGAGTCTATCAATTCTGCGTTTGAAGTATTGCGTAATCGTATCGATAAATTTGGTGTTACTCAACCTAACATTCAGCGTTTAGACAATCAATCACGCATATTGATTGAACTTCCCGGAGCCACCGATATCGAGCGTGTTAAGTTTCAATTAGAAAGTACAGCGCAATTAGAGTTTTACAAAACACACTATGCCTCTAATGTTGCTCCTTACTTATTGCAAGTAAATGCAGAATTAAAAGAGCTTGTTGCTCCTGCAGAGGAGGAAGAGGCCGTTGCGGAAGTAGATTCTACCGAAAGTACAGACGATTCTATCGAAGATCTTTTAGCAAGTGAAGAAGATTCTATTAGTCCTGCACAAGCTAACAATCCACTTTTTGAAGTGTTCAGTTTTAACCCGGCTATTCAGCAATATGCTCAAGCGCCGATCATAGGTTATGCTCAGGTAAAAGATACCGCAACAATTAATCGCTATTTCTCAATGCCTGAAATCGTGCGTTTGCGTCCACAAGAATTGCGTTTTGCAAAATTCAGATGGGGAATTAACGAAGCAGAAACTGATGTGGTCCCACTTTATGCATTACAGTCAGACCGAAGCGGCGCTCCGGCAATGGATGGTGATGTGGTTCAGGATTCACGTCAACAATATACTCAAGCAGGTCAACCTTCTGTAGGTATTGATTTTGAAGGTCAAGGTCCTGGACAGTGGGCAAAATTAACAGGAGAAGTTGCAACAGAAGGTAATGCAATTGCAATTGTTCTTGACGGTACTGTGTATTCTGCAGCGACAGCTAAAGCAGAAATTTCTGGTGGTGCTACTGAAATCTCAGGAAGTTTCACAGTAACAGAAGCACAAGATTTAGCTAACGTGCTTAAAGCGGGTAAGCTGCCTGCTTCGGCTAAGATTATTTCTTATGATGTTGTTGGACCATCACTAGGTCAAGAAGCGATCAATAGTGGTTTAATGTCGTTTGTGATCGCATTAGTGCTTGTTTTGGTGTGGATGGTATTCTATTACGGTAAAGCAGGTCTTTTTGCAGACGTTGCTCTAGCAGTAAATATTTTATTCATTTTTGGAATACTTGCAGGTCTTGGAGCTGTTCTTACTTTACCTGGTATTGCCGGTATTGTATTGACGATAGGTATGTCTGTTGATGCAAACGTTCTGATCTTTGAGCGAATTAAAGAAGAGATCGCAAGAGGTAAATCACAAAAAGACGCTATAAAAGATGGTTTCAGCAATGCACTATCTTCAATTCTTGACGCGAACATTACTACCTTCTTAACCGCATTAATCTTATTCTTATTTGGTACAGGGCCAATTCAAGGTTTTGCAACTACATTAATGATAGGTATTGGTACTTCTTTATTTACCGCAATTTTTGTAACCCGTCTGTTTATTGATGGATACGGTAAAAATGGTAAATCTTTAGATTTTTGTACCGGTGCTACGCGTAACCTGTTTACTAATTTCAATAAGGATTTCCTTGCTAAGCGTAAGGTTGCTTATATCATTAGTGGTGTACTAATCATAGTAAGTTTAGTCTCTTTATTTACTAACGGTCTAGACCAAGGTGTTGACTTTGTTGGAGGGCGTAATTATACCATTCGTTTTGAAAATCCGGTAAACGCTACTGAAGTAGAACAAAAATTGATCGCTGAATTAGAAAGTGCGCAAGCAAAAACTTATGGTGAAGCAAACCAATTGAAAGTTACTACGAAGTATCGTATAGAAGAAGAAGCTTCTGAAGTAGATGAAGATATCCAGCAGCGTTTATATACTGCTTTAGAGGAGTATCTTCCTGCTGATTTGACGTTAGCGCAATTTGTAAAAGGAGGTTCTTCTGATGACAAAGTGGGTATTTTAGAGTATAACAAAGTAGGACCAACTATTGCTGATGATATCAAAAAAGATTCATTCTGGGCAGTATTAGGTTCGCTAGTTGTAGTGTTCTTATATATCTTGTTACGTTTTAGAAGATGGCAATTCTCTTTGGGTGCAGTTGCGGCTGTATTCCACGATGTGTTGATCGTATTGGGAATTTTCTCTTTGACCTATCAATTCATGCCATTCAATATGGAGATCGATCAATCTTTTATCGCGGCGATCTTAACAGTAATTGGTTACTCGCTTAACGATACGGTGGTTGTTTTTGACCGTATTAGAGAGTATATGAAAGAATACGGTACTAGCCGTAAAATGGGAATTATTATCAATCAAGCTATTAACAGCACCATAAGTCGTACGTTAAATACGTCTATGACCACTTTAATTGTATTATTGGCTATATTTATCTTTGGTGGTGCGAGTATAATGGGCTTCATGTTTGCCTTGATTGTAGGTGTGCTTGTAGGTACGTATTCTTCGATCTTTATCGCTACTCCTGTAATGTTTGATACCATTCAGAAGAAAGCTTTAAAGCCGGAAAAACAAAAAGAAGAAGAGGAGCCTGTGGCTTAATTCGATTAAAGCACAAGACGCAAAAAGCTCGGTTTACGCAAGTAAATCGAGCTTTTTGCTTAGTGGTAATTTGAAGTTTTTATTGGTCGCCTTAAAGGGAAGAACTCCCCGAAATAGATTGCTTAAAAAACAGAGATTTCAGTTTTTGAGGTAAACAGCTCAAGAACTTTCATACCTAATTCTGAATTGCCTTTTTCGTTCAGAGGCGGGCTCCACACCGCGATGCTGTAATGTTTAGGGTGTAGCGCTACAATACCGCCGCCTACGCCACTTTTTCCTGGTAGCCCTACCCTGAATGCAAACTCGCCGGATTCATCATAAAAACCGCACGTAAGCATTAGAGCATTGATGCGTTTGGCGAGCATAGGTGGCACCGCAAGGGCTTGCTGACTTTGATCTTGTTTGCTGTAGTTTAAAAATATGCTGAAGGCTTGCGCGAGCTGCTGGCAACTCATTGCTATTGCGCATTGATGAAAATAAAAGTCTAATAACGCATCAACATCGTTATTGATATTTTTAAAGTCTTTCATCAAATGAGCGAGAGCGGCATTACGATATTTATGTTGCATTTCTGAAGCTGCCACACTCGTGTCGTAATCGATAGACTGATCCCCGGCAATATCGCGCACGTATTTTAGAAAATCTTCTTTTGGATTTTTGAGATGACTCATCAAAATATCAGAGACCACAAGGGCTCCCGCATTAATAAATGGATTGCGGGGAATACCTTTTTCATATTCAAGCTGAACCAGCGAATTGAAAGGATCTCCCGAAGGTTCTACGTCAACCCGATTCCATAGTTTGTTTCCTTCAAGTTTAAGCGCAAATGCCAGGCTCAATACTTTAGATATACTTTGAATCGAGAAACGTTCTTGTGAAGCTCCTAAATGATAGTGATTGCCGTTTATGCAGTTTAAATGAAGTCCGAATTTTGAAGCGTCTACCTTTCCTAACTCCGGGATGTATGTCGCTACTTTACCGGTGTTTTTGTAGTCCTTTAGATCAGACTGAATGCTTTCGAGAATCGCTTGATAATTCATTCTTCGGGGAAAAATAAATTCCAGTTTTTATTCTCTATAAGCTGAACTACTTGGGTAGAGATAGATTCGCCATTGTACACGACAGTTTGCCCATTCGGCTTAATCAAAGCGCGAGAGCCGCAAAATGCCGGGTTTCTAAAAATAATTTCTCTTAAAAGATTCTCTTTATCAGAATAGTAGTACTCTGTACCATCGCTAGGGGTGTTTTGGAGCTTTATGCCTTGCTCAAAAAAATCTAATCTAACTATGTCTGGGTAGTTTTCTTCAATACTTGCTTTGCGAGCGTCAGTAAGATTTTTCCAATGGTCTATAACCTCTTTAGTGTAGTTGTTTGTAGAGTATTGCGGACTGCATAGATCATTGGTAAAAGTATAGGAGATGAAAAAAATCGTGCTATCAGCAAACTTTTTGTTAGTCACCTTTTCTAAATACTCCTTGAGGTCATTGCGGTTTATAACGCCTTGTTGATATTGAGGTATGAGTCGAGCAACACGGCTGCTATCTTTTGTTTCATAATCCCACCTAGAATATGCAGAATCGCGATTGCGCCAGAGCTTGTCAAATTCTTTCCTTTTTATTTCTTCTCCCTCTATATCTAAATGGTATTTTATCCGCTGGGCATTGGAGGTAATGCTGAACAAAACAAAAAATAAAAAGAGAATTCTAGAAGGCATAGTTATTATTTTAAACGTTTCCAGTCTACGGTGTCTCCCACTTTTATATTCCAGAGTTTTGCGATGCCTGCATTAGTTTCTAAAACATACTGCACAGGAACTTCAGAGGGGAGGCTTGTTTCATCCATAGGTTTTGCATTTTCTATAATCGTTGCAATGGTTTTGTCTTCTTTGATGAAAAACAAGTCTAGTGGAATATAGGTATTTTTCATGTAAAAATTGTGCGGTCTTACATCCTCAAATACAAAAAGCATCGCCTGATTTTGCTCCATCGATTCCCGGTACATCAGTCCGGTCTCGGTTTCATAGTTGGTTTCGGCGATCTCAATATTAAAATACGCTTTGCTGCCGTCTTCTGTTTGTATCTGAAGTTTTCCTTCTTGCTGAAAAGTAATCTGCTCCTGAGTGATCTGTGTTTCTTCGGCTTCTTTATTTTTACACGCTAGAAGCGTAAAGCCTAAAATCCCGATGAATAAAAACTTCTGATACATAATTAATGATATTGCGGAGTTTGTTTCTGCTGAAGCGCTCTAAGAATTAAAAAGATTCCGATAAGAATAAAAGGAATGCTTAAAATCTGCCCGGTGTTGAAACCAAAGATCCAGTCTTCACGGCCTTCTACTTGTGCGCGTTTAAAGTATTCTACAATAAAACGTACCGTCCATAAAAGCACTAAGAAGAGCCCAAATAGAAAACCTTCTTTTTTGCGCAAATTGGTTTTCCAATACACGAACATTAAAATTAGGAAAACAAATACATAACCAAAAGACTCCATTAGCTGTCCAGGAAAACGATAAGGGATCTCTGCGATATAATTTGCAAATTGAGGATCATCTGTTAAGGCTTGGTAAGCTTTATGCTCATTAGGAATGCCGGTTAAGCGCTGTACTTCGTATTTGTTGTATTGATCTTGAACGAACTTAATTCCGAGGTTTGAATCGGTAATTTTCCCAACCATTTCAGAATTAAAAAAGTTACCAATACGCACAAATATGGCACCCAGAGCCACAGGAAGAATCACCCGATCCAACAGCCAAAGCACACTTTTTTTAAGGATTTTTTTGTTGTACAGATACATTGCGAAAATCATCCCTATTGCCGCACCGTGACTCGCTAAACCTTGAAAACCGGTGTATTCAATTTCCGGAACAAATCTAAAAGGTAGAATTACCGAAAGTGGATCTTCCCAAAGTAATTCGGTTTGATAAAAGAAAACGTGCCCCAGTCGCGCGCCAATTAAAATGGCTAAAACCGAATAGATAAATAATGGGTCTAATTTTTCTTCTTCAATACCTTCATTTTTGTACACTTTTTTCATCAGATACCATCCTAATGAAAAAGCGATCACAAACATTAAACTGTAATAGTGTATGGTGAAAAATCCTAAATCTAATCCGGTTGAAGGATTCCAGGTCATTTTTAAAGGGAGCATAAGCTTTGAAAATTTTGTGTTGTAAATATAGCAAAGCCCAGAGGCTTCTTAACTGTTTTTAGATTTTTTATATGCTGATTGCTTTTTAACGGGAGGTACAGGGTCATAGCCCGAACCGCCCCAAGGATTGCAACTGGCGATGCGTTTTATAGCAAGCCAACTTCCTTTAAAAATACCGTGACGTTGAATGGCTTCAACACTGTAATGGGAGCATGTAGGCTCGTATCTGCACGAGGGTGGCAAAAGAGGTGATATGAAACGCTGATACAGCCTGATAGGAAAGATGAGGGCTTTTTTAGCAAAATCTTTCATCAGAAGGGCTTTTAAGCAAATGTATACGTGGTTCCTTCGCGACCATCTTTAAGCTGTATGCCTAATTCTAAAAGTTGATCTCTGATCTGGTCGCTGGTAGCAAAATCCTTATTTGCGCGCGCTTCTTTTCTAAGTTGGATAAGCAACTCAATGGCGCCATTCAGTTTGTCTGTATTGGCTTCGGCAGCGGCGTTAATGTCTTCAAGTCCTAAAACATCAAAAACAAACGCGTGTACAGATGTTTTAAATACGTCTAGATCGCTTGAAGAAATTGTTGCCTTACCATCTTTAAGTTGGTGAATGTATTTGGCCGCTTCAAAAAGCTGCGCGATAAGAATTGGCGAATTAAAATCATCATTCATCGCGTCGTAGCACGACTGTTTCCAAGCTTCGATATCAATACTGCTCTTTGCTGAAGTAGGTAGCGAGTCAAGGAGATTTACTGCTTCCATAAGGCGGTTAAACCCTTTCTCGCTGGCAAGTAATGCGTCGTTGCTAAAATCTAGAACGCTGCGATAATGTGCTTGCATCACAAAGAAACGTGCCACACTCGGAGAAAAGCCTTTAGTCAGGAACGGACTGTCTCCGGTAAATATCTGAGCCGGAAATATGTTATTTCCATCGCTTTTAGACATTTTTTTGCCGTTAAGCGTAAGCATATTGGCGTGCAACCAGTAATTCACAGGGTTGTGGCCATGAGAAGCTTCAGATTGCGCAATTTCACATTCGTGATGCGGGAATTTTAAATCCATTCCGCCACCGTGAATGTCAAATTGTTTTCCAAGGTATTTTGTACTCATTGCAGTACACTCCAGGTGCCATCCGGGAAAACCGTCACCCCAAGGGGAAGGCCAGCGCATAATGTGTTGCGGCTCTGCTTTTTTCCACAAGGCAAAATCCTGAGCATTTTTCTTTTCGCTTTGCGCAGTTAATTCACGCGTGTTAGCGATCATATCCTCAAGATTGCGACCGCTCAACTTTCCGTAGTCATGACTTTCATTAAACTTTAGAACATCAAAATAAACAGAACCATTTTTCTCGTAAGCAAATCCATTTTCAATGATCTCTTTAATGATCTCTATTTGCTCAATAATGTGTCCCGTTGCGGTGGGTTCAATACTTGGGGGTAAACAATTAAATTTTTGTAAAATATTATGAAAGTCTATGGTGTATTGCTGCACGACTTCCATAGGTTCAATTTGCTCTAACCGAGCTTTTTTTGCGATTTTATCCTCGCCTTCATCAGCGTCATCGGTCAAGTGACCTGCATCTGTAATATTGCGTACGTAGCGCACTTTGTAGCCTAAATGCTTGAGATATCTAAAAATCATATCAAAAGACATAAAGGTGCGTACATTACCCAAGTGCACATTGCTGTAAACGGTGGGGCCGCACACATACATCCCTACATTACCCTCCAGAATAGGTGTAAACGTTTCTTTACTTCCGTTTATTGAATTGTAAACTTTAATTTCTTGCTTCTGGTATAAGGGCGCCATAAATCCTGAGTTGAAAATGCTTTATCGCTTATTTAAGTATAGTGCTTCGGTTGTTGTTAAATTAAAGTACTTCTTAAAATGGAGTTTCTAGTTTGATATAGTCTAAGAATTCGCGCTTAACAGCTTCTTCTTTAAACTTTCCGCCAAATTCACTGGTAACTGTGCTGCTTTCAATATCACGTATTCCGCGGCTGTTAACACATAGGTGTTTTGCATCTATAACGCAGGCAACATCTTCTGTGCCTAAAACTTTTTGTAATTCTTGAACGACTTGCATAGTAAGACGCTCTTGAACCTGAGGTCTTTTTGCGTAGTAATCTACCACACGATTCATTTTAGAAAGGCCCACTACCGTGCCGTTTGAAATATAAGCAACGTGCGCTCTACCTACAATAGGAAGCAGGTGATGTTCGCAAGTAGAATACACGGTGATGTTCTTTTCGACCAACATCTCGCCGTACTTATAATTATTTTGAAACGTAGAGGCTTTAGGTTTGCGCTGCGGGTTAAGTCCGCCAAAAATTTCGTTTACAAACATTTTAGCCACTCGATTAGGAGTGCCTTTAAGGCTGTCGTCTTTAAGGTCTAAACCTAAAGTTTGCATTATACGGGTAACATCTTCTTTAATGAGTTCGATTTTTTCTAAATCACTTAACTCAAAAGCATCATCTCTTAAAGGAGTAATTGCAGATGTACTGTGGTGATTATCACCTAATTCATCTATTTCTTTCAATTCTTCGTTCTCAAAATTCATTTTCATAGAGCTATTAGTCGCCACTTGGGCTAAAGGCTTGCAAAGATAGTTAATTTAACAACTTGAAAAACTTCTGTTGCTATCTGATTTAATAATGAGTTTATAGGGTCTGTCAATAAAAAAAATGCCTCTTGAATTTTACAAGAGGCATTTATAAAGTATGCTGATCATCTATCGTAGCCAAAAAGTGTATTTCTCGGCTAGATTACTTAAAGCTGAAACGACAAGGTTGCTACGATGTTGGTGTTAATGGTATCAATAAATGCGGTATTGGTAAACGCGCCGTCATACAATCTTGGGTTTTGATCTTGTTTCATCCAATCGTAGGCAAGGTCAATACGTGTGTTGCCAAAAGAATATCCTAAACCTACAGAATAACCGGTAGTGTCACCAAGCGTTGTTTCATTTTCATACGGACTTTCAATAAAACGATAACCACCTCTGAAACTCCAGCTGTTTACTAAAAACTCTCCTCCTAACTTATAAGAAGAAACGCCTTTTAGTTGATTGTCTATTTGAGTGTTCAATTGCTGAAAAAAGGCATCGTTATCCGGCTTAAATTTAATTGAGCTATAATCTTGATACGAATAATCAAAACTTAAAAATCCGCGCTTACCAAAAATGTAAGCAATACTTCCTGTAGCTTTTCCGGGAGTGACTAAATCGTAATCTTCGTAAATATTAATCACATTAGGCGCGATAACAATCTCTCCATTAGTTCCTGAAGTAGATAAAAACTGCTCAGTTTCTTCAGAAATTGTATATAGCGTAGGGGTGTCGTATGTGGCGCCAACACGCAGGCTGGGCGAAAGATGGTAAATTCCACCTATCTGTGCCGAAATTCCAGAACCATAAGCTCTATATTCATTATCAAACCTTAGGCTGTTTACGGCGTTATTTGCACTATTATTATCCTCAAATAAAGTGGTTTGCCTTGTGAAATTAAAGGTGTGCGCGTTAAGGTTTATCCCTAAAAACAGCGCTTCACTAACTTGAGCGGCCGCATTAAAGGTGAATTTGCTACTGTTCCCAAAGCTGGTATATTGGTATTCTTGGTCAAAAGAATTTCCATTTTGTGCATTGGTGTATTCGGTGTTATTCAATTCAGAGGAAACGGGATCAATAAGATATCCTTGATATCCTAGGAAGGCTTGCTGAGTACCAAAATTTTCACTTTCGCCTAAATACTGATACAAGTCATCTGTGGTTTCACCTTCTTGAAATTCTAATAGATCAAGTGGTGTTCCTTGCGCATATCCTAAAAAGTAATCACTTATAGAGTTAGAGGAGATTCCCGAAGCTACATATCCATTGTCAAAATCATTGGTGCGATCGTAATTGAATCCGAATGTTAGTTTGCGAAGACCTGCAGCACCCTGAGAGACAAAAACGCCACCAAATTGATTCAAATCTAAATCAGATTCTTCGTTTACAGTAATTCCATCATTATAATAGGTCTGGTTATCATAATTACCCGAAGATAAACTGAGCGACACAAAGCTACGATCAAAAATAGCAGAGCCGGCCGGGTTCGCGTTTATTGCAGAAAGATCACCTCCTAATGCGCCAAACGCGCCACCAACGCCGATGTATCGGGCAGTTCCGGTGATGTTTTGCGTACTATACCGTACTGCGTCTGCTACATTTTGAGCAAAAGAATATTGTGCACCTATTGCTAGGAATAGGAGTGTTAGAAATTTTTTCATCATAACAATTTAAAATGAAACTGAATATTATCCGCGACCACCACGGCCTCCGCCACGAGATGAACTTCCACCGCTACTACGGCTTCCGCCACTTGAACGAGCAGGTGAAGCACTACGCGTAGGAACTGAAGATTTTGTCATCGTACGAGAAGTTGAGCGCGTAGGTGTACTTACAGAATTCCGTGAGTACGTGCTAGAGCGTGTCGCTCTTACTGGACTGCTAGAGTTACTTCTGGTAATGGTGTTACTAGAGCTTCTTCTGGAGTTACTTCTGTAAATACTATTGCTAGAAGCGCTTCGACTTCTACTAGAAACTCTAGCTGAATTATTTGAGCTACTTCTGCTGATGCGATCGGTATTCACGCCTACATTATTTCTACTGTATGTTCTACTGGTACGAGCATAATTTACTTCTGAAGAACGTCGAGAAGCAGAGCGTGCAGAAGAACTTTGTGCAGGAATTGACCTGTTGTTTCTGTAAACATTACTAGATCTTCTAGAGTTTGAATACGCTAACCTATTGTTATTATATCTCGAGTAGTAGTTGTTTCTATAAAACAGGTTTCCATAGTAGGTGTTATAGCCATAATACCCGTAGAGGTGATGACCCCATCCGTATCCCCAACCTATGTAAGGATATCCCCAAGCACCATAGCCCCAGCCGTTGTAGGCGTAGCCAAAGTATGGGTTGCCCCAGCCTCCCCAGCCGCCATATGGTGTAGCCCAGCCTGGTCCAAAGCCGAAACCAAAATTACCCCAACCGTAGTTCCAGAAAGGTCTGTAATACCCGCCGAAACCAATGCGATTATAGAAATCAGGATAAATATTAACAGTGATATCGTCAACAACATCACCCCAACCCGGTTGAGCTTGGTAAGCTAAATCTTCATCTAGAACAGCTTGTTCTGTAGTATATTCAGCATTAGAGCTGTAGGAATCAATATCGGTAAATATATCGCCAGATTGTTGAGCCGCATCTAAATCAGCTGCACCTAGAGAAAAGTAGTTAGCATAAACACCACCATTAACAGTGGTACTGGCCACTTCTTGAGTGGGTTCTTCATATACGGTAGATCTTCCACCATAGATGCTGTCATTTATTGTATATTGAGAGGGACCGCAAGATACTAATCCTGCTAGCGCCAATAAACCTAAAACAGGTTTTAAAAATGTATTTGGAGTATTTATCAAGCCGCGCATATCATCAGTTATTTTATTGTTGAACATTGTAAATTTAACTAGTTTTGCCGTCAATTTTGTGCATTTAACAAAGATGTTGCAAAACTTTAAAAATCATTTATAAAGACACAATATTTGTGCCAAATAAGAAGTTATGGGAAAGAATTTGACCACAAGGGCAGAAGATTACTCTAAATGGTATAACGAACTGGTTGTAAAGGCTGATCTTGCTGAGAATTCAGGAGTTAGAGGTTGTATGGTTATTAAACCTTACGGTTACGCTATCTGGGAAAAAATGCAAGCTGAACTGGATAGAATGTTTAAAGAAACCGGTCACGAAAACGCCTATTTCCCACTTTTTATACCCAAATCTTACTTTAGTAAAGAAGCGAGTCACGTAGATGGTTTTGCTAAAGAATGTGCTGTAGTAACCCATTATCGTCTTAAAAATGATGAAGATGGAAGCATTATTGTGGATCCTGAGGCTAAGTTGGAAGAAGAGTTAATTGTACGTCCAACTTCAGAAACTATTATTTGGGATACTTATCGAAAATGGATTCAATCCTATAGAGACTTGCCTATTAAAGTGAACCAGTGGGCAAATGTAGTACGTTGGGAAATGCGCACGCGTCTGTTTTTACGTACTGCCGAATTTTTATGGCAAGAGGGGCATACGGCTCACGCTACACAGGATGAGGCTATCGCCGAAGCTAAACAAATGATGTGCGTATATGCAGATTTTGCAGAACACTTTATGGCAATGCCGGTAGTGCGCGGAACAAAAACCGAAAGTGAGCGTTTTGCAGGAGCATTAGAAACCTATTGTATTGAAGCGCTTATGCAAGACGGAAAAGCTTTGCAAGCGGGTACTTCGCATTTTTTAGGACAGAATTTTGCGAAAGCATTTGATGTTAAATTTGCAACTAAAGAAGGTGGTCAAGAACATGTGTGGGCCACAAGTTGGGGAGTTTCTACACGTTTAATGGGAGCTTTGGTGATGACGCATAGCGATGATCACGGGTTAGTGCTTCCGCCTAAATTAGCGCCAATACAAGTGGTGATTGTGCCTATTTATAAAGGGGAGGAGCAGTTAGATTCTATTTCTCAAGTGGCTAAGGAGCTTAAGCGTGAATTGCAACTACTAGGCATCAGCGTGAAATTTGATGATAGAGATACGCACAAACCAGGTTGGAAATTCAATGAATACGAGCAAAAAGGGGTGCCTTTAAGAATTGCTATAGGGCCACGTGATTTAGAGAAGCGTACTGTTGAATTAGCTCGAAGAGATACTTTGACTAAAGAAACAGTATCTAAAGATGATATCGTGAGTAGAGTGCAGGATTTATTGGTTGAAATGCAGCGCGCGTTGTTTGATAAAGCAAAGAATTTTAGAGATACGCATATTACCGAAGTAGATACCTACGACGAGTTTAAAGATATTCTTGAAAATAAGACTGGTTTTGTAAGTGCTTTTTGGGACGGAACCAAAGAAACTGAAGAACGAATCAAGACCGAAACTAAAGCTACAATACGTTGTATTCCATTGAATGCCAAAGAGGAAGAAGGGGTTTGTGTATATAGTGGTAAACCTTCTCAAATGCGTGTTTTATTTGCTAAAGCATATTAATTTAAAAAAAGTTTGTTTTGCTATTGTGTGATAATAAAATATGTGTATTTTTGCATCCGCAATTAAGCAAAATAATGGTCCGTTCGTCTAGGGGTTAGGACGCCAGGTTTTCATCCTGGTAACAGGGGTTCGATTCCCCTACGGACTACAAAGAGAATTGCACTTAGAAGTGCAAAAGTTATTTACATAATGGCCCGTTCGTCTATCGGCTAGGACGCCAGGTTTTCATCCTGGTAAGAGGGGTTCGATTCCCCTACGGGCTACAATTTAAAACAGAACGAGATAATGGCAAATCACAAGTCATCTTTAAAAAGAATTAGAAACAGCGAGACTAAGCGTTTAAGAAACCGCTACCAGAGTAGAACTACACGTAATGCAATGAAAAAATTACGTGAGGCTGATAAGAAAGAAGCTGAGACTTTGTTTCCTTCAGTAGTTTCTATGATTGATAAGTTAGCTAAGAAGAATATCATTCACGATAACAAAGCTTCTAACTTAAAGTCTCAACTTGCAAAGCACGTAAACGCGCTTTAATAAGTCCTGTTTAAGAATTAAGAGAACTCCCTCGCAATCTGCGTGGGAGTTTTTTTGTTGTCTATATATTTATATGCTTGTTTTTAGTTACACTAATTAATCGGTTGCTGAGAGTCATTTTTAATAGTACAGTTATTTCGATGTTAAGTATTTCTTGCATTGTGTGATTTTTGCTTGGCCAACAAAAAAATAGAGCATAAAAAAAGCGGCATCGAGTAGATGCCGCTTTTGATATTTAAGATGGAGATTGGTTTCTAGCCGTTCATTGAGATTAGAAACTCTTCGTTGTTTTTAGTTTGTTTGATGCGATCGCTAATGAATTCCATAGCTTCAATAGGATTCATATCTGCAAGATATTTACGCATCACCCACATACGCTGTATTGCGTTTTCGTTAAGCAGAAGATCATCACGACGTGTGCTTGACGAAGTCAGGTCAATAGCTGGGAAGATTCTTCGGTTGGCGATCTTACGATCTAACTGAAGTTCCATGTTACCGGTTCCTTTAAATTCTTCAAAAATCACCTCGTCCATTTTTGAACCGGTTTCGGTCAATGCAGTTGCAATGATTGATAAAGAACCGCCGTTTTCAATATTACGTGCAGCACCAAAGAAACGTTTTGGCTTGTGAAGCGCGTTAGCGTCAACACCACCACTCAGAATCTTACCAGATGCCGGTTGAACCGTGTTATATGCACGAGCCAAACGGGTGATAGAATCTAAAAGGATAACCACATCGTGGCCGCATTCTACAAGGCGTTTTGCTTTTTCAAGAACAATATTAGCAACGCGTACGTGTTCGTGTGCTTCTTTATCAAAAGTTGAAGCGACAACTTCACCTTTTACATTACGCTGCATATCTGTAACCTCTTCAGGGCGCTCATCAATGAGTAAGATCATTTGATAAACTTCAGGATGATTCGCTGCAATAGCGTTTGCAACATCCTTTAAAAGCATCGTTTTACCTGTTTTAGGCTGCGATACGATCATGCCACGTTGCCCTTTACCGATAGGAGCAAATAAATCCATTATACGTGTAGAGATCGTGCTCTGACGTTCAGCAATATTGAATTTTTCCTTTGGAAATAAAGGCGTCAAATGTTCAAATGAAACACGATCGCGAACAACACTAGGGTCTAAACCGTTAATTTTTGAAACCTTGATTAGCGGGAAATACTTCTCGCCTTCTTTTGGGGGTCTGATAACACCAAGTACGGTATCTCCGGTCTTTAGGCCAAACAATCTAATCTGAGATTGAGAAACATAGATATCATCAGGAGAAGAGAGATAGTTGTAGTCACTAGAACGTAAAAATCCATAACCGTCTTGCATAATGTCAAGAACACCTTCGCTTTCAATTAAACCATCAAACTCATAATCAGGCTCTCTGTAGCGGTTGCGGGTATCTTTATTACCGTTGTTGCTGTTGTTAGCGTTGTTATTGTTGTTGCGGTTATTGTTGTTATTGCGATTGTTATTGCTGTTGCTGTTCGAATTGTTGTTGTTATTCGAGCTGCTATTGTTGTTGTCCTTAGCGCTTCGGTTGTTATTCGAATTGTTGTTAGCATTCGAATTATTGTCTTTGCGAGAACGATTATTTTTAGATCTGTTATTGTCAGATTGTTTTGAGTTATCGTTGTCGGAAGTCGCTTTAACTTGTCTAGGCTTGCGCTGTGGTTTTTCTGATTTATCATCAGTTTTACCGCTGGCTTTAGCATCGTTTTGAGAAGAATCTTTTGTAGGTTCTTTCTTGCTATCGTCTGCTGAGCGTGTATTTTTTTTAGGAGCGCTTTTTTGAGTTTTCTTTTGTGGCGCTTTTGCTTTTGTAGGGGTTTCAGAAGAAGTTTCTTCTATAACTTCTGCAACCGCTTTAGGGTCTGCGGCTTGATGATCAAGAACTTTGTAAACCAGATCTAACTTTTTGAGAGACCGGTACTTAGGGATGTCTAGTCCTTTTGCAATTTCTTGTAATTCAGGCAGCTTTTTAGCTTTTAATTCTGAAATAGTAAACATTAACTATAAGTATGAATTTCTGTAATTGAATTGATTTGAATGCAATCAAAAAATTTTGAGAGAAGATCTAATAAATTTTTTGGCAAGTAAGTAACCTACATAGAAGCGGTTACATTTATGGTTACAATTATACAACAATATTTTTTAATTAATCGGCTGTAGTCTAAAAGAAGTTTTTATTTTTGTCACCCGCAATGCACAATTAAGCAATGATTCAACGCATACAGAGCATTTATTTATTTTTAGCAGCACTTGTAGCTGCAGGCTTGCACTTTGCAATCCCGGTTTATAGTACTGCAGAAGGAGCGCCGGTTTATGCAGTTGATCATTTAGAATTGGTAGCGCTGTTTTTTGGTAGTGCGCTATTATCTTTAATTGCGCTGTTTTTATTTAAAAATAGAAAGCTTCAGTTTGTGCTGGGGCGACTCAATATAATATTGAACTTTATTTTACTAGGTGTGTTGGTTTACCAATCGCAAATCTTATCTGGAGGGGCGGCGGCCCCAGAGAAGGGTATTGGGATGCTTATTCCCATCATTTCTATCGTTTTTATCGCTTTGGCAAACAAAGCAATTAAGCGGGATGAGGATCTTGTAAAATCTGTAGATCGGTTACGATAGACCTAATATCTTAGTTAATTAGTGCGAAGAACCTGCTAGTATGCCAACTAGCAGGTTTTTTTATACATGTGAGCAAAGTGTTTAAAAATCATGTTTTAGACTATCGTTTCATCTCGATGACTTCCAGATTATCAATTTTTCCCTGATCTACAGTAAAGCGCAACATCGTACGGGCCTTATGAAATCCGTGTTTGCCAATGGCTCCAGGATTCATATGCAGCAACTTAAGTTTTTTATCAGGCATAACTTTTAGAATGTGTGAATGCCCGCATATAAATAATTTTGGAGGATTAGCGCGTAGCTCCTCTCTAATGGCCGGCGAATACCTCCCCGGATAGCCGCCTATATGCGTGATGAGGACATCTACGCCTTCGCATATAAAACGGTTGTTTAACGGGAACTCTTTACGGATTTCGTGATCATCAATATTGCCAAAGACAGCGCGCAAAGGAGCCACTTTTTTTAAGGCATCGGTAACTGCGAGATCACCAATATCTCCGGCATGCCAGACTTCGTCTGCTGCTTTAGCGTGCTTTAAAATTTGATCGTCTATATAGCTATGGGTGTCGCTAAGTAAAAGTATTTTTTTCATAAAAACTATCCTGCTGTTGCTGCTCAGAGAGCAATTACAAAGATGTATCTTTGCCAATTCAATCACAAACAACAGGCTTGCGGTATTTTATTGATATAGCATACGACGGTACTTCTTATCACGGCTGGCAAAGGCAGCCTCAAAGTATCACAGTTCAGGAGGTTTTAGAAGAAGCGTTGACCACTTTGCTACGCAATGAAGTTGCGGTGGTAGGTGCAGGACGCACAGACGCCGGAGTACACGCCACACAGTTATTTGCTCATTTTGATTGGGATGAAAACTTTTCTACAAAAGCGCTTCAGCATTTGCAATTTCGTTTAAATCGTTTTTTACCTGAAGCGCTCGCGATAAATGCTGTGATTCCCGTTCAGCCCGTAGCACATGCACGATTTGATGCTGTTCGCCGAAGTTATGAGTATAAAATCCATACGACTAAGAATCCGTTTTTGGTCAATCAATCGTATTTCTTTGAGAAGTCGTTAGATGTTGATGCGATGAATGCTGCGGCTCAACTGCTTTTAGGGAAACAAGATTTTAAGTGCTTCAGCCGTTCAAAAACAGACGTTAAAACGTACATTTGCGAGATTACCGAAGCAGGTTGGACGCAAGAAAACACAAATCTTAAGTTTACCATTTCGGCAGACCGTTTTCTGCGCAATATGGTCAGAGCGATTGTGGGAACCTTGCTTGAAATAGGGCAGGGCAAAATGGAACCGGAAGCATTAAAGACTATAATTGCCAGCAGGTCACGTGCACAAGCCGGAGCCTCGGCACCGGCACACGGATTATATTTGACTGAAGTAGCCTACCCAAAAGAAATTTTTAAAATATATGGCGAGTAGTAAAGGAAATGCATTTGATTTTGGCTTGTTTAAAAAGCTGTTAAGCTATACAAAGCCC
Source organism: Leeuwenhoekiella palythoae (assembly GCF_020310025.1). GTDB lineage: Bacteria > Bacteroidota > Bacteroidia > Flavobacteriales > Flavobacteriaceae > Leeuwenhoekiella > Leeuwenhoekiella palythoae. The sequence continues at coordinate 2,736,492 of NZ_CP084318.1, forward strand.
TATCAAGCACGCATGTATTTTGTCGCGATTTCCGCGATTTTGATCTCGATTTTTGCCGTGCTCAGACCCATTTACATCGAGTATGCGATGGATGAGGGGATGCAGCCTAAAGATATGGACAGTCTGATGTATTACATCGGGCTGAGCTTGTTAGTTCTTTTTGGGGAATCTATTTTTCAATTACTGTTTATCTACTTTGCAAACTGGCTGGGGCAACAAGTAGTGCTTGATATTCGTACCAAGCTGTTCAAGCACATGATCTACTTCAAAATGCAGTATTATGATAAATCTGCAGTAGGTAGACTGGTAACCCGCGCCGTAAATGATATAGAAACCATTGCAAGTATTTTTAGCCAAGGGCTATTTATGATTATAAGTGATTTGCTGAAAATGCTGGTAATAGCCGGTGTGATGCTCTATAAAAGCTGGCAATTATCGCTAATTGTTTTTGCGATACTTCCTTTTATTCTGTATGCTACACGGGTTTTTCAGCAGAAAATGAAAGTAGCTTTTGAAGAAGTGCGTACTCAGGTGGCAAACCTCAATTCGTTTGTGCAAGAGCGCGTAACCGGAATGAAAATCGTGCAGATTTTTTCACGCGAAGCAGTTGAGCGCAAGAAGTTTGATGAGATCAATAAAAAGCATATGACGGCATGGAATAAAACCGTTTGGTACAATTCCATCTTTTTTCCAATTGCCGAAATGGTCACTTCAATAACTATTGGTTTACTGGTATGGTATGGCGGATTGCGTGCAGCTCAGAGTGATGTCATCACCATTGGTCTGGTAACGGCGTTTATTCAGTTTTCGCAAATGCTGTTTACTCCTTTACGTCAAATTGCAGATAAGTTTAATACCCTACAAATGGGAATGGTCGCTGCGAACAGGGTTTTTGGTATTTTAGATACTGATGCCCGAATAGAAGACAAGGGAACACACTTGCTGAGTGGTATTAAAGGAGATCTCAGTTTTGAAAATGTGCGATTCAGTTATATTGAGGGTGAAGAGGTTTTACGCGGAATTAATCTTGAAGTAAATGCAGGGGAAACCGTAGCTATCGTGGGCTCTACAGGTGCCGGAAAATCTACAATCATTAATCTCTTAGGTAGGTTTTACGAGATTGATAGCGGAACAATAAAAATCGATGGGGTTGATATTAGTGATGTACAAGTGGCTTCGCTACGTTCAGAAATTGCGGTGGTCCTACAAGATGTATTCTTATTTGCAGATTCTATTTTAAACAACATCACGCTTAATAATCCTGAGATCACAGAAGAAGATGTGATCACTGCGGCTAAAGCTATTGGTGTAGACCAATTTATAAGCAGTCTGCCTAACGGCTATCATTATAATGTGAAAGAGCGCGGTGCGATGTTATCAAGTGGGCAGCGCCAATTGATCGCCTTTTTAAGAGCGTATGTAAGTAACCCGAGTATTCTTGTTCTGGATGAAGCGACATCTTCAGTTGATTCTAATAGTGAATATTTGATTCAGAAAGCGATAAATAAGATCACTAAAGGGCGTACTTCTATAGTGATTGCGCACCGCCTTGCAACCATTAAAAAAGCTGACAAGATCATCGTGATGGAAAAAGGCCAGATCGTTGAAATGGGAAGTCACAAAGAACTTTTACAAGTAGAGAATGGTCATTATCGAAAACTTCACGAAGTACAGTTTGCAGCAAATCAAGAACCGGCTTAAATTTTAGCAGACTGGGCGTTTTGCATGTTTTCTAGCATTTCATCAATCATACCTAGTTTTACCATTATAATGCCAATCACGATTCCTAGTATGAGCAGTAGAACGCTTCCTATAAGTAGAAATAAGGAAGTTTTTAAAATAAGGCTTGCAGCGTTTAGGTTATATAGTCTTTTCAATACATATCCCGTATAGATAATATAGCCGAACATACCCACTAAACTAAAAAAGGAATATAGTGGAGCTGACCAGATGCTGAGTATGATTAAGGCATAGAAAATAATATTGATATGACTAAATGCATACAGGTAAATGACTACGTGCTCTAAGTAGTTAAACTGCTTGTAATTCCAAAATACTATCCGGGAGATCAAAGCTAAAAGTGGAATGCTGATGATGCTTAACAAGCCTTGATACTCATTCATTCCAACAGTAATTTTTTTAGTAAGATCTACCTGAGCCTGATCTGAACCTGACGATAAGGCTAACTGATCAAAAAGCGTATCTAGAAAATACTCTTTGATGACAAAGACGTAGATACCGGCAATGGTAAGCGATAATGCAAAATAGCCAAAGGCAGAAATGTATCTTTTACGCACCCCATTAATGTAGCCACCTATGACATCTTCCGGCTTTGTAAAAAGTGCAATAAATGTTTTAGGTAAAGCCCCGTCAATACTAAGAAATCGATCATTAAAATCCTCAAGAAGATTTTTTGTTGTGATTCGGTTTTTAATGATTTTTGCTCCGCAACTCTCGCAAAAAGCGGCGTTAGGGGCTAAGTTTTTAAAGCAATTACGGCAATAGCTAACGACGACGAGCTTAACGTCAGAGGGTTTGGTTTCCATAAGAATTTAACTAAGATCCTTTCTCAAAATCTCTATAAGTTCGGTCAAGTTCTTAAACAAAACAAATTCGCCATCCTTTAAATAACTGATGTTGCCGGTTTCTTCACTAACCACAAGGGCAACAGCATCTGTTTTTTCAGTAATTCCTACTGCAGCCCGGTGGCGTAAACCAAAACGCAACGGGATGTTTCTTTCATTGGATACAGGCAAAATAGCCCGGGTGGCCACAATAGTATTGTCTTCGATGATCACGGCGCCGTCGTGTAAAGTTGAATTTTTGAAGAAAATACTTTCTAAAATAGGTCTGTTAACCTCGATATTCATTTGGTCGCCTGTTTGCTTGACAAAGTCTAGATGCGTGGTGCGCTGAATGACAATGAGAGCGCCGGTGCGAACTTTACCCATTTTATCGCAGGCATCTATGATCTCTTCTACTTTAGTTTTAGAAGAGTCCTGGGCTTCATCGTGAAGAAATTTAAAGTGTTTGAGGATTCCGGTTTTTCTACCAATATTAGTAGAACCTATCATCAGGAGAAACTTGCGTATTTCTTGCTGGAAAACAACAATGAGGGCAAACATTCCGGCACCAATAAATTGCCCAAGAATGGTACTTAACATTTCCATCTGAAGCAATTGTGTGATTTTCCACATTACCCAGATGATACAAATTCCTAAAAATATGTTGATGGCGACGGTCCCCTTGACTAATTTATACAAGTAATAGAGCAGGGTGGCTACCAATAAAATATCGACGAGATCGAGTATTCTAAAATTTTCGAGAATGTCCAAATGCGCGCTGTTTTTTGTAAAAATAGGGCAAAATCTGCGGTTTTTTTAGTTAAACCTATGGAGATTCTAGAGGTACTCCTACATAAATTGATCAAGTAAAATTCAAATAACTACAAAAATAGTTGGTTAACTAGTTTTTTCGTTATATGTTTGTTTTAAGATTTTGATTAAATTCTATGTGCTTTTAATCAGTAGGTTATCTAGAGCTGACTTGATTAAACCAAAAATTATAGCCTTATGGAAAAATTGACCAATAAAGAAGAAGAGATTATGCACGTTCTATGGAAACTGGAAAAAGCTTTTGTAAAAGAAGTGCAAGCCGGTTTAGAAGATGAAAATCTCCATTACAATACCGTTTCGACTATCGTGCGTAATCTGGAAGAGAAAGGCTATGTTGATCATAAGGCCTTTGGTAAAACCCATCAATATTTTCCTATTATAAGTAGAGAGGTATATGGCAAGCGCTTTTGGAATGAAGCTACGCGACGTTTCTTTGACAGCTCTTATAAGAATATGGTTTCCTTTTTTGCCAAAGAGGAGAAAATCACAGCTGAAGAATTGCGTGAGATCTTAGAAATTATCGAAAACAAACAATAATATGGAACCACTTCTTTACTTATTTAAAGCAACAGCCATATTGAGTCTATTCTATCTGCTTTACACGCTGCTGTTGAAGCACGAAACCTTTTTTAAAACCAATAGGCATTATCTGGTTTTAGGTATTTTGGCATCATTCATTACCCCGCTTTTAATCTTAAAACGCACAATCTATAAGCCAATGCCGGCAATGGATTTTGATCTGTTGGCCAGTGCCAACTATACCACGACAGTTTTAGAAGAAGCGGCCCCGGCATTTACTTTTTGGGAACTGGCCTTTGCGATTTACCTTTTGGGTGTCTTGATAATGCTAGGCTCTTTTATTCTAAAACTTAGCAAAGTTGTGTTCTTTTTACGTAATGCTAAAAAAACCAGTGCTGGGGGCCATCAATTTATTCAAATTAATGGTTTAGATGCGCCGTTTTCATTCTTTAATACTATTGTGATCGATGCACGTGCACACGATCTAGAAGAGTTAGAGATGATCTTACTGCACGAGCAAGCACACGCTAAGCAGTATCATAGTTTAGATGTTTTATTAATACAGTTGACGTTGATTCTTCAGTGGTTTAATCCGCTTGCTTGGCTCTATAAAAGCGCAATTGTAGAAAATCTTGAATATCTGGCCGATGCTGCTACTGCCAGTCAGGTTACCAATCATAAACAGTACCAACTTGCATTGGTTAAAGTAGCTGCGCCAAAATGGGCGCCGGCCTTGACCAATTCTTTTTATCAATCATTCATCAAAAAACGAATAGTTATGTTAAACAAGCAATCATCAAGCGAATTTAAAAAATGGAAAATACTCCTGATCGTACCTGTACTTGGCGCGTTTATGTGGAGTTTTAATGTGAAAGAAGAAGTGAAATACCTGACGGAAGAAACTGCGATAAGCGCTTCGTCAACACCGGTGATGTATATTTCGCCTTCAAGCAATGATGCAGATCTCGCCGCAATCGAAAGCTATTTTAATACCGAAATTGACGATGTGGATCTACAGATCACTAATGTAAAGCGCAATACTCAAGCGCAACTTACAGGTTTTGCGATCGCAACCCGATTCAAAGGCCAAGCTGATTTTAAAAGAACGCTTGAGCTAAACAAACAAGATGATTTGAACAATACATTTAAGTATGCCATAAGTTATGATAAGCAGGAAATTATCATTGTTGATGTTAATGACGGGCAGCACAAAACTGTGATCGCTAAAGATGGAGTTAAGGGATATACTTTAAGTCCGCAAGTAAAAAATAGCTTAACGACTACGGGGAAACAGAAAATGATGAATTTGCCAGAGATCATTGAAGATGCTCCTCAACCAGCACCGCAGAAAAAACAAAAAGCGAGCGCTAAGCCCTTTAAAAAAATCATCACCCCAACAACGACAGAACGTGAGATTGAAGCGATTGCGAAAGCATTGGACGCTGAGTATAATGTTGCTATGCAGTTCTCTAGACTGAAGTATAACGATGCAGGAGAAATTTCTAGAATAAAAATTGAAATTCAAGATCGGGAAACCGGTAATAAAGCTTCCGCAAGTTATAACAGAGATGGAAATGCAATCGAACCAATTGCGGTCTATCGAAGTGCTGAAGGTACTTTTGGAGTGGTCTCAGGACAAAATTCAATTGTGCAGCGCAGTGCGATGACCGCCGAAGCATTAGCTGAGCGAAAGGAAGAAATGCAAGCACGTATCGAGGAAATGGAAGCGCGCAGAGAAGAGATGCAGGCACGATTTAGTGATTCTACCGAAAGAAGAACAGAAATGAAAGCCAGAATGGAAGAACGCCGCGTAGCGATGCAAGAGCGAATGGAAGCTCGAAAAGCTGAAATGAAAGAACGCGAAGAAGCTATGCGCAGTAAAATGAGAGCGCGTATGAACTTTAAAGAGGACAGCGTTTTTATGATTCGTCGTCCTATTAACGCTTCGGAATATAGTAATGTTGGAACTAAAGCTAATACATCATTCAATCAAGGAGTAGGTTTTTTACATAAAGAGTCCAAGGTTTTGTTTTTTCTAAATGGAGAAGAAATTAATGAGCATGAATTTAAAATGCTGAAACCTGAAGAAATAGAGTCAATTGATATTTTAAAGGGAGAAAACGCCAAAGCATTATATCAAGAAAAAATGGAAGGTAAAGAGGCAGTTATGCTGATTACTACCAAAGTTGAGTAATCCCTCTAACCTTTTTTCAATACATTTTAGAATCCGGTGTAACTATAAGTTGCACCGGATTTTTTTATGCGTGCGACCAAGTAATTTTGCCCGAGTAAGTTGATTGAAAAAGATGAAATGCAATTTTTTTAATGAAAAATGAACTTTTCAACCCTTCATTATTTCAAAACCTTTAAAAAATAGCCTATGAAAGTTACAATTGAATTGCGTTTCGTTAATATTAGTTAGTAATGTAAACTTAATTGAAGTTGTATTTGTTTTAATTGAAAATAGAACTAATCTTTTTACTTACAATTCTGTATTCAATTGCATTAATACTTCGCGAAAACCTTGTAGATGTGCGTTTTACTTCCGTATTTGTGGTCAGATAAATGTTTAACAATCAAAAAATCAACATTATGGTCACTTTAATTTTAACAATCATTGAGACAGTTTTTGGATAATCACAAATTCGTCTTAACATATTCTGTAAGCGCGCACAGAATACTGTTAAAAGCCTAAATTTGAGTATACTGATTCTTTAATTTGTTAGCATTAAAACAGCATTATGAAAAAACGATTTTTTAAAACATTGGCTAAAATCAATAAGAAAGTGCTACCCAGTTTAACTAAGAAAGAGGTAGATCTTGCGAAAGCAAGTAAATTGCAATTGGCGCTTTTTGGTTACAAACTTTGGGTAACTAAAAATGCATTAGATTAATAGTGCATCAGGCTATGCAAGTGATATTGCTTTAATTTTGACCTTCCCTCAAGAAAGCCTAACTCCATTAAAAAATTACACTGCACTACAGTTGCACCACACTGTTCTACAAGTTTACAAGCAGCGGCAGCAGTTCCGCCGGTAGCCAGCACATCGTCGTGAACCACTACATAATCTTCTGGTTGTATGGCTTCCTCCTGAATTTCTATACAATCTTCACAATATTCTAAGGCATATTTTTGCTGAAGAATAGCACCTGGCAGCTTTCCCGGCTTCCTAATAGGTACAAAGCTTACTCCCATTTTTTGCGCTAAAGCCAAGCCAAATAAAAATCCTCTACTTTCTATACCCACAATCTTTGTAACATTGATATCGTGCAAGCCTTTTGCTAATAAATCTACAGCATAGTCGGTGGCTTCTGGAGAAGCCAGTAGCGGACAAATATCTTTAAATACGACTCCTTCTTTAGGAAAATCTGGAATGTCGTTGATGTATTTTTTTAAATTCATTTTTTAGTGAACTAGTATTATATAATAGGAGTTTAAAGATAAGCATTCTTATATGGCTGCTTGAGTTGATTATCGAGATTAAATGCGTTGCGCCTTATAGTGAAGAATAGGATGTGTGACCTAGTAAAGTTTGTGGGAGGAGAGTTATTAGAATTAGAGCACTTACCTTTACAGAAATACTCTAAGGAACCTATGGAAACAATTTTAGTAGCTCAGTTTTTTGCTGCCTTTTATGGATTTTTGGCTATCGTATTGGGGGCTTTTGGCGCTCACGCATTGAAGAAAAAATTCAATTCAGATCAAATGGCAAGCTTTGAGACCGGTGTTAAGTACCAAATGTATCACGCGATCGTATTGCTTGTTTTAAACTTTAATTTGGGTTTCAATTCTATTCATGAAGAATTGATCATCAACTGTTTTGTATTCGGTACTTTGTTGTTTTCATTTTCTATTTATGGTCTATGCATTACCGGTGCTTCAGGAAAGAAATGGCGATTTTTAGGTCCGATAACTCCTTTAGGAGGTTTGTTGTTAGCAGTGGGTTGGCTGTTACTTTTGTATCATTTTATTGAAGATTTCCTATAAAAAAAAGCCTCTCAAGAGGCCTTTTCACTCGAATATCGAGATGAATATTACTTGTATTAAAAATAACTGCCTCAGAAGTTTATCCTGAGGCAGTGTATTAAGTAGGTTTATCTATTAATTGTTATATAGATACAGCGAAGACGCTGAGGTAAGGGTATTATTTACTGAGGGAGCAATATTCCCGCTTGCGCTAAGCGCGTTGCTAAACCCAAGAACGGCTCCGGTAGCAATGTCAGATACAAAGACAGTTTTGGTCTTGTGATCGTATGCTACATCAATAGGATTATTCATAAGGGTGCTTAACCCTTCAATAATATTCTGATCTGCAATGCTGATGCTTCCGCCATCTGCAGTAGCTTCAATTACAGCGCTAAAGTCTTGAATAACATTTATACCGCCATCAAGAGCACCACCGGCAGCAAGACCAATATCAGTCATGACCAGTACGTCATCTGCGGTGCTGTAGGTAATTCCGTGGGTTCTCACGATTCCGCCAATGCTTACGCGTTTAGTTGGCGTTAGTGCCCCATCCATAGTATTGCTGAAGAAATCTTCAAAAATTGCCAAGTCACTTGTAGTATCTACCACTGCAAGTAAATCGCCGCCTTTAAATGTGATTCCCCAAACCGGGAAACCTGGATCAAAGGTATTCTCAAGAGTGAAAGAGCTTCCGTTATACGAATACACATAGAACATATTTGCAGGATTATCTGCTACTACGACCTTGTTACCATACACGGCGATCTCTCGGGTACTGGATGTTGGTAAATCTGCAGCAAATGCTGCCGTTGCGCTACCACCACTCATTAAGGTTGAAAAATCACTGTAGTATTGTAATTCGCCTTCCGAGCGTGATCCTAATAAAAGCGCATCATCAAATGCATTATAATAAATACCTTCAGAGCTAGCAGAAGCACTGCTGATCATACTAACCATTGCTCCTGATCCATCATAAACGGTAATGGTTCCGTCAGCAGTAGAAGTTGTGTATAAGCGTGTAGTTTGATTCATTGAGCTCATCCCAACATTTCCATCGGTTTCATCACTTGAGAAATAAATAGAAGACGCGGTAGCAAGATCAATTTCTAAACTCGGACTAATGTCACCACCATCGCCCCAATCTGTAAATCCTAGTATTTTACCGTTACCAACTTCTGCAATATAGATCGCTCCGGTTTCAGAATCATAAGCTACATCAATAGGATTCCCCATCATTGTTGATGATCCGGCAATGCGTGTTTGCATTCCTACCGGTAAAACTTCACCATCTGAAAGTGCATCAAATTTGGTCGAAAATTCACTGATTACGTGAAAACCACCATCATCTGTAGCATTTGAGGCAGCACCAATATCAGTCATAATCATCACATCGTTAGTACCATCATAGGTTAAACCGTGTGTACGCACGATACCTTCGATAGTTACACGTTTTGAAGGGTACATCATACCATCCATCGCATTAACGATAAAGTCTGAATAAACAGCAAGGTCGCTCGTAGTATCTACCACAGCATAAAGGTCGTTTCCTTTAAAAGTAATTCCCCAAACCGGGAATGGTACTTCTACAGTATAATACAGCGCAAAACTGTTTCCTACTTTGTAATACACAAAGAATTTATTTTCACCATTATCTGCAACAACATAATAGTCACCACTAACGGCTAACTCCCGCGGACTATTTAAATCTGTGAATGTGCTGAACGAAGCATTAATACTTGCAGTTCCTAAAGTACTTGTACCAGCATACGCATCAAGCATCAATCCGGAGCGTGAGGCTTGTACTAATAGGTCAGATTCTGCATCGTAGTAAATTCCTTCTGCAGCTGTTGAAGTAGTGGTGTAGGTCACAATTGAGTCGCCAGAAACACTGTATTTTGTGATATTTCCGTCAGTGTTGTTGGTTACGTAAAGGTCTGCGCGTCTTCCTGGGTTAGATGCCATTTCACAAGGCATACAAGAACCGCCACAGTCAATACCGGTCTCATCTCCATTCATAATTCCGTCACTACAAGTGGGTTCTTCAACCACAACAGGGGTCGCGTCATCATCATTATTACAGGCTATGAGCGTGCTCACGGCTATTGCAATAATGCTAAATTTTGTAAAAATTGTTTTCATAAATAGCTTAATTTGATTAGAAAAATTGAAAAATTATTAGTGTAATTCATCAATATTTACGGATGTATCAGCGCTTTAGGTTTTCTGAAAACTCACAAAATTTAGTTAAATGACTGTTAATAAAGTGGTTGAGTGCAGGCTTGGTAATTCTCTAGACAAGTAACGGTTTCAAATTTTAAATTCAGCCCACAGAGGATAATGATCAGAAATCATATAGGAAAGCGAACGCTTGCTGAGGTTTCTATTGCTAAGCGCAAAGGGAAGAAAATCATAATTGCCCCCATTTATAAACTGCATCGTCAATTCTTTATTAGTGGAGACATCACGAAACCACGCCAGTTGATCATAATATTTTGTTTCATTAAATATGGAGCGGGTTACCGAAGGATCTTGAAGTTGGGGTGGTACGTAAAGCCCTTCTGATAAAAAAGATTGGTCTAATAAATCTCCGCGAACATTGATATTGAAGTCACCTAAAACGATCATATCCTGGTGATAGGCATTGAGATTTGAGGTCCACTCTGCAAGCCAACCGGCAATCGCTTTAAGTTCAGGGATACGCGCAGCAGTATTCTTTCCGTATAAGATATGCGCTGTAACGAGAATAAAGGTATGCTGATTACTTTTAAAACTCACCGCATATGGCGTACGCGCAAACTGCTTGCGCAACGCATCACCTTCAATGGCATTTAACTGCTCTTCAGGAACTACGAGTTCGCACGCCAAGCCTGATAATTGCACCCTGCGAGTATCAAAAATATATGCAATACGCTCACCATTTCCGGGTGCACCGGCAGTCACATCTGTAAGTATGAGAGACCAGTGATTGCCTAAATATTTTAAGGTATCGCGCAAGGCACGTAAGTTGGACTTCACTTCTTGAATAGCGATGATGTCAAAACGCTTAAGAATTTCTGCAATACATAAAAGACTATGTAAATCGCGTTTAGGGCTGTCACCATCTCCGCTATACCACTCACGTGTTAAATTGCCAAAGTGCCTAATATTCCACGTGGCGATGAGTAAATTCTGATCAAGCTTTTTTGAAGGAATCTTAGTTGCTAAATCTGTGGTTAGCGCGTTGATGTTTTGCTGAATAGCTTCGGGCGGTGTATCTGATATGTTGGGCATAGTAGTTAGATTTTTATCTAATTTACTAATTATCAGAATACTAGAGGTGTTTAAAAAGAAAAGCCCTGAGCACTTATGGCTCAGGGCTTCAAAATATATAATTAACGCTAAATCTAATTTTCAAATCTGATGGCGGCTAATCCAAATAAATAAATGAAAATCATTCTGTTAATTGTAACACTACCTAAAAGACGATGCTTTTAAGGGTACGTGACACAATTTATTTGAATTAATAATTATTTAACATCAGCGGTCTAGAACGGCCAGCTGTGCAAAGCCGAAGCACTATCCCAAAACATAAATTCTAATTGACTGGCAGTATAAAACGCGTGGTGCATACGCTCTTGTTGTTGTGCTGTGCAGGAAGCTGCAACACGGTCGCAAGCTGCAATAGCTTGCTCAACAAGAACACCAAATTCTTCCCCGGCATAGGTATCAATCCATTTTTGATAGGGATTATTTTGCTGTTTTTGTTTTTCGTAGATTACGTCACCTACTTTTTTGTAGATCCAAAAGCAAGGCAACACGGCTGCCATCGCAACTTCTACTTGATCTAAGGCCGCGGTACTTTTTAAAAAGTGTGCATAATGATGCGAGGTAGGTCCTACAGGCCCCGACTTATCAATTTGGAACTCCTTAAAAAACGATTCGTGTAATGCATTTTCTACCACAATAGCACCTTCGGCAAAACGCGTAAAAGTGAGGATGTCTTCTACGTCGTGTGCTCGGGCAGCGATTAAAGCAAGCGCCCGGCCAAAGTTTTCCAAATAACTAGAATCTTGTAAAACGTAAAATTGAAACTGTTCTAAAGGTAGTGTGCCATCAGTCAATTGGGTGATGAACGGCATCTTTAAAATTTCAGAATATATGCATTCTATGCGTTGCCAGCTCGCTTTACTCCAGCTCATATTTGATTAATTTTTGAGGATTGAAAAAATGATTGAGAGGCCCATTTCCTTGACCTATATTGACGTCTTTAGCGTGATAAATAGCTTGATGCACATAGTCCTGACCTTTGGTCACAGCTTGTAAAAGGCTGTGTTTTTGAGCTAAATAAGAAGCGATCGCTGATGAAAGCGTACATCCTGAGCCGTGCATGTTTTCCGTTTCAAATTTTTCGAATTCAAATTCGTGAACGCTTTGATCCTGATCAAAAAAGAATGAGGTCAGCAGATCAGTCTTTAAATGTCCGCCTTTTAAAAGCACAGATTTACAACCCAGTTTAAGGATTTTGGTTCCGGCGAGCCGCATATCATCAAGGCTTTCAACGGACATATCAGCGAGGATAGCAGCTTCGTCCATATTGGGAGTGATCACATCGGCACGAGGGAAAAGTGATGTTACAATACTTTTTATGGTCGCATCCTCAATAAGTTTGTGACCACTGGTAGCAACCATCACCGGATCAAAAACAACCGGAATATCCGGATGTTCATTGAGTTTAGCAGCAATAATTTCTACCAATTCTGGTGTGTGAACCATTCCTATTTTTACAGCGCAAGGCGGAATATCTTCAAATATAGAATCCAGTTGCTCTTTTACAACCGAAGTAGGAATACTAAAAATAGACTGAACCCCAGTAGTATTCTGTACCGGAAGCGCGGTTAGTACTGTGGTGGCGTAGCAACCTAATGCCGAAATACTTTTAAGATCAGCCTGAATGCCGGCACCTCCGCTTCCGTCAAATCCGGCAATGCTTAAAACCGTAGGATATTTATAGTACTTCATAATTAATTTGGTTTTACTGTGCGTGATTTCAGCCCTTTTTCAATCTCCAAGCGTAATTCTTTTGCAGCGCTTTTGGGATTTTTGGCAGCGCAAATCGCTGAAACTACTGCAATACAGTCCGCTCCGGCTTCAATTACTTTTTTGACGTTGGAAGCCTTCATATGACCAATGGCTACAAGCGGTTTTTGAGTGCTCGCTCTGATTTTTTCAATGCCATCTAATCCCCAGGTTGTAACGGTGTCAGTTTTGGTAGCAGTGTCAAAAACGGGACTTATTCCTAAATAATCTGAAGTATAGGTTTGCTCGTTATAAAGCTGCTCAAGATATTCAATAGAATAGCCTAAAATCCCGCAAGATTCCCAGGCTGCTCTTATTTTAATTGGAGCAATATCTGAATTCCCCACGTGAATACCTGCTGCAGCGCTTTTTTGAGCTACCTCAAGATTATCGTTGATAATTAGTGGAACATTGTACGGCTGTAACACTTCTTTCAACTGCAGCGCTTTTTTTAAGAAGGCTTCGGTAGTATCGTTTTTTTCGCGTAGCTGAATAAGATCAACCCCACCTTGAACTGCGGATTCTGCAACTTCGAAAAAATTTCTTCCCTGGCACGCTTCTTCAGAAATCACTAAATAAAGACGGTATGGAAATGCACTTGCCATACTTAATCTAGAATTTTGACGGTATTTATATACTCCTCTTTGGTGATCGAATGCAATTTGTCAAGAAGATGCATTTGTAAACTTCCCGGACCTTGTGAAGACTTGGCGGCAAGTTCCCCGGCGACTGCCATTAAAGAAGTAGCAGCAAGAGCGGCTTCTTTTTTATTAGGAATTACAGCAATAAATGCCGCAAGGATTGCCGTCGCAGAACACCCCATTCCGGTGATTTTAGTCATAAGCGCATCTCCATTTTTAAGTTGGTCAACACTTTCTTCAGAAACTACAATATCAACAGCACCTGATATCACGACTAAAGCGCCATACTCTTTATTTAAAAATTGCGCAGCTTCAATGGCTTCCAGGCTAGAAGAAGTACTATCAACTCCTTTTGTGGCTGTGGTATTATGTTTTGCCAAAGCCAAAATTTCTGACGCATTGCCTCTGATCGCTGTAGGTTTTAGCGCCAGTAATTCGCTAAGTACTTCATCACGATACGCAGTAGCGCCAGCACCCACCGGATCTAAAATCCAGGGTTTGTTATTTTGATTTGCAGCTGCAACCGCCAATTTCATAGATTCTACCCAGTATTCATCAAGGGTACCAATATTAATCACCAAAGCCTGGCAGATGGCTTGCATACTTTGCATTTCGGGATGAGCGTGGGCCATTATAGGCGAGGCACCTACCGCAAGTAAGGCGTTTGCGGTATTATTCATCACTACATAGTTGGTGATATTTTGTACCAGCGGAGCTTGCTCGCGAACACTGGTAATATGCTTAAAAAGTAACTCTTTCATAGATTGATTTTAAAAGTTCAATGGCTATAGAGTTACTTCTAGAGTAGAAGTGCAATGAAGATACTTTTCCCTACGCTGGTCTCAACCAAACAGGTTCAAAGGGACTGTCTCAATTCTAGTTGCTAGAATACCCCTAAAGCCAAATCAAAGATAAATGTTCTGCACGGAATGCAGTAAAATAAGCGTGGATAATTAAGTTATGGCAAAGCCAAAAACTCATTTACCGGTTGGTTATTTTCAAACTCAAAGAGTTTAGAATAGTCCATAACATTTGGAATCTGGTCCAGTTTGCAGAGCAATGCTACCACTTGGCACATTCCGTTGAACATCACTTCTTTTGAAGTGCGATCAACAGTAACTTCTGATCGTCTAGAAAGCGGAAGCGAATATCCGCAACCTTCTAAAAATGCTGCTTCGATCTGAAGTAATTCAAGAGGGGAGTAGCCTGCGAATGTTCTACCTAAAGATTGATGCACTTTACCCACATAGGTAAGTTTATTGCTTCCGTGGCCTTCCGTAAGGTGTTTCCAGCTGTCTGTATTATCCAGAATATTTCCTACAGCACAACTTTTACAACATTCAGGATTGAGGGTGTTGTTATGAAATGCTTTGTATAATTTTTGAATAGCGAGGTCAAAACGGGCGGTAGCGTGCATCATCTTTTTCTTTTTTATAAAGTTACGAAATTCAAAACGAAGCTTTACCATACAAAATCATCAAAGCGTGGTTATCGAGATAGTTGCCTTTTTAAGCTGTTTGCCTGACACTTCAAGATTAAGGTTTCCGGGGTTTTTAGTGCTTTCTAAAAGAACCACGAGTTTGCCGCTAAAAAGTTTCATCTGAGGTTCATAAAACGATGCTAAAGAAGTAGGATCACCGTTACAAACCGCTTTAAAATTACCTTTACCGGTAACTTTAAACTTCAATGCGTTTGTTGCAGTGGGGCAGGGGTTGCCGTTTTTGTCAACCACAGAAACTGTAACAAAGCTTAGGTCTTTTCCGTTTGCAGTGATGGTTTTTCGGTCTGCTTCCAAAATAATTTGATGAGGTTTTCCTGCAGTTTTGATCGTTTTTTCAGCAGCTTGCTTTCCATTTTTATCAAGCGCGACCACTTTTAGTGTACCGGGTTCATAGATAACGTCATTCCACATCAGGCGATACCGTGTTTGTGGTGTAGAATCATTTTTGATACGAATTCCTTGGCTTTTTCCATTTACAAAAAGCTCGGCGCGGTCATAACTGGTGTATACAAAAACCGGAGTTTTTTTGCCCTCGCGACCTTCCCAATTCCAATGGGGTAACATATGAAGCGTTTCATCTTCTGTATTCCAACGGCTGCGGTAGAGATAATACCTGTCTTTTGGGATTCCTGCGAGATCGATCATCCCAAAATACGAACTTCTCGACGGCCAGCTGGTGTCATACGGTGTGGGCTCGCCGAGATAGTCAAAACCGGTCCATACAAACTCCCCTATCACCCAAGGTTTGTCATCTTGCATAATAAAATCTGTCTCCGGAAGATTAGACCAGCTGCAATATTCAAGATCGTACGACGAACTCTGAAAATCAGGATATTCTTTCATACTCGCTTTTTCAACAGGGAATTTGTAAATGCCTCGCGAACTCACCGTAGAAGCGGTTTCTGAACCCAAAATAAAGCCCTGCGGAAACTTTTCATAAGCTTCTTCATACAGATGAACGCGGTAGTTTAAGCCGGGAATATCCAGAATGGCGCCAAAACCAGACTCCATTGTGGCTTTTACTTGATCCATACCCACGGTAACGGGGCGTGTAGGATCTTCCCGGTGAAAAATATTTTGCAACCATAAGGCGCGTTTTACCCCGGCGCTTCCGTACTGATCGGGCACCTCGTTACCGGCGCTCCACATAACAATAGAAGGATGATTGCGCGTAGCGCGCACAAGATTTACTACATCTTTTTCGGCGTAGTCATCAAAAAACCGATTGTAACCATTTTTTACTTTAGGTTTTTTCCATTCGTCAAAGCTTTCCGCCAGAAATAAAAAACCCATTTCATCTGCTAATTCCAGTTGCTCAAATGAAGGCATATTATGCGCACTGCGAATGGCGTTACACCCCAGATCTTTTAAAATTTGCATTTGCCTGCGCAGCGCCGCTTTGTTGACGGCAGTGCCTAAAGGTCCTAAATCGTGATGCAAGCAAACGCCCTTAAATTTGCGGGTTTCGCCATTGAGCTGAAAACCGTTTTCTGCGGAATAATTGATAGAACGAATACCAAATTTTGTAGCAACTTCATCCTTAAGTTCGTCACCAGAATACAGCTGCGTTACGGCTTTGTAGAGGTATGGATTTTCAGGACTCCATAAACTGGGCTTAACTACTTTTAAATTCTGGTCAAATTGCTGATCATAAGATACCGGTGTTTGCTGCTGAGCTACAACTAGATTTTGAGCATCATAAATGGTCGTTTTTAGACTAAGATTTTTACCGCTAAAATTCGTTTTGATATTGACTTTAGCCACTTCCTGAGTAACAACCGGAGTCGTTATGGTAGTTCCCCATTGGTCTATACTTGCAGGGTCTTTGATGATTAAGCTCACAGGTCTGTACAAGCCTGCACCGGGATACCAACGCGATGAAAATTCGGCGTTAGAAAGTTTTACAGCGAGCGTATTTTGACCTTCTAGAAGTGCGTCGCTGATATTAAAGTAAAAGTAGGCATAGCCGTAAGCCCATTCGCCAATTTTTTTACCATTGAGATACACCTCAGGTTCGCTCATAGCCCCTTCAAAAAGGAGAAGAACCTTTTTGTTAAGATCTGCTGCATCAATATTAAAATTCTTTCTGTACCAACCTGTACCGGTAAAAGGTAAGGCTCCGGTGCGCCCGGTTTTTTCGGTGGGTATGGTCTCTCCGTTTTGAGTAATGGCAACGGTTTGCTTGTCAATCTCTTTGTCAAAAGGGCCATAAATCGCCCAGTCGTGAGGTACTGAAACTGTTTGCCATCGCGCATCATCAAAATCGCTAGTTTCTGCATTAGTGGCTTCTCCCTTATGAAATTTCCAATCCTCCTCTAAGGTCACCACACGCCGTGTTTGTTGAGCTGAAAGCGTGAAAGTGAAAAGAAGTACTACAAGAACTAAGGTATTTTTGAGCATAATCTGGTGTTTGAAAAACTGGGCTCTAAAAATAGAAATAATTAAATGTAATAAATACGTTTTATTTGAATTCTTATGGAAACATATCACATCGGCATGCGTACCATTGTTTCGAAAAACTTTCTAACTCATCAAGATAGTTGTGAATGGCGCTTGTACCTTCAACCGATTTGTCGTTGTCTAGAAGAATAGGCGTCGTTGCCTCTGCAATTATTGTGATTTTAGAAGGAATGAGTATCTGCTCTATTCGATCAATCAACAATTTATAGTCTGTAGTATTTGTGATTTGAAGCTCTAGCATAATGACTTGTTCTAGTCTTTTAGTCGAAAGAAAAAGCAAAACCTTAAGTAATTGATGCAATCGATTTCGCAGCCTTGTTTATTTTGGGTATTTTTAGTCAATTCAGTTTAAAGTAATCTTTTTTTAAATGCGTATTTACTATTTCCTATTTGTCCTCTTTTTAAGTTTTAATGCGTGCTGTTTTGCTCAGGATAGTCTTGTTATCCAGATACAGCAGATAGAAGAATCTATAGAAACGCCTAATATTCCAGAAAGGACGATTAATGTGTTAGACTATGGCGTTAAGGCAGACGATGCTAAAAATGATAAGCCGGGATTTGATGAGGCTATTGCTGCTTTGGTTAAAGCAGGAGGCGGTATTTTAAAAGTTCCTAAAGGAAGCTATTTGCTGAAAGGACCTATTCATTTAAAAAGCAAAATCAATCTACACCTTGAGGCTGGGGCAGTTCTTAATTTTAATGATACTCCTAGTGACTATCCTTTAGTCGCAACCAGTTGGGAAGGCACGTTTATATATAACTACAGTCCCTTAATTTATGCGTATCAGGCAGAGGATCTAGCGATCACCGGTAGCGGCAAGATTAATGGCAATGGTGACGGAATTTGGGCCACTTTTAAAACTCAAGAAGAAGCGGACAAGCTTTCTAGCCGAAAGATGAACCACCAGCAAACGTCGGTGACATCGCGAAGGTTTGGAAACGGACATTTCTTACGGCCGCAATTGGTGCAGTTTTTTGATTCAAAACGCATTTTAATTGAAGATGTTCGGTTTGAAAATTCGCCTTTTTGGTGCGTACATCTTTTGCGTTCTAATAATATAACTATTGACGGAATCTCTTATGATTCTCAAAATAAAAATAACGATGGTATTGACTTAGAGTACGCTAGTAATGTGGTGATAAAGAATGTAGTTTTTAATAATAGTGATGATAATGTTGCTATAAAAGCCGGGCGAGATACCGAAGGTCGCGCGAATGCCGCAACACCTTCTGAGCGCATTGTCGTACGCGATTGTAAATTTAAAGGACTGCACGCGATTGTGATAGGAAGTGAGATGTCTGCCGGGGTTCGTGATGTTTATGTATATGATAACGAAGCTTGGGGCTATCTTAAACGAGGAGTTTATTTCAAAACCAATTCAGATCGTGGCGGGTATATCAGAAATATAAATATTAGTAACAATACGTTTAAAAGGGTAGAGGATGCCATTTTTATGACGGCCAACTATCACGGTGAAGGCAGCGGAAAGCATATCTCTAAAATATCTAAGATCCTTTTAAAAAATCTATATTTTGATCAGGCAGAAAATTTTGGTATTGTGTTAGAAGGCTATCCTAACCAACCTATTTCAGATATTCGGTTAGAAAATATTCAAATTACAAAGGCTAGAAATGCTCTTACTTTAAGAGATACTGAAGGAGTTCAGTTTAAAAATATTCAGATCGGGGAAGCGGCGGGAACACCATCTTCAGTTAAATAAAAAAAGCCACTCAATAATTGAGTGGCTTTCCTTTTGTGACCTCGGCAGGATTCAAACCTGCAACCTTCTGAGCCGTAATCAGATGCGCTATTCAGTTGCGCCACGAGGCCTTTTTTATCTGCAAAAAAATAACCAGCGGTTATCTCATTTTGCGGGTGCAAATATAAACCTTTTTTGGAGTTCTGCAAACATTAAAATAAAAAAAGCCGTTTTGGTGAGAAACGGCTTTTAAATTGGCTAATTAATCTCTAGTACATATTGTTTAATGCAGTGATGTCATTGGCATTAAATTCCCCATCTTCACTAGCGCTAAAACAAGCGAGCATTACAGAGGTAGGATCGTAACCTGTAGGAGTTCCTGCCACGTGGTTGGTGTCACCGCCTTCATTTACATTTTGTCCACAACTTTGTCTGCTAAACCAGTCTGTATGTCTAAATCCAACCGAGTGACCAATCTCGTGGGTAATAACGTGCTCTACCACATTGGTGTCATAATTGGTAAGACCATAAATCTGAACAAACTTGTAAGGCAAACCATTACTTGGGAATCCTGCGCTACCGCCGGCACCATTAGGATTGTTGACCGTGTTGTTGTAAACGACCATATCTTTATCCTGATAGTTAGTGCCAAAAGTCAAATTAAAACTGATACTTACGCCACTTAGACGATTGTAGTTGTCTACCGCCCATTGCAAAGCCGTACGTTCTTTTTGACTTAACGCCTGACTTCCGCCGGTATAACCAATGATAGAGATTGTTCTACCTTGACTTACTAAAGATGAAGTACGATACTGTTTAGAGTCGCCTTTTCCTGATTTTGATTCTTCAACGTTAGCGGCCATTGCAGAAAGTTCTTCAGGAGTAATGATGACATCTTCCTCTAAAAAAAGTCGAGGTTCAGAAGAGCCGTCAGGAAAATAGAAGTCATCCCAACGTACATAATTGGTGTTCATCCCCAAGTCTTCAACTTGCTGGATAATGGCTTGAGAAACCTCGAGATTTGCTGTTGGTTCAGCAGTTGCTGTCGAGGTTTCTTCAACATCTTCAGAACAAGATGTTAGTGCCAGAGAAATTCCTAGGCTTAACAAGCCTACTTTTTTAAATGTTTCTGATAACATATAATAATAGTTAGTGTTAATAATACTTGTAAATTATTATAATTATTCAGAATAGCAAACACTTAAACGTTAAAAATAAAACTTTTAACGATTTTAAATCATTTAGAATAAAATGTTATGTAAGAAAAAAGCCTCTAAAATAGAGGCTTTGAAACTGTTTTATGTGCGAAGTATTTAAATAATTTCAGCGCTTAAACCTGCATCTAACAATGCAGAACATCTGGGTTCAAGATCATCATAGCTGCCGGTTTTTACGGTGCATTTACCTTTGTAATGAACTATTAAGGAACATTGCTCTGCCTGAATAGGTGTGTGATCACAAACTTGTATTAAGGTGTCTATGACGTGATCAAAAGTATTTACATCATCGTTATATACAACAATCTCATTATTTCTATCTACTGCCTCGAGGACATCAACTTCTTCTTGTACCTTCTCTCTTGTGCTCATGGTGTAAAAAACTTAGGTTCAGGGAATTAATTTTTTACAAATTTACACGCTACCCAGTTATTTTTTTCAAAATTCATGATAAAATTTAAACCGTGCTGATTACACACATTAGTAATCGCAGGAATATCTTGCGTATAAAATCCGCTTAAAAGAAGAATTCCTTCGTGATTCAGACATTTAGCATACGTGGGAATATCCTGTAAAAGAATGTTGCGATTGATGTTAGCGATTATCAAATCGTAATGCGTACCGCCTAGCATCGTCGCATCACCTTCGTAAGCCTTAATGAAATCTACATCATTTCGGGACTTATTTTCAACTGTATTTTCAAAACACCAAGGATCAATATCAATAGCGTCAACTGGCTTTGCACCCTTAAGAGCAGCAAAAATTGCCAGAATACCGGTGCCGCAACCCATATCGAGTGTGCTTTTTCCTTCGACATCTATTTTAATAAGATGCTTGATCATCAAATGTGTGGTCTCGTGATGCCCGGTGCCAAAAGACATTTTAGGCTCGATCACGATATCATATTCCATATCAGGTTTTGGGTGAAAAGGAGCCCGCACAGAGCAAATACCATCTACTTCAATGGGTTCAAAGTTCTTCTCCCATTCTTCATTCCAATTCACCGGTTCAATGGTGTTGATGGAATAAGTGATTTCAAATTCAGGATTTTTAAGAATAAAGACTTCGTCGAGTAAATTTTCTTTATCTAAAGAAGCGAGGATGTATGCTTTTACACCCTCGTCTGTCTCATCAAAACTTTCAAAGTCAAGTTGGCTCAACTCTGCAATGAGTATTTCGGCACCGGGATTTACCGGATTGACCTTAAACTCATATTCAGCATATACCTCTGCCATAAATAGATTTAAAATGCATTTACAATGGTCATAAAGTCTTCTGCTTTTAAAGAAGCGCCACCTATAAGACCACCGTCAACATCTGGTTTAGAAAAGATTTCTTTCGCGTTAGCTGGTTTTACGCTTCCTCCGTAAAGTATGGTGACATTATCAGCGATTTCTTTAGAATATTCGTCTGCAATAGTTTTTCTAATAAAAGCGTGCATTTCTTGTGCTTGCTCCGGGCTGGCAGTTTCACCTGTACCAATTGCCCAAACCGGCTCATACGCCAATACAATATGTTTCCAAGCGTCTGCATCTAGGTGAAAAAGCGCCTGACTGATTTGCTTATTTACAACTTCAAAATGCTCTCCAAAGTTTCGGTCTTTTAGTTCTTCACCAAAACAGTAGATCACTTTCATTTCATTTTCTAGCGCTGCGTTTACTTTTTCAGCAAGTAGATCTTCTTTTTCGCCAAAATAAGCACGACGCTCACTATGACCAAGAATAACTGTTTTTACGCCTACACCCTTAAGCATAGCTGCGCTGATCTCACCGGTAAAAGCACCAGAAGAAGATTGATGCATATTTTGCGCCGCTACCTCAATATCAGAATCCTTAAGCGTTTCAAAAGCAGAATAAAGATTGGTAAAAGGAGGTGCGATGATTACTTCAGCATCTGAAGTTTTAGAGATTTTTTTGAGTCCGGCGATTAATTCTTGCGTGTCAGCAAGATCGGTATTCATTTTCCAGTTACCGGCTACGATATTTTTTCTCATTGTATTTGATTTAGTAGTTGATTGTCTTTAGTAGTTATTGCTCTATAAACTTTAATGGTTCCGGAAGCGTCGAGCAAAATGTAACGCGGAATCCAGTCTAGATCTATACTGCTGCATAGTGGACCTTTCCAGCCTGATTTTATAAAATAATGATCACCTTTGAGATCGTATTTTTTGATCCCAGCCTTCCATCTGTCAATCTCTTTGTCTAACGAAAGAAAGACGTAATCCAAGTCAGGATTATCCTGTTGTAGTTTTTTAAGATCGGGAAATCCTGCAATGCAGTCTTTACACCAAGACGCCCAGATGTCTATCAAGACACTTTGGCCTTTATGCTGCTCAATAATATCTTTAAATGCAATTTCAGAACCGTCTAAATCCAGTAATTTATCTTGTAAGGCTTCCTCAGAAAATGACTTTTTTTGTGAAAAGGCAACCGAAATAAACAAGATTGCTAAAATTGTAAGTGTATTTTTCATAAAATGAAATAAAATATAAAATTAGGATTAGTCGGCGTATTCTACAACATTTGACCTATCTAATACGCACTTTAGGGTCTAGAATTCCGTAAATAATGTCTACGAGAATGTTGATGAGAATAAAAGTTGTAGCTATTACTAAAACAGCCCCCATAATTATAGGAAGGTCTAAAGTATTCAGCGCGTCTACTACTTCTTTACCAAGGCCATTCCATCCAAAAATATATTCTACAAAGACGGCACCGGCAAGCATTGAAGCAAACCAACCAGAAACAGTGGTAACCACGGGATTCAAAGCATTTTTTAGTGCGTGACGCCAAACGATCTGACGCTGATTAAGCCCTTTTGCTTTCGCTGTGCGTATGTATTCCTGATTATAAACTTCGAGTAAAGAATTTCGCATCAATTGAATCACAACGGCAAGGGGTCGTATTCCCAAAACAATCGCCGGTAAAATGATGTTTTTAAGTTGAATGTGAATGCCCTCGCCAAAATCATCCATCTCATATAGGCTTCCGGTCATATTCAAATTAGTATACTTATTAAGCACAAAACCGAATAACCACGCAAAGAGGATCGCACTAAAAAAACTAGGAACACTCATCCCAAAAGTGCTGATCACCTGAATGGTTTTATCAAGCCACGTATCACGCATATTTGCCGAAACAATACCCAGCAGAATACCTAAACTGATCGCGATGAAAATAGCGCTTACCGCAAGAACGATCGTATTGGGTAAGGTTTCTGAAATAACCTCAACAACGGTTTTTCCGGTTTTCTGAAAAGACTCTCTCAAGTAGGGCTTTTTTAAAACCAAAGAACGCGCACCAAAATCTATAAGCTTAGTGTACGCGTATTTTTCTGATACAAGGCTAGTGTAGCCGTTTCCGGTATTTTGATGAATAGAAATCGGCGAAAGATCATTTAAATAATAACCGTATTGTGTTAGCACCGGCTGATCAAAACCGTATTTGTGTTTGATGATTGCAAGTTGCTCGGGGTCTTCATTTTGATCAAGCATCATTCTTGCGGGATCACCTGGTAAAACGGTGAATAATAAAAACACTACCGTAATCACCCCAAAGAGTGTGAGTAGTGCATATCCTAATTTATTTAAAATATAAAAAATCAGAGTCTTTTGATTTCAGAAAGTTTGAGGGCTTTAAACTTAGCGTCTTTACCCATTAAATCGGCTACATATTCTTCAATGCTACGCTCAAAGCCGGCGGCTTTTCTACGCTCATTAACCATCGCAACATCTTTAATCGGCCAGATGAAAAATCCGTTGGCTGCGGTTATTTGCGCCTGGCTTCCGTAAAGTTGTTCTTTGTTGTTCTGCATTAAATACTTGTCTTCAAGAACAGCAACTCTAGATTTAGGAATTTCGCCGGCTTCGGCAGCCTTTTTAAACAGCTCAAGATATTGCTCAATCTGAATAGGATTGTGTTCAATAACATCGAGCGCAATGAGATTTGTAGGTTCGCCCACCACAGATTTGCCGGGGTAACCTTGCGTATCAAGAATGTGTTTGACGATTTTAAGATTACTGGTGTCAATCATACGCTGTTTTTTCCATAGGTCACCGGAATAATCTTCAAGGTTTAGACCAGATTTTTCAGCTAATGCTTTGCGTTTTTGCTCATCAGTTTCCTGTAGAATTGGTCGGTATAATTGATCGTAACGCGCGATACTATCCAGACGATGCTTTAACTTCAGATCAAGTGAGGTTTTTGCAGAAGGAAGTGTTTCAAGCTCAATTTCATCAGCATCATTCCAGTGTCTTTTCTGAATAATGGTGCCATTGTGCAACTTTACAATTCCAGGATTACTGCGCACAATAGTTTTTAAGGTAGTAGCATCGGTAAAGTAAAAATCAAAATTGATGTTTTGTTTTTCTTTTAAATCATTAACAGAAGCATCTCCCGAAGCTGTAAGCCCAATAACCGAATATCCTTTTTTGAGCGCTTCGTTGGTTAACTCTTTAATCACCGGCCAACCATTCCATTCTGTTTTGCTGAGGTCGTAAGCGATGATCACTATAAGGTTTGGAGTGTTTAAGAATTTTTCAGTGAAATTCTCACCGTCTTTTTCAATGGTAAAATCGTGAATCGGAGGCACGTAGCCTTTCTCAACAACTTCAGTTTCTACTGCTACAAACTCTCCGTCACTGCTAGGATATTCCCCTTGTGTTGTGATAACTTTTTCCTCCCCGTTGATGTTGAATTTCCAGTGATAATCAAAAACGGCTTCCGGCGCACCTTCAGGGATGGTCATCCCTTCGCTAATATTTACACCTTCCTTATACGCTCTAAAATCGATTGCCGGTAAATGCATTAAGACATAATATCCAAAACTTAAACAAGCGATGAATGTGGCAAATATGATGATCGATCTGCTAAAGTTTGAGAAAAACGGCTTGATGTGTTTGATGTTGATGAACAGAAAAACAATCATTATCAGCAAAATCACATCTTTAGTGAAAGATTGCCAGGGTGTGAGCGGTAATGCATCGCCAAAGCAACCACAATCTGTCACTTTATTAAAATAAGCCGAATAAAAAGTGAGAAAGGTAAAAAATACGATCATCAGCAGAAGCAGCCACATCGTCAAGCGCTTGTAGTAGCCAATGATAAGCGCAACTCCTAGAACCAGTTCTATAATTACTAAAATAATGGCGAGCCCCAATGCAAACGGACTCATAAACTCCATATTCAAAACATCTGGAGCAAAATACTCTTGAAGTTTAAAGGAAAAACCGACAGGGTCATTTAGTTTGACAAAGCCTGAGATGATAAATAATACGCCAACAAAAACGCGTATAAAGCCGATGAGTTTTTTCAAAATGATCAGTTATTTGAATGAGATTCTTCAATTAAAATAAGTGCAAAAACCGCATAATTGATCATATCTTGATAATTAGCATCTATGCCTTCAGAAACAAGCGTTTTGCCTTTATTGTCTTCAATTTGCTTTACCCGCAAGAGTTTTTGTAAGATGAGATCTGTTAACGAACTGATGCGCATATCGCGCCAGGCTTCGCCATAATCGTGATTTTTATTCATCATCAAATCTTTAGTGATCTTGATCTGCTTGTCATAGGCTTCAAGCGATTCTTCCAGATTAAGATCTGGCTGGTCAACAACACCTTTCTCTAACTGAACCAAAGCCATAATTGAATAATTAATGATACCTATAAATTCAGAAGATTCATCTTCATCAACCTTATGAACCGCATTTTCTTGTAAACCGCGTATGCGCTGCGCTTTTATGAAAATTTGATCAGTAAGCGAAGGAAGTCTTAGTATACGCCAAGCGCTTCCGTAATCGCTCATTTTTTTAGAAAATAAATCCCGACACGTTTTTATGACTGCGTCGTATTGTGCTGAAGTTTGCTCCATTAACTTGTAAATTATTCTAAATAGTATTGAGAGGAATAAAAGATGTACGCTCAAACCTGTGCATTCGCGCATCGAGGTCATCTAATTTCTGTAAATTTCGCCTAAAATAAGCAATCTAGAAAAACATCCCTCAATTCATGACTAGCATTAACTGTAAAGGAAAACTTATAGATTTTGAAATTCCGAAAGTGATGGGGATTTTAAACGTAACGCCAGATTCATTTTACGATGGCGGAAGTTATAAAAATGAAAAAGATATTCTAGCGCAGGCAGAAAAAATGCTCAACGATGGCGCAACATTTATAGATGTCGGAGCTTACAGTTCGCGCCCCGGAGCTCAAGATGTTAGCGTAGACGAGGAGTGTGCACGTCTAATTCCTGTCGTAAACTTATTACTGAAAAATTATCCAGATGTTTTATTGTCTATTGACACCTTCAGATCTAAAGTCGCTCAAGAAGCAGTAAACTCCGGAGCTGCCTTGATCAATGATATTAGTGCAGGTTTTCTTGATGAGGCAATGCTTACCACTATTGCCAAACTACAAGTGCCTTATATTATGATGCATATGCGTGGGACGCCACAGACGATGACGAATCTTACGGAATATGAAGATGTTGTTCACGAAGTGATTTTTTATTTGAGCGAAAGGGTTGCAGCTGCAAGAGCACTGGGAATTAATGATCTTATTGTTGATCCCGGCTTAGGCTTTGCAAAAACCGTAGCGCAGAATTTTGAATTACTAAATGCTACCGAAAAACTGCAAGTTCTCGAGCTACCAATTTTAATAGGTCTATCACGCAAATCAATGATCACAAATACATTAGGTGTGGATTCAAACTCAGCCTTAAATGGTACGACCGCCTTAAATATGATTGCGCTACAAAAAGGAGCGTCAATTTTACGTGTGCACGATGTTAAGGAAGCGGTACAAACGGTGCGCTTACATCAAGCACTCAAGGGCTCAAATTAAGTTGGCAGCTCTGTTACTAATGGGTTGTTTATATTCGCAGCCACAAAATAAAGTTTGATGAGTATTGTATATGTTTTAATAGGCTTGATGCTGCTAGTAGTGGGAGGGGAGTTTCTCGTTAGGGCTTCCGTGGGGTTATCCTTTAAGCTGAATCTTTCTAAAATGGTTATTGGTTTAACGGTGGTTTCTTTTGCAACCTCTGCACCTGAACTTTTAGTAAGTCTTCAAGCCGCATTAGACGGTTCGCCTGATATTGCCTTAGGCAATGTAATTGGCAGCAATATTGCCAATATAGCCCTGGTTTTAGGTCTTACCGCAATCATTTCGACTTTAGGGATTGACAGTGATTTTTTTAAATTCAACTGGCCGGTTATGGTGTTGTTTTCACTAGGTCTTTATTTGGCTCTGGTAAACGATGCTATGATTTCTGCGCTAGAAGGATTTATCTTGTTCTTTGCATTGATCGCATACCTTGTTTTGCTTATTCGCAGAGCGAAAAATGCCCGGCCAACAGAAGAAGGGCAAAATGATGAGATCGACGCCGGACTCTCCAAAACGTCTTACTTTAAAATTGTGGTATGGCTCCTCATAGGAGGATCGGCATTATATTTTGGTTCAGAATGGCTGGTAATGGGCGCTAAGGATCTTGCAAAATCTGTTGGTGTGAGTGATTATGCGATTTCGGTAACGGTAATTGCTATAGGTACAAGTGTTCCTGAGCTTGCAGCTTCGATTATAGCTGCGATGAAAAAGGAAAAAGCGATCTCTTTAGGAAACCTTATAGGTTCTAATATTTTCAATATTGCTTCGGTTTTAGGATTGACTTCTATGATCACTCCCATACGCGTGCTCGACGACAGTATTTTAAATAATATGTTTTGGTTATTAGGTTTCGCAGTAGTATTACTTCCGCTAGGCTATCTTCCCTTAAAATTAGAATTAAACCGTTGGAAAGGTTTCATTCTATTTGCAGCGTATTGTGTTTTTATTGGGCTGGCATTTAGTTAAAAACTAGTGACTAAAACAGACGGCATACCACTTCTCAAAGTAGTTTCATTTTTAGACATAAAAAAAGCCCGCAAGTTGCGGGCTTTCCTTTCTATTGAAAAAAAAAGATTAGATTTTTTTCTCAGCTGTTTTTACAGTCTTAACGATACGACCAGCTACTTTGTATGGGTCTGCGTTAGATGCAGGACGACGATCTTCTAACCATCCTTTGTATCCTTTCTCTACAGTAATAATTGGGATACGGATTGAAGCTCCACGGTCTGAAATTCCGTAAGAGAAATCGTGAATAGAAGCAGTCTCGTGCTGACCAGTTAAACGCTGATCATTAAACTCACCGTATACTGCAATATGCTCAGCAGTTACAGGACGGAAAGCTTCACAAATAGTGTCGTAAACTTCTTTAGAGCCAGCAGTTCTCAATGTTGTGTTAGAGAAGTTAGCGTGCATACCAGAACCATTCCAGTCACCTTTAATTGGTTTGGGGTGGTACTCAATATAGTAACCATACTCTTCAGTAAGTCTTTGTAATAAATAACGAGCTACCCAGATTTCATCACCTGCTTTTTTAGCTCCTTTTGCAAACAGTTGGAATTCCCACTGACCGCTAGCAACCTCTTGGTTGATACCTTCAAAGTTAAGACCAGCATCAATACATAGATCTGCGTGCTCCTCAACAAATGCTCTACCGTGTGTGTTTTTACCACCTACAGAGCAATAGTACATACCTTGAGGACCCGGATAACCACCAACAGGGAAACCTAATGGAAGTTGTGTGTTCTTATCCATAATGAAATATTCTTGTTCAAAACCGAACCAGAAATCATCATCTTCATCATCGATTGTTGCTCTTGCATTAGACTCGTGTGGAGTACCATCAGCATTAAGAACCTCAGTCATTACTAAGTATCCATCTCTACGAGCAGGATCTGGATATATTGCAACGGGCTTCAATAAGCAATCAGAAGAGCCTCCTTCGGCTTGTTTTGTTGAAGAACCATCAAAAGACCAAACAGGACAGTCCTCTAACTTCCCGCTAAAATCTTCTTCTACTTTGGTTTTACTTCTAAGATTGGCAGTAGGTGTATAACCGTCCAACCAGAGATACTCTAATTTTGATTTGCCCATAATAAATTGATTTTAAATTTTTTTTGAATTAAACTAGAAACAAATATAACATTTCTTTAATATCTGCATCTTTAAAAAATAGGGGGTGATGCTTCTTATTAACGGAATAAATTTAATAAGCCCCCTAAAAAATAGGGGTGTATTATGAAATCATATATTTTTGTACGTTTGAATTCTGAATTTCATAAAAATTAGCCTTAAAATGGAGACATTGCGATTTTTTGCCCTAAAAGAAAGCCTAAACAGAAAGCCGGTAACGATCCTAGAGACACAAAAGCGCTCTGAGTTATTTGGTAAACACGTTTTTGGAAAAGATGCGATGCGTCAAGTTTTATCTCAGGATGCTTTTGAAGCAGTGGAAGACGCCATAAACACAGGAGCAAAAATAGATCGTGTAATGGCAGATAGTATTGCGGCCGGGATGAAGCAGTGGGCGTTAGAATTAGGTGCAACCCATTATACGCACTGGTTTCAGCCTTTAACCGGAGCTACGGCAGAAAAGCATGATGCGTTTTTTGAACAAACTTCAGAAGGTAGGGCTATCGAGAAATTTGAAGGTGCAAAATTAGTTCAACAAGAACCAGATGCGTCATCGTTTCCTCACGGTGGAATTAGAAATACTTTTGAAGCGCGCGGGTATACCGCTTGGGATCCTACATCACCGGCATTTATTTTAGATACCACCCTTTGTATTCCTACTGTTTTTGTATCGTATACAGGAGAGGCATTAGATAACAAAACACCTTTGTTAAGAGCCCTCAACTCCATTGATCATCACGCCACAGAGGTCGCTAAATATTTTAATAAAAGTGTCACTAAAGTCACGGCTACTTTAGGCTGGGAACAGGAATATTTTTTGATAGATTCAGCACTGGCAGCTTCTCGCCCCGACATCATGCAAACCGGGAGAGCCTTGCTTGGTCACGCTCCGGCTAAAGGGCAACAATTAGATGACCACTATTTTGGCTCCATTCCGGTACGTGCGCTAAATTTTATGAAAGAACTAGAGCAGCAATGTATGCTTTTAGGAATCCCTGTTAAAACACGGCATAATGAGGTCGCACCAAACCAATTTGAGTTGGCTCCAATTTTTGAGGAAGCCAACCTTGCGGTAGATCATAATTCGCTCATCATGGATTTGATGGACCGTATTGCTAGCCGTCATAATTTGAAAGTGCTCTTTCACGAAAAACCTTTCGCCGGAATAAACGGGAGCGGAAAACATAATAATTGGTCCCTGGCAACAGATACCGGAGTCAACTTGTTGAGTCCGGGTACGACTCCGATGAAAAATTTACAGTTTCTTACCTTCTTCGTCAATACAATTAAAGCGGTTCAAGAAAACGAAGCATTGCTTAGGGCATCTGTGGCTTCGGCTTCTAATGATCACAGATTGGGTGCCAATGAGGCACCGCCCGCGATTATGTCGGTATTCATAGGAAAACAATTAACCGCTGTTCTTGACGAATTAGAAAAAGTAACAGATGGAAAATTGTCACCACAAGAAAAAACAGATTTAAAACTCAATGTGGTAGGTAAAATTCCTGAAATTTTGTTGGACAATACAGATAGGAACAGGACATCACCTTTTGCGTTCACCGGAAATAAATTTGAGTTTAGAGCTGTAGGTTCCACTACAAACTGCGCAAGACCCATGGTTGTTTTAAATACAATCGTAGCCAAACAGCTTAAAGATTTTAAAGCAGAAGTAGATAAGCTAATAGATAAGGAGAGCATGAAAAAAGATGATGCGATCTTTAATGTACTGCGCGAGTATATA
The DNA here is from genome assembly GCF_020310025.1 of Leeuwenhoekiella palythoae. GTDB lineage: Bacteria > Bacteroidota > Bacteroidia > Flavobacteriales > Flavobacteriaceae > Leeuwenhoekiella > Leeuwenhoekiella palythoae. The sequence continues at coordinate 2,767,701 of NZ_CP084318.1, forward strand.
AAGTCTTCTAAAAAAATAAGGTTTGAAGGTGATGGCTATAGTGCTGAATGGGAAAAGGAGGCCAAGAAGCGAAAACTGAGTAATAATAGAACTACTCCCGAAGCTTTAAAAGTTCAAATAGGAAATCAAGTTTCAAGCCTATTTGAAGAAATGGAAGTGATGAATACCGTTGAGCTTAAAGCGCGTTATGATATTGAATTAGAAGAATATATTAAAAGAATTCAGATTGAAAGTAGAGTTCTAGGCGCCATTGCCGGAAATCATATAATTCCCACAGCGATACGCTATCAAAATCTATTGATCAAAAATGTAAATGGACTAAAGAATATCTACGAAGCCGACTATCAAGAGTTGGCTCAAGAACAACTAGAGCTTATTCAGAAAATATCGAAATATATTAGTGCGATCAATAAAGAAATAAGTTTTATGATCGAAGCAAGAAAAAAGGCTAATGCACTAGATACTAAAGGAAGAGCAGAGGTATACCAGACTAAAGTATTACCATTTTTTGACTCTATACGGTATGCTTCAGATAAACTCGAACTTATGGTTGAAGATAAATTATGGCCTTTGGCTAAAAACCGTGAACTGCTTAATTTAAATTAAGTTGGTGCCAAATTTTTGGTGTATTAGGAGCCTCAGCACTATTAATACTATGTAAATTAATTGTGAATTTCTTACTTTTTTAGTAGGTTAAATCCTACAAAATATTTTAGGGTAACATAAAGGGTGTTTTTCCCTTCTCGTATTTTAGAGTAGGCAGGCTCTACGATTTTTATTTACAACGTTTTCGTTATGCGTGAATTTCATCGAAAAGTTACAATCTTCTTAAAATCTGAGCTTTAGATTTTTATAAATTAGCATCGCATTGAGGCTGAAAGAAGTACTTCAGTCTCAACTTCCCCTCAAAATCTCTTTTGGCTAGAGCCCCCTCTCTTTTAGGGTCAAAAGATTGAAATAGTATTTTATTAACCATTCTATATATTATTAATTTAAAACTTTTCAATCATGAAAAAAGTTATGTTAAGCGCAGCAGCGCTAATGTTTGGGGCAGTAGCATTTGCACAAACCAGCACTCAGGCTTCAGAAGCCGATCTAAGTGATACGCCAATTATAGGGGGTATCATTGATTACTCAAATATTACCACGGCAGATAAGCTTCCAGCAGCGGCAGCTACAGCAAACCGTGGGTATACTGAGCAAAATGCAACAATGCCAGGGGCTATGAATGATATTAAGGCCCGTCAAGAAGGTGAGAAAAACTCAATTGTAGGGTATCAAACCGGTGCGGGCAATAAGGTATCTATGTCTCAGATGGGCGATGTAAATGGTAATGCGGCTGATAGTGGCGAATCTAATCTTATTTATTCTACACAAATAGGTCAGAACAATGATGGGCGACTTGAGCAACAAGGTGATTTTAATGAGGTTATCTTAGATCAGAATAACGATAATCCTTTTGCGGCCGGGGGTACCGTAGGTAATAAAGCGGATATTCAACAGGGAACAGCTAATCAAGCAGAGAAAAATTATGCAGCCGTTCAACAATACGGAGATGATAACTCCACTAAAATCTTACAAACTTATGACAATAGTGATGCTCTAGTAATACAAGGAGGTGTTGGTAATATGGTTGAGATCAATCAATATGCTGACCCGGAAAATAGTAAAGGTCACGAGGCACTAGTTGAACAGTATGGTGATGATAATCAGGCGTTGATCAATCAAAACGCTGATGGAATGAAAGGTCGTAATTACGCTAGAGTTTTCTCTTATGGTAATAATAACAAATCAGAGCAAACTCAAACTACTGATAGTGATACCAAAGGAAACGTAGCTTTAGTGAACCAAGGTGTTGATACCGGAAGTTCAGCCGCTCTTTTTAATACTGCAGAATACGCTGTAGTAACATCAGTTGGTGAAGTTATGAACGGTACTCCTAATACACAATCAGATTATAGTGAAGCTATTCAAACCCAGTCTGGTCACGATAACGTAGCGGAGTCTCATCAATTTGGTGCAGGTACTAGCACTACTAATGGAGATTATTCTAATCAAACTCAAGATGGTAAAGGTAATGAAGCTTATGCGTTTCAAAATGCTTACGGAAGCGCTAGTGGTCGCGGAAATTCTTTACAATCAACACAAACTGGTGATGATAACTACGTAGCTACAGGTCAAAATGGTAGAAATCAAGATGCTACTATTTCTCAAACAGGAGATGATAACTATGCAGTTGCTACACAAAGAGGACGTGGTCACGTGGTAGATATTATGCAAAGTGGAGATATGAACGCTGCTGAAACTGCTCAGTACGGGGTAGGGAACTCAATTGTTATAAGCCAAGACGGTGGACACAGCTGGAAGGCAGAGCAAGATGTACCAGGGGCTGCACCTAATGGAGGGAATTCTCTAGATGTTATTCAAGTTGGTCCTAGTACTATTCTTAACAGCGGACTTCAGACTCCTGCGGCTGTTACTAGAGTAGGTCTTACTGCACCTGCAATGGCTCGTGCATCGGGTTCACTTTAAGACTATGAGTATTCGTAGGATGATAAAAACCGCGTAATACAATTCTTGTAAAGGTGGGCATACTTCTAAAAAGTATGTCCACTCTTTATAAATTAAAAAAAGACGCTTTATGAAACCAAAATTCTTTTTTACGGCAATATTGATTCTTCTTATGACATCTGCATATGCTCAAACGTATAAAAATGAAACTAATAGTGATGATCAAAAACAATTAGTAGAAAAAGAACTGGTATCTGCTCAAATATTAACCAATTTAGGTGTTGGAACTGCTCAAAACGATCGCAATGCAACTCTTAGAGGGAATAGTGTAGTGTTGAGTCAGATTGGCGATTACAATACAGCCGCGATAAATGTAGTTGCTCAGGCCAGTGAAATCAACATAAATCAAGTAGGAGATCAAAACTATGTAGGCTTAGATTATAAGGTTAAAACAGCTATTTCAGATATTCTTCAAGAAGGTAATCGAAATACGGTTTATGACCTTGTTAATAATCGTGATGCAGATATTTCGCTAGATATACAACAACAAGGAAATGATTTAAATTTTCAAAGACTCGGGGTAAATAAACTCACCGAGTCCTTACAATTTAAGCAAACTGAAGCATCACCGGTATTGATTATACGTAGTGATTCTTTTGGGTTTGTAAACTAGAAAATGTGCTAATTAAACCTATTGTAAAATTGAAAATTATAAGTGTTTATAGTGTTCTTCTTTTTTTTTCATTGGTTAAAACGCACGCGCAATTCTATAATAAAGAGGTCGCAGCGTCTATAAGGATAGAGCGAAATAGTGAGTTTTTAAAATTTTTTGCATTGGCAGAAAATAAATCTCCTGTAGACCGTACCCTAGAATATGATTTTTTAATTTTTAAAACTCAAGCTGACGGCACAGTTTCAAAAGATAATGATAAACAAAGGTTCGTATTAAGTGCGTACGAAAAAAAGGAGCTTCAAACCTTAGTTTTATCTAATGCTGTCTCTAACAAAACAATTATCGTTTTATTAATCTATGATCAAGACGGTAAACCTATAGGTAAAGATAGGATCGAGTTAGAACAAGGTAGTCTATCGAATCTAGACAATTTAGAGGGAAATCTCATCGCCATTTCTTCAGATCAAATAGATCAAGCTGCTCCACAAGATGGTTTTAAACTACAAGGTCTGGTAATACAAAAGTCAATCACAAAAGCGGGCAGAGATTTTTACAAATACTTTTATTCCCTTTTCTACAATAAAGATATAAAGTCTTCCAAGAATATTAGAATTCTTGAGGTTCCGGGTAGATCAAGAACTACTCGCATCTCGGTTAAAATAGATGATTTTGTCGTTTGGCAATTTTTTGCCCAACCTCAGCGCAAATATCTTGAACAGCACGCAAGCATCGCAATTAGTAAGGTTGTAGAGCGATTGCAGATTTTAGAACAACAGAAGGATAAGTTTATACACTATTAATATGAAAACAATTACTTTTTTAATTCTATTATTTGGAGGAATAACCTCCATGCACGCCCAGCAATTTACTTACAAACCGCTTAACCCGGCTTTTGGAGGGGACACCTTTAACTATAATTGGTTATTGAGTTCGGCTACTGTACAAAATGGTTTAAAAGAAGGTTTGAGTGCTGAAGATCAAAAGTCAGAATTAGAACAATTTGGTGATAATTTGAATAAACAAGTTTTGAGTCAGATTTCAAGAACACTGCTTCAACAACAAATAGAAGGAATTGGTGATTTTACTGAAGAAGGTACATTTACCTATGGAACGCTGGCCGTTGAAGTTTTTGAAAGTGAAGAAGGGTTAGTGATCAATATTCTAGATACTTCTACAGGTGAGCAAACTCAAGTTATAGTCCCAAATCAATAAATCAAGATGAAATTTTACAAAGTCATTACAGCGGTATTTTTAATTACCGCTTTAAATTCTTGCGGAACTTATTTCAACCAACCTTTTGATCAAACCCCGGCACGTTTAGGGGAATACTCTAAGTCTACTCAAAACCTATTAAACTTACCACCGGCCCAAGCTCCTGTGGAAGTGGCAGTTTATAATTTTTCAGATCAAACAGGGCAATACAAAGCGGTTGAGAATGGTAGTACGTTTAGTACTGCGGTAACTCAAGGCTCTACGGCAATCTTACTAAAGGCGCTCGAAGATAGTGGTTGGTTTATTCCTATAGAGCGAGAAAACCTAAGCAACCTTTCAACAGAGCGCAATATCATTAGAAACACAAAGCAAGAGTATATAAAAAACTTAAACCCCAATGAGCCACCGCTTCCACCACTTAAATATGCCGGTATTTTATTAGAAGGTGGCATTGTGTCGTATGATACCAATATAATTACGGGAGGTGTTGGTGCTCGTTATTTTGGACTTGGAGGTTCGGCAAAGTATAGGCAAGACCGTATCACGGTCTATTTAAGAATGGTCTCTACCAGTAATGGTGAAATATTAAAAACGGTTTATGTTTCTAAAACCATCTTGTCACAAGCGCTAGATGCTAGTTTGTTTCGCTTTGTAAAGTTTCAACGCTTATTAGAAACTGAGATGGGAATCACTCGCAATGAACCCGTTCAATTGGCAGTGAAAGACGCTGTTGAGAAAGCTGTTCATGATTTAATTATAGAAGGAATAGCAGATGGATATTGGTCTGCTAAAGGCGGAAATGCAGTTAATGAAGAATTAGTAACCGCTTACAATGCAGACAAAGAAGTTGCCGAAAGTACTGGGTTGTATAATCGTATATTTTTTAAGCAGCAGTATACTAATGCCTTGAACTTCTCTTTAGGTACTACGATGCTTGATGCAGATTATAGTGCTAAGCGTTTTGGGGCTATGATTAAGGCAGGATATACAAAAGCATTGAGTCAAAGTTTCAGTCTAAATTTTAATGCAGCGTATTTAAATTTTAAAACGGGAGATACCTATGATCAAAATTTTGCAAGCGTTGATTTGAATGCCGAATTCAAACTTTTAAAAAATGATAAGTTATCTCCTTATTTATTTGCCGGAGGTGGAGTTCTACTGGGCTTTTCTGAAAATGAAGAATCATTAGGTCTAGATGCTGGTCAAACCGATGCAAAAGTTCAATATGGTGCAGGTCTTGAGTATGCTCTATCTTCTAAAATTGGGCTCAAATTATGGGCAGAACATAATGTTACTTTCACCGATAAGGTAGATAACCTTATAAATGGTAAAAGAGATGATCATTACTTGAATTTGGGCGTTGGATTAAAATACTACTTCGATTTTGCTAAAAAGGCAACAATTCAAACTCCAACTGATGCAACTAACCCTGTTAATAATTAGAACAATGAAAAATAATTGTATTTACTTTTTAATTCTAACAGTAGGTCTAATGCTTTCTTGTAGCGAAGATACTATTGAAGAAAATGGTATAGGTTCGCTTGACGGTACTGTGGTTGATGCTGTTTCAAAAACGCCCTTAGCTAATGTGAAAATAGTTACTAATCCTTCATCAAGCACAGTGTTTACAGATGTTGATGGTAATTTTTTGATTGAAGCAGTAAAAACAGGAGAGTATTCTGTTCAAGCAGAGTTGGAAGGCTATACAGATGCTTTTGAAGCGGTGACCATTTTAAGTGAACAACGCAGCAGTGTAAGTTTTGAATTGGTTGTAGGTGGAGATGAAAACAGAGCTCCTAAAGTTCCCGAGTTACTTTCACCAGAAAATGGAGCTTCTGACTTAGAGGCAAAGGTCGAATTTGTCTGGTCATCATCTGCTAATGATACTGATGAAATTGTGTATACCTTACAACTTAGAAATGGAACTACAAATGAAATCCAGAATATAGAAGTTGTTGCTGATACTATGGCAACAGTAGAAAAGTTAAGGTATGGAAGCAATTATTTTTGGCAAGTAACTGCAACTGATGGAGAAAATGAACCTGTGCAAAGCGTTTTAGGACAATTTAGTACAACTACAACGCCTGAAAATGATTTTCTATATGTAAGATCTATTAATGGGAATAGTGTGATTTTTTCAGGGGGTAACGATGAAGATGCTGATGATGAAAATACCGGAGAGATTAATTTTAATGAGTTTCAACTTACCTCAGAGACCTATAATAGCTTTAAGCCGCGACGTAATGTAGAAACCTCCAAAATCGCGTTTTTAAGAACTGTCGATGGAGCAACACAACTGCACACCATGAATTTAGATGGTTCAGACATAAAGCAGGTGACTAATGCTATTCCTTTAAATGGATTTCGAGTTAGTGAGCTCAACTATACTTGGGCACAAAACGGAGGAAAACTATACTATCCTAGCTTTGACAAGCTTTATAGCATTAATCCTGATGGTGGAGGTCTTTCTTTAATCTACCAAACTCCTGACGGAAGTTTTATTTCAGAAGTGAGTGCGGCTGCATTTGACGACAATTTAATCGCCTTGAAGACCAATGATAGCAACGGCTATAACGTAAGTGTATATACGGTGCGTTTATCGTCAGGAACAATAGAGCAAATGGTTTACCGAAACACTCCGGGTGCTGTAACAGGTATTGACTTAGACGCAAACGGAAGCAGGCTTGTTTATGCTAAGGATACTTCTGGCTCAGAAAACACACAATATCGTCAATTTTCTAGCCGGATCTACATATATAACCTCAATACAAATTCTGAAGCGCTTTTAAATAATGGAGTAACCGAAGGATTGAATGATGTGCAACCTAGTTGGTCGCCATCAGAAGGAGAAATCATTTTTACTAGAAAACCGAGTAATCTAAATTCAGAACCTGAGATTTACATTTCAACTCTAAATAATTTCTCAAATGACGACCTACTCTTTACTAACGCGTCAATGCCAGATTGGGAATAGTAGTAAAAAGCTTTTTTTAAAAACGTCCTGAAATATCAGGACGTTTTTATTTCTTACTTTTGCCAAATAATTAACAATCATGAGTCAAGAGATTTCTAAACGCTACGCTCAGCGTGGTGTTTCTGCCGGTAAGGAAGAAGTGCATAATGCCATTAAAAATGTCGATAAAGGATTATTTCCTAAAGCATTTTGTAAAATAGTCCCTGATTATCTGACCGGTAGTGAAGAGCATTGTTTAATTATGCACGCTGATGGTGCCGGGACCAAATCTTCACTCGCTTATATGTATTGGAAGGAAACCGGCGATCTTTCCGTTTGGAAAGGAATTGCTCAGGATGCGTTAATTATGAATATCGACGATCTTCTTTGCGTGGGTGCTACCGATAATATTTTGCTTTCGTCAACGATTGGCCGAAACAAAAACCTGATCACCGGCGAAGTCATTTCTGCAATCATAAATGGTACCGAAGAATTGATAGCTGACCTTGAGAAGCACGGTGTTTCTATCAAAAGTACCGGTGGGGAAACCGCAGATGTTGGTGATCTCGTGCGCACCATAATCGTAGATTCTACGGTGACGGCGAGAATGAAAAAAGAAGATGTTATTGATAATGCAAATATTAAACCCGGTGATGTTATCGTAGGTCTGGCTAGTTTTGGTCAATCTACTTATGAAACAGAGTATAATGGTGGTATGGGAAGTAACGGTCTTACTTCTGCACGTCACGATGTTTTTGACAACTATTTAGCCGAAAAATTCCCTGAGAGTTTTGATAAAGCTGTACCGGAAGATTTGGTGTACAGTGGCTCTAAAAAACTTACAGATTCCGTTGAAGCGAGTCCGTTAGACGCCGGAAAATTAGTGTTATCTCCAACACGAACTTACGCACCTGTGATTAAAAAGATTTTAGCTTCCGTAGATAAAAGTTTACTACACGGGATGGTGCATTGCAGTGGTGGAGCGCAGACTAAAATTTTACATTTTGTTGAAAATCTGCACATTATTAAAGACAATCTATTTGAGGTTCCGCCACTATTCAAACTTATTCAAGAAGAAAGCGGTACTGATTGGAAAGAGATGTATCAGGTTTTCAATATGGGACATAGAATGGAATTGTATGTAGATCCAAGTCTGGCTCAGGATATTATTGAGATCTCTAAATCCTTCAATATAGATGCTCAGATCGTTGGGCGCGTTGAGGCTTCAAATGAGAAGTCACTAACAATTAAATCGCCCTTTGGTACGTTTGAATATTAATAAGTAATCTGTAAAATCAAATGATTTGAAAAGACTTGTATACTTCACTCTATGCTGCGTCATCCTTTTGACAGGTAAAACTGTTCATGCGCAGCACGTCGCTTTTCCGCTTCCTATTAAAAAGAATTTAGTAAAACGATTAACTGAACAATTAGCTCCAAAACCGGAGACCAATTGGCAAGAATTGAATCGTGTGGGAATTGATTTAAGTGAAGTTGCTTTTGTGAATTGGAATGCCGGTGGTAGTAATTCCATTTCTGGTCTTGCCGAAGTGGTTCTAGAACGTAATTATTCTGATAAAAAGCGCAAGTGGCGTAATAAACTTATTACGCGCTACGGAGTAAACAGTCAAGAAGGGCAGGAGTTACGCAAAACGGATGATAATCTAGAACTTACCTCAGATTTTGGATACCGCCGCGATACCTTATCTAACTGGTACTATTCAGCTAAATTTAGATTTGCTTCTCAATTTACAAATGGATATAAATATCCTGATACCAGCACGCCAATTTCTCAGTTCATGGCTCCGGGCTACATCTTTTTAGGGGTAGGCGGTGAGTATGGGCAACGCTTAGATAACTTATCTATATACGCTTCTCCATTAACCTATAAATCAACTTTTGTACTTGATCAGGACCTGGCTAACAATGGTGCTTTTGGTGTTGAGCCCGCGGTGCGCGATGCTGATGGAAATATTATTAGGGAAGGTTCAAACGTCAATAGCGAATTGGGAATTTTGATACAGAGTTCTTTAAATGCTCAGGTTATGGAGAATATTAACCTAACCAATCTGGTCAATCTTTATACTGATTATCTAAAAAGCTTCGGGAATGTTGATATAGACTGGGAACTCAACTTGAATTTTAAAGTGAATAGTTTTGTGCTGGCTAAAGTGGGATCACATTTAAAATACGATAATGACGTAAAAATTACCGAAACCAACGTTGACGGTGAAGAAGTAGTAATGGGAGCCAGAACTCAATGGAAACAACAACTGGGGATTGGCGTTGTTGTAGATTTTTAATCCTTATGGCATTTCTAAAACCAATTGGTTAACTTTTACGTAATTATGAGACAACCCCTAATAGTGTTTAATGGTATAAAACTATGACCCCAAAGTATTTATTGAATGATAAAGGCAAGTACTTATCTTTTATAGGTTTGCTTATTATCATTAACCTCACCGTTATTGCCTTGACCGATCTCGAAACAAGCAGGTTGACACGCCTTATAAGTATCGGTACTTTTTTTGCGTATTATCTGATCAAGAAAGAACTCCTAAACCTTTGGACGGTTATTGCGTTCTTATTTTTAATAGGAAGAGATATATTTTTCCAATTCTATGAAGAACCTTGGGGGTACAAATCTTACCTAATCCTCGGTACATTGTGTTATCTGACCATAGTTTTTGAACGGCTTCCTAAAATTTCACAGATAAATTTTAAACCCGGCGTAGTACTCATTACGCTTATTCTAGTTGCCGCAAATACCTATACGCTTTATGTGATTATGAATATGAGTATGGTAACCTATACCTTTCACGATGGTGTAGAACCCATACTTCTCTATGTTTACGGGGCAGCTATGATGGTTCTGGGTGTTCAGGCGATTGCTTACAATAACAAGTACAACAGCAACAGGTCGTTATTATATATCTTTTTTGCTTTTGGTTTTATATTCTCAGACATAGCCGCTTTATTTGCATATTATTTTGAATTTGAGATTTTCTATTTCTTCGATCGATTTTTCTTTTTAGGAGCGATGGCTATGTTGGTGCAGTACGGTCTCAATTATGAGAGTGTAAAAGAAGAATTCTATCAGTATGAGATGATTGATAAGAATCTTTAAGACTAAAACATTTCTTAGCGCCGCCAAAGGTAATACCCGAGGTAATTTAATTTAATTCATTTTTATGGCTAGAATTTTAGGGATTGGATCACGCGTTAAACACGCTGAATATGGGGTTGGCGTTGTGACCAATGTCACTTCAGAACTTTACTGGATCACTTTTATTGACAACGGTCTTGAAACGGTTACTATTGATACCGAAATGGAAATCATTGAGGCGGTTGATGATGAGGTAGATACAGTAAGTTTTTATGAGGTCGAAAAGACGTTGCGCAACCTACTGAAGCAGTATTCAGATATTTCTGAGATCGTACCTATAGCTGATAAATACAAAGGCGGCACCCTCACGTTAAGTCCGGCAGATGCCGGTCTGGCAAGTAAAGATATTCCTATTGAAACCTTCTTTCACAAGATCGTAATGGTGCGAGATCGTATTCGAGTGATGGAACAGAAGATCAACAGCAGTAAAAATCTTGACGATCAAGAGAAAATAGATCTTCAGCAATATATAACGCGTATTTACGGTAGTTTGACAACCTTTAATGTACTGTTTAAAAACAGTTCGCAAAACTTTAAAGGCTCTAGTAAATAAGGCCAGTAGCATTTAAAGCAGCTTATCAGAACAAAACCCTGAATATTGACATTCAGGGTTTTTGTTTTTAGTTTCTATTTGTGAAACTTGGTCTTACTCCTTTTGCAGCTCAAAAACTTCATTTAAGGGGGTTTCTACAGGAGAATGGTCTGCGTTGGTTTCCATAATGTCAGCCATATAAGCCCACCATTTCTTTACAATGGGATCCTGCGGAAGTGCCGCAGTGGTATGCCCTTCTTTGAGTTGTTGAAATGCAAAAAGCTTCAGGCTAGATTCATCCAGAAAAATATGATAGGTTTCAATCCCGGAATCGTTTAGAAGTTTTTGCAGTTCCGGCCAGATCAAATCGTGACGGCGTTTATATTCTTTCTCAAAACCGGGTTTGAGTTGCATGGTAAAAGCGTGAACAGGCATAGTATTAATTTTCTATTTGAATATCGATCTCTGTATATAATTGGTTAGCCAATTGCTCTACATAAGATTTGAAATAGGCAGCATCTTTAAATTTTGGCTCTTGACTCAATTCCCAACCAGAAACTCCATAATAGGTCACCGGCGTGTCGTTGCCTACATTGAGTTTAGCCAAATAGGATTGTGTGAAATTTCCGGTGCTTGGTGCTTCAGCATAATTTTGATAGGCAGTAGCAGGCAGAATCAATGCACTTCCCATAACCCATTTACGATCGTAGGTTAAGCTGTCATGTTGAATAAGCGCAACCCATTTTTCGGATTTTAATTCTTCTACACCATTTTTATTGTTAATGTTTGAAAGCCCGATGGCGAGCGTATCGCCTTGCTGTAATCCGGCAACCGAAACCGTATTTTGATAGGCATACATCCCCGGCCAGATACTTGTAGTCTCTTCCGCTTGATACGTATTTCCTGCGGTGTTCCAGTTAGTATAGTCAATATGCATGGTTGATTTAACAGCACCTTCTTCAACAATTTTAAAATGGGTTTGTTCTACATTGCTAAGTGTGTCTGTAACCAGAATTCCTAAACGTCTGATGCTGTCCTTCGCGATAACTCCAAAACCACCCAGCCCGGCTGAATTCCCCACCGGGAAAACATCGCGGCCCCAAGCTTCCATCGTATGGTAATTGTCAACAACTGCGCCAGCTGAATCCAGACCAACATTTTCCGGAGAAATAGCTGCAGTTTTCTTCCCGTAAACGTCTTTTGCGTTTCTTCCGTCAAGATAATGTCTAAAGGCAACCTTGTCGTTTTCCCAAGTAGGGCCATCGGTTTGATACTTTTGAAAACCTAAAGCTTTCGGCATATCTTCAGCAGAGAGCGTCTCTTCTAAAGCAGGTTGTACCGGTTGGTCTTTCGCCTCACGTTTACCAAAACGTATACTTGTTTTTAGGTCATATTGAGGAGCTTCTGCAACCCACTCAAGCTGAATTTTTTTAGCTTCTTTTGGCTCAAAATCCAAAACAAAAAATAGATGATCAGCTGTGCCATCTGCATCCATATCACTCAATTGCGAGGCTATGGTATCTTGATCAAGTGTAAGTAGCGGATAGTTTTTTGAAGCGGTATACTCTAATTTTTCTAGCGCAATGGCAACAGCTTTATCAGTAAGCGAAATGTCCTCAGGATTGGTAAGGCTAATTTGTGTCAGTGCTTTTTCCTTATGCTGTGAGCAGCCGGCCAATCCTAAAATGAGGAAGGCGGTGCTCAGGCATTTTATTGACATAGGCAGCCAGCTTAGGACTTCTAGGTTCACTTTAAAATTAAAACTGTGTTTTTTTTGAATACCTCCTGGATTTGCCTCTTGATTGGTTGTTTTAGAAATGCTCATACTTTTTTTATTTTAGGCTGAATTTTAGCAGGAATGCTTTAATGTTTAAGCTCCACATTGACTTGCGGAGTATCTTTAGAAAACTCTTCCTTTAAAATTACTTTTAATTCATCAACTTTCTTAGGTTGTTCTAAAGCTATATTTTGGGTTTCTGAAGGATCACTTTCAATATCATACAATTCAAAATCGGCTTGACCTTCAAGGTGGCGCGTTCTAATAAGTTTAAACGGCGGAACAATCAAAGATTCTTGCAAATGACCTCGAGTGTAAATAGGCTTTTTGCGGGCGCTCGGTGATGAAGTTAGTAATTTTTCGACCGATTCCCCTTCCACCGAAGGCGGTATTGCTGTAGCCTGCGCCCATTGTAAAAAGGTAGGCATCCAGTCAGAGACATTAATATAATTTGAAGACGAACCTTTGGCATTGAGTTTCGGCCAAGAAAAAATTGCAGGAACACGAAGAGCTCCTTCATAGTTAGAAGTTTTAAAATCTCTCAACGGTAGATTACTGCCCAGAGTATAATTAGGACCATATTTACCTTCATATTGTGTGGTAGGAATCCATTGTTCTTGAGCTCCGTTATCGCTTACAAAGAGAATGACTGTATTTTCAGCTCTTTGAGTTTGCTTTAATTTCTGCAGCACTTTGCCAATGCCGTGATCCATATGACTCATCGCAGCGGCATAAGCGCGTCGTGAACTGTCTGCAATTGAACTGTACTGTTCTAACCATTCTTGAGGTTCCTGCAACGGAATATGTGGTGCGCTGTATGCCAACTGCAGGTAAAAGGTTTTTTCGGGATTTAGAGTGTCTAAATAATGTATCGCGCCGGCTGTAAGTAAATCTGTTACGTGCCCTTCTTCGGTAATGAATTTCCCATTTTTATACCAGGTGCTGTCGCCATTTTTATACGTATGCGCATACTGATCTAGTTGACCGTGTAAAAATCCGTAGGAAAAATCAAACCCATAGGCTTCGGGACCACTTTCGGGTTTTAGGCCTAAATGCCATTTACCCATTAATGCTGTGTTGTAGTTAAGCGCACCAAGTGCCTGAGGTAAGGTTGTAATGCTATCCAGTAGATTGAGTTCACTGCGACCACTTATAGGAGCTACGATGCCCATTCTGCTTGCCGGACGCCCGGTTAAGAAACTAGCGCGAGCAGGGGAGCAGGTGGGGTAGGTGTAGTAACGTTCTAAAAGAAGTCCTTGCGCGGCCAGACTGTCTAAAGTAGGCGTTTTGATTTCTGAACCATGAATCCCTAAATCATTCCAGCCCGCGTCATCAGCAATAATGACTAAAAAGTTCGGTTTATCAGTGGAAACTTCAGATTTAGTACTGTGATTTTCCTTGCAAGAAACACTCACCATAATGGACACTATGCAAGAAAAGAATAAACAGAAAATTGATGAGAATCTTGGCATAGGTTGTAATGAATAGCGTTTAATTAAAGGAAGCTATTCAAAGTTAGCGATCAAGCTAAGGTATTCTATCCTGTTCTCTCCTGTGTGTTTGCAGAGATTCACAAACTGCTGTAAAACAACAATGCCGCGGTGTTACCCGCAGCATTATCGTCTCAAAATTAGAATTAAATCTAAACACAAACAAAATCGTTAGTTACTCTTCATCGTTCCATACAAAAGGGAGGTACCAGTTTTCTTGAGACATTAATTTGGTACGTACGGCAGAAGCTTCTGCATTGCCTTGCGCATTCAGTTTAGCATAGATCTTATCAGCTAAAAATGCAGGATCGTTACGATGTATTGCTACCCGCACTAAGTCCCCCCAGCGATTGCCTTCAAAAGCAAGTTCGAGCGCAGCTTCTTCAATTAAATTATTTTCTATGGAAATCAAGCTGTCCCCATACACCGGCGCACGCTCGAGATAGGCTCTACCTCGCAGACCACCGTTGCGATACCAATTTCCTCTGTAGAATGGGAAATCACCTTGTCGCGCATCAAAATCATAAGGAAACGGAAGATTAGTCTGTTCTATATCTGTCACATCTTCAACGCCTTCAACGGTATATTCATTTTGTAAGCCATAGTTTAGTAAAGCATCAGCGAGACGGTGCTGCCCATCGCGGTTTGCCGCTTCAGCATAACGTAAATGCAATTTTGCTGCTCGATAAAGAAACCATCTGCCATCGCGTTGAAATACATCTACCGGCAATTGACTTACTGGGTCTAAGTAGTTATACAAGTACTTCATGATAACCGGATTACCGTTAATCATAGAGTAGGAGAACTTAGAACCGCGGGCATCATAAGGAAACCCGTTGAGCTGCGTTTGATCTTCCCACAAATTCATCGCTTCTTGAGACGGCTTGAGTAAGTAGTTGCCATTCTGATTAGAAAATAAATTGATGAACGGATTTTCAGGCGCAAAGCTGGAGTCAAAGGGTAGTGACCAGATCCACTCGGTGTTCCATAAGGCATCAGGCTCTCTAGAAAACATAGAACGCCAACCTTGTGTATTGTTATTGATCAGCGCTTGAGCATCTTGCTCGCGGTAACGTATATAACCTACAGCTAAGTCATTATTGCTTGCGATCTCAGCATATTTTACGCGGTAAACATCATAGCGTTCAGAGTCGCTACCACTGTCTGAGGCGGTTTCTAAAACCACTTTGTAGTGCGATGCTGCCTGCACATAATTACCTCGCCATAAATGTAAATCACCTAGCAAACATTCTTTATTGATGAAAAATTTCCCGGTATTATAACCGTCAACATCTATGAGTAAAGTGCTATTAGCACTGTAAGTATCTGTAAAAGGCAAGCCTTCGGTGAATGTGATGAGCTCATTTAATAATTCCTCAAATTGAATGCGTGGATATTGATTGAGGTTGCGAATATCGTTTAGGTTCTCGACCGGCTCCGTGATGTAAGGCACCTGACCGTAGTGAATTCCTAATTGTAAGTATAACCAACTTCTTAAAGTTCCTATATCTGAGTAGCGCTCATTATATTCGTTACTGTCTAATCTGTTATCAGCGCGCATAAGATCAAAATTCTTCAGCACATCGTTACAATTGTTGATTACCTCGTAGAAATCTTTCGGACTCGCGTATGGGTTTTCGGCGGTTACGCTATGTTCGCTAAGTTGAGTGTAAAATGGACCAGCATTATAGGTAGGGCTTACTAAATCTGCACGCAATTCGTTAAGAACAACGTATTTTTCTGCAAGTCCCATAAACTTTCCATAGATACCCACCACAGCGGCATCTGCGTCAAAAACATCGCGATAGACCTGATCTTGATTCAGTTGGTCCTGAGGTTCCACATCTAGATATTCTTGACAAGAACCTAATCCTAAAAGCAATGCAAGAGCCCCAAGCTTTAGCGTATATTTTGTATTTGTAAATAGTTTCATCATCTCTTTCTTAAATTATAGTCCTAGTCTTAAACCCATTTGTATTGTAGTAAACTGTGGCATTAACCCCAGATCTGCTCCTTGACCAAAAATTGAAGAAGTAGCACTAAACTCTGGGTCGTAGCCTAAATAATCAGTCAGCGTAAACAGATTATTTGCTGAAGCGTATACCTTAAATGATTTTATATGTTCTAGATCTATTGAAACATCATAGGCCACAACAAGGGTTTTAAGTCGTAAATAAGAGCCATCCTCAATCCAGCGATCAGAGAATGAAGCGTTGCCTAATGGATCGCCCCAAACTGCTCTGGGTATTGTAGTCTGCTGACCTTCTGCAACCCAGCGATTGTTTACAGCAATGGTCTGGTTCTCATAACCACTCATTTTCTCAAGATTATAGCGTACACCATTGTAAAGATCATTGCCTAGCGAAAAATTGAACAAGCTCGAAATGCTTAAGCGTTTCCATTTAAAGTTTGCGCTGAAACTTCCAAAGAGATCCGGATTAGGATTTCCTATTACGACCCGATCATCATCGTCAATAATGCCGTCATTGTTTAAATCTGTAAAAATGACATCACCGCCACTAAAAGCACGCAGCGCACCATTTTCCATTCTTCTACTTAAACCTGCGGCTTGAGCGTCGGCGGTAGTTGCATAAACACCGTTAGTCTCATACCCAAAAAATAAATTAGCATCCTGACCTTCATGCGTGATATAGGTTGCGCCACCAAATTCAGAAATAATAGGTCCCGAAGGTAAACCGGTCACCTCATTGACGTAGCGCGAAAGGTTGAGTCCTAAGTCAAACTTAACATCAGAAGTATTTACCAGTAGGGTATTCAGGCTTAAGTCAATGCCTTGTGTTTGCATATCGCCACTGTTAGAAACTACATAGTTAAAACCGCTTGTGGTATTAACCGGCTCGTAAGTAATCATATCAGAAGTTTTATTTTGATACACATCAACTGAAGCATTAAAGCGCTCGTTGAACAAGCTCAAGTCAAGACCTAAATTCAGTTTAGATACTGTTTCCCATTTGAGTTCGGGATTCCCAATATTTCCGCGAACGAGGCCTTGAATCCCTAAAAGATTCTGGGATACATAAAGCTGCTGTGAGGTAAAATTACCAATGTCATCGTTACCGCTTACTCCGTAGCTTGCTCTCAATTTTAAAAGGTCTAAAGCCGAAGCATTTTTAAAAATATCCTCTGAAGAAAGCAGCCACGCTCCTGATACAGACCCTAAGGCTGCAAATTGAGAATCTCCAATGTTGAAGCCTCCATTTTGAATATCATCTCCAAAGCGACTAGAACTATCAATTGCCCCATTAAGCGTTAAATAATATTTGTTGAGGTAATCATATTCTGCGCTGAGGTAGCCGTTGATCCACTTCCATTCGCCTAAAGAACCTCCTACAACACGAAGTAAATTGCTCCCGGCGCCCACTGTTGTAAAATCATCTGTAGCCGAATTGAATCCAAGACCTAGATCGCTTTCAGATTCGTTGCTTTGTGTTCTAAAGCCTAATCTGAGATCTAAACCGTGCGTATTATTGAAGCGTTTTCCATAATTCAAATAGGTGTCAGTATACAGAGAGTATAAACGTTGTACTTCACTACCGCTGCGGTTGTTACCTATCGCCGTAGGTAAAATAACATCTGCCACACCAAAATCAGGTATAAAGAAAGACTCTCGTTCTTTGTTATATGTAAGCCCAACCAGCATATTAGCCTGTAGATTTTCGGCGATGCTATAATTGAAGTCCAGATTCCCGTAAAAGCGATAATTTTTATTAATGCCAATTCCGTTCTCAATAATTGCAAGCGGATTTCCCACATTAAATAGATCAACATCAGATAAATTAGGAGAAACTTCTCCGGCTGCATTGATCACATTTATTGCTGTAAATGGAGCTTTAGTGAGTGCCAGATACATTGGGCTGGTTTTGTACGCTAAACCTTGATCTCGTAAATGCTCTGTATTATGAATAAAGGAAAGATTTGCGTTTACGGTCAGTTTTTCGGTTAATCTAAGTGCGGCATTCAAGCGGGTGTTATACCGCTCAAGGCCTGTATTTCTAATTACACCTTCGCTGTTGAGATAACCCACCGAAAGGCCATATTTTGCAATATCATCACCTCCTCTAATTTTTAAAAAATAGTTTTGGTTTGCACTGCTTTTAAAAACCTGATCTTGCCAGTTGGTTTGATTATGATAAGCATAGTAATTCTCACTTTGTCGATCATCATTCATCCAAGGGTAATTGGCTATTTGTTGCTGAGTATCTCCGCGTGTGGCAACAAGCTGAGACAAATAGGTTCTGTAGTCTCCTGACCGCAATACGGGCAGTTCATTAGGTTCTTGATTGATTCCGCCGTACATCGTAAAATCTATTTTTGTACTTAGATCAACTGGTCGGGTGGTGGTGATAATGATCACCCCGTTAGCTCCTTTGGTTCCGTAAATTGAAGAACCATCTTTCAAAACAGTTATATCTTCAATGTCTTTTACCTCTAGCATTGAAAGTGGAGAAGAACCGGTATACTGAATGATTCCGGATCCATAATCTTCATCATCGTAGATCATACCGTCTACAATAAGTAAAGGTTTATTTGTAGCATAAAGCGAATTGAAACCTCGTAGTGTAAGATTTGCGCCCGCTCCCGGCACGCCAGATTTACGTACACTGTTGAGGCCGGCTACACGCCCTTGTAAAAAATCTGCAACCGACTCATTTACCGGGTTGCCCCATTGTCCTTCAGAAAAGTTTACCGTAGTGGCAGCCTTTGGATTGGTATATTGTAAAGCTTGCCCTCCGGGTAATTCTGAATTTTGATAAAACTGAGAATAGTTGGCTTCATAAAGCGAAATTTCAATTCCGCTAGATCTGTTGTTAAGCGGGTATACTTTACTTTGAAACTCTTGACCGCTAATGCTAAGCAGCGCATTTAGGTGCGGCACATTTATAGAAAAACTTCCATCTTCATTACTGATGGCAGCAGAAAAATTAGGTACTGCGATGTTTATTCCAGAAATGCCTTTACCGTTTGCAGCATTTTTAATAATTCCTGTTACTGCAATTCCTTTTGAAGACTCAGAAGCTACATCAGTAGTGTCAGCAGTACTTTGAGCATAGAGCCCTTGAGTAACTCCCCCATAGAGAAACAAGCATAAAATACAGGTTAGTTGTAATATTTTGAGCATAACTATTGGTTTAAAAGACATTACTTAATTACGGGCACTAGTTTTAAATAATCTAAAGTCAGGGTATTAGCACCTGTAGAGCTTGTGTTGGCTGCAATCAGTGAGATCAGGTCAAGCATTCCGGCCTGGTCCAGAGTGAATTCGCCAATATAAACCTCCTCATACGTATTAGGAGGTACATCAGTATAATCAAGGGTAGCAATAGGATCTGTCACCGTACCATCTTCTTGAATAGTGCCACCAAACCTTAAGCGTTGTTGAAATGTGTTTGATTGTATATCATTGATCGCACGCCAGTAAACCTCGTAAGTCGTGCTATAAAGATTGTTAGCATTATAGTAGATAGAGAACAACGGCACTTCGTGGTTTTGCACCATGATGTCATAAAACAGTTCTCCGTCAGGATCTTCTTTTTCGCGATAATAGGTGTTCCCACGCTTGTCACCTTGACTAAAACCTGATGGTTCTTCACCTTCAATTAGCGTAGTCAGCAAACGAGTTTCTAAAGGCACATCTAAACTGCGCATAACATATACAATCCCATTACTCAACTGCACTTCTTCAACGATAGCATCTGTATCTATAGGGACTTTAACACCAAACTTTGAAGTGAGTGTATCTGGCAAATTTTCGCGAGCAATTGCTTTGTGAAATGCCAAGTCCCGTACAGTAAAATAGCTGGCATAGGTTGTGGTAGAATCTTCGTTGCTTTTTATCAAATAAGGTTCAAGCTTTTGAACTTCGCTTTGATAGGCTTCATCTTCCATCAAGAAAAAGGTATACTTATTCTGCTCATTGTTGAGGTTGTAAACATTGGTGAAAAACGAATTGGTCAAAGAATCTGAAAAGAGTTCAGGCATAAGTGCTGCAGTTGCTTTTGCAGTGCTATCCCTTTGATATAGGTTAAATTCATTAAGGTCAATCAAAAAGGAGCTCATAGCATTTGCCGAAGCATCAGTGTTTAAATATTCCCAAATATTTTGTTTAGGCACTAAAGCTTTATCAATTATGTGAAATAAGCCATTTGAAGCATATTGATCTGCGGTAACGACATCGGCATCAGCCATTACAGATCCATTTTTAAATTCTAAATACTTGTGCGAAAGCATTTGCACCGTTAAGGTGTCGGCTTCAGTAACCGATGAGAAGGCGGTAAGCGCTATATGATTCTCAATAAAAAGCTTTTTCGCCGAAGCGTCAGCCAATGCGTCTGCTTCAATAGTTGCCATCGCTTCATTAGTAGGCGCCCAAACCGTATAGGTTTTAGAACCTGCCAGAACTTTATCATAACCGGTTTCTTCTAAAAGCGCACCAAATTCTGAAGTTTCTGCGGTAGCAGTAATACGTTGATTTAAAGTAGTATTTAGATTTACATCAGTTGTAGCGCTATGTTCTTCCCACGGATCAGAGCACGACAGCATTGCCAGAAGGGCGATGCCGGCAGTAAAAATGCGTGTATGTTTATTTAGATAGATCATCCTTTTATGGAATTGTTTAATGTGTTTGATTTTATTCATAAATGAGTCCGTCGCCTCCTGCTTCAAATTTTGGATAAAGCTGATCCATATCTACAGGCCTGAATTCGATAACATCAATCCAAGATTGTCCCCCGGCATAAGCAAGCGACTCTAAAGTAATGGTGTGTCTTCCTGTGGTAGGCACTTCAACAATACCAGCTAATCGCGAATTAAATCTGCTAGTGGTAACACTCAAGTGACGCTTATATCCCTGAGATTCCAGGACACGCTCAGGAAGTTCGGTATTACCGTATTCGGTAAAATTGATCAGGCGTGGTAATGCTTCGCCGTTAAACAATACTCTTACAGAACTTGATGCACGAGCATTTTGACGATAGGAAACCCAAATTTTGTAGCGTCCTTTTATGATCACAGGTGTGGTAAAAGCCAGATTGTTGATCACTCCGGTTCTGTGTCTTAAAAGCTCTACAACGTCACCATGCCAAGCCTGAGATAGCTGCGCTCCATCACCAGTGGCAGCAGCCAGATAGCCCATCTTAAAGGCTTCATTACCTTCCCAGGTTACTTCAGATAATTCTGATCTGGCCAACTCGGCATAGTTACCCGGTTTTCTAAAAACGGCACTTAGTTGTCTGTATTCCGGTTGATCTGCAACATCAAAATATACAGGAGCCGGAAAACGTTTTTTAATAAAGAAATTATCATTTACATAGTGCAACACACCGTTAGACGCCGTGATATCACTTTGCGCTCTATTGATCTGAACGCCCGGTTCAAAAATTCCATTGAAGGTTTCCTCATTGAGTAATAAAGAATCACTAGCAAGTTTTACACTGATTACTTCTAAAGGAGCTTTAGTGAGAACTACGGACTTTACCGCAAGGTCTGCCAAGTAATCTAACTCAGGAATTATGCGGTAGGCCACAAATAGGTTTAAACTATCTTCTGGGTTGGTAGGATCGTCAAGGTGGCTGTAACGTGCTTTTAAATCTTCGATAGAATTTAAGCCGGCCTCTTGAAAAATCGCATTGGTTTGTGCCAAAACGCTAACGTGGCTTGAAATACTGTCTTGGTCATAAGTGACCGGCTGATCTAAAACATCATACCACCCTGTTTCGCGTACCGCTTCGGCAAATAATGATAATTCCGGGTCTGCATCAATGGTTTCAGCCAGTGTTTTATCAGCAACACGAAGCGCCTTGTCAATCACGTGAATCACCCCATTACCTACTTCAAGATTTGACGTGATGATGCGCGAATCTTTGTTTATAGTTATACTTGACTCGCCATTAATATTAGAAGCTCCGGTGATCAAAAATTGACCTTGCAGGCTTGGTGTTGCGATTTTTCCATCATTAAATTCAACAGTGGTCACAACATCAGAAAGTATGTGCAGCTTAGCCAGCTCTTGTAAATCTTCAAGCGGAACATCTGTTATACTTCCTGCGCCTACATCTCCTAAAAAGCCTTCAATGGCAGCATTGGTAGGAAGAAATAGGGTATAGGTCCCATAGGTATTCATAAAAGAAGCGTAGTCTGTCACTTCTAAAATCTCAAGGAATAGCGAGTATTCCTCTTCGTTAGCTCTTAAAAATTCTGTGATATTTAAAGTCTCATCTGTAGACTCCTTATATTTTTCTTGGGTACACCCAAAAACCATACTCGCTAAAGCTATAAGTATGAAGACTGATGTAAGTTTGAACCCTTTTAAATGTGTTTTCATAGCTTGATATTATTTGTAGAATGGATTCTGTGTGAGTGCTTTATTAGTGTACAGCTCAAACGTATTTATTGGTAAATAGTGGCTGTTAGGATCCTGAAGTTTTGCAAGAATACTTTGCTGTTGATTGGCAGGAGCACTGCGCAGTGCCACACCAAGTAAGATGTCTAAATAGGCGTAGTTGTTCTTACGCGCGTTACGCAATACATCAAACCAGCGTTTTCCTTCAAAGGCAAATTCACGCGCACGTTCCGCTAGAATATAACGCCTTATCCCATCTTGATCCTGAGGCGAAACTTGTTCTTGCGTTTGCGCTATGGCAGCTCTTTTTTCTCTGAGATCTTCAATAATACTGATCGCTTCGGCGCCTCTTCCTAATTCGTTGAGGGCTTCGGCTTTCATCAATAAAGCATCAGAATATCTATAAACAAACCAGTGCGTGTCTGACTCTTGTAAAGCTTTGCGCTGGTCTTCGTTAAGACCGGTGAATTTGTAAATTTCATTGGTTCCCGGAACCAGTGATGCACGTTCGCCGCGCACGTCTTTGTTTTCAGGCTCATCGAAGTCTACCCCAAATACTTCTTCCAGCACCGCAGGAGCG